>JBBQPM010000001.1:0-160337 GCA_038217425.1 Gemmatales bacterium
TTGCGTCGGCGATTGTGGGCGTGAGGGCTTTAGCGAATCCAGTCCGTGCCGGAACTGAGTCAGGCTCCCTGCGAAAAATGAACCGGCCAATCCAGGCGGGATGTTTAGGATCTCCGCATCGGCAGCGAAATCGATTTTACGTTCGGCACGTTCCGTGGTAAAATCCCAAACGTCGGGAACTTCTTCAAGTGGCCGCTTTGCGAGCTTCCCGATTTCTGCTTTGTAGGGACGACGGCCCGAACCCCCTCCAGGCCTTCTACGTTTTCCGCACGAGTTGTTGCGGAGCGGGGTTTGTCTGGACGTGCGGTTTCAGACTTTTTGCCGTTGAATCTGCCCTCGACCTTCCTTTTGAGCTGTTGCGTTCGGCATTTCCTAGGTTTGACCGTCCATCCAGGAGGACATCAGAAATGTCCACGTCCGTTGGTCTTTCGGGGTTCGTGAGCATCATTCACGGAGCAAACGTCGGCTTCTTCAGGGTCGTCGGCGTTTCCGTTATGTGCGTCCGGGCGTCGCTCGTTGATGCTTTCAATATCCCGGCCAGCGCCGTTCCTTTCGTTGATGGTAAAAGGGTAAAGGGTGACTTTCGTCTACGGGAGAACTCGACGCTAGAGTTCGTGCAACAGGCGGGTCGCAAAGGCGTCGGGGAGAAGGTTTGGACCGGCGAAGAATTCTGTCAGTTCTTCAAGACCAGCATCGAAGACCTTCAAGCCTGGATCGCCCAGGGATTGAAGGTGATGCGTAGTCTCGACGGCTCAATTCGCATCACCGAAACCGCCGTGGACGAGTTCAACAGGGGCAAGGTGATCGAGGCTCCGCTTGTTTCTGACTTGCCCAAAGAGGTCAGTACGGAAGAGGCGGCGACGATTCTCGGCTTGAGCAAGGATACTGTTCTGAAACTACGGGCGGCTGGCCTGTTGGAGTTTCGCAATGCAGCGCCACCCGGCAGTAGCCGTCCCGCTTACCGCTTTCTCCTGGATTCGATTGTTCGACTACGAACAAGCTACGAAACCGATGAACCGACACCAAAAATTCCACGGCAGCCAACACGGAGGGCCGTCAAGGGAAAGCGAAAATACAAGTACATCGACTACGATTGACGATTTCTTTCTCGCCGTGCCTCATCGAGCCGGTGCTGGGCTTCTTGAAGGTGTTCGTTTCGGAAATGGCCGTAGACTCGTTCGATCATGGCAATGGAAGTCCCCGCCATCCGTGCGACGGTCGCCACGTCATTTTTCGCCATCAGTGCCTCGCTGATCCAGAGGTGGCGAAAGTCGTAAATCGAAATTTCGTCTCGAATTTTCCCCAGCTTCATCTTGGCAGCCACTTCCTTGATCCGCTCGAATCGTTTGGCGGTTCCTCGAACGGTCCAGGGTTTTCCGCCGCTGTTGACGAAAACTCGTTCCGACAAATCTCTGCCCTGGCATCTCCGTTTGAAGATGTCGAGCGCCTCCTTGTTGAGTGTAATGTGCCGGATTGTCGGGTTCGCTTGCGTTCGGGAACGCTTGTGCTTGCCCAAGATCACCTGTTGCGTCCGCAGCAGAACGTCCCCGACTTCGCAGGATACTAGTTCGTCGGTCCTTGCTCCCGTGTGGTAGTAGCACCGGAGCATTTCGGCAAAGCTGGCGTAATCCTCGGCTGTGCGGCAACCGTCCGAGCCGTTGCGTTCTAGCGTCTCTTCCAACCCGAAGCGCCGAAACTGGTCAAGGTCCATCTCGGCGGCAGCGAAGACTGCTTCGATCTCCTTCATGGCGATGAGGTCGTTCTCATTGAGCGCCTTGAGTGGGACGGAGGTGCGCTCAACGCTGGAGAATGGGCGGTAAATCGGCGAAAGGTACGGGACCGGCGAGGGGTGCTTTGTGGCCCAATTCCAACAATGCTTTACCGACGTTTCGGCGTGGCGGCGGGTTTGCGGCCCCACGTCGAATTCCGCATCGTGATGGTCGAGCCAGGATTCGAGGTCTTTACTTTGCACCTTATTGGCAGGGAGGTCGGCGATTCGGGTTCCGGGACTGACCTCGTAGTTGGAGAACCGGGTGCAGTAGAGTTTGCGGGTGGTGAACGTCTGCCGGGATCGCTTCTTCTCGATCCACTCCAGGAACAGGACGATCAAATCCCCCACCGTCAGACCCTTCGAGTGGCGGGCGACGTCGTTTTCGCCTAGAATCTTCACATGGTCGTTGAAGAGTTTTTTGGCCTCCGAGTAAGGCACGGAATCGACGCTTCCGAAGTAGGTGTCTCCACCGGCCTTCGTGAACCAGTAGACCGACGTTCCCACCTTCTTTTTTCGGAGTTTCGGTTGTCGAGCCATAGTACGCCCGAATCCAAAGGGGTAAACGAAAGGGGTAAATTTTCCTTGACGAATTTCATCATAAGCCATAAACCCTTAAATGACAAGGGATAGTTCTTCCGGGAGTGTTTGCACATCTGGTGATGGCCCTGGTCTTCAAAACCAGCGGGGGGCTTGAACAAAGCTCCCAGTGGATTCGATTTCCATACACTCCCGTTGCCGTTTTCTAAGTCAACCTAAGTCCTTAAATTGAACGACTTACGAAAGCGATCCAAAGTTTGCGAAAGCCAAAGGAGACACAAAAGAGACACTCCGTTCAGTTTCGCTCCAGATCGTCCCGCCCCCCTGGACCTCTCAAAGCACACCGATTGAACTGTCAAGAGGCCCGGACTTATTGCGACCTGGCTCCTCGACGGGCGGGCTCGGCCAAGGGGAAGTCATGTTCATCTATTCCCAGACCGCCAAGGAGATCGTCTGTTCCGCTTTCGCAGCGTGCGGGAGTTGCGGATCAACATGGTTCCGACTACTGTAAGGTTCTCTTTACTTTCGCCGCCAATATGTATATTTGCGATTATTCGAATTCTGGCGGGTTGATCGCCATCCATTCGGGACGAAAGACGGGCCATGCTCGACTCGATGCGGCAGTTCAAGGCGGGCCTTTTTCAGGCTCTCGGGCACCCCACACGGGTAGCCATCGTGGAATTCTTGCGGTACGGCGAGATGTCGGTGGGACGGCTGTGCGAGAAGATCGGAGTCGAGCAGGCTAACGCCTCCCAGCACCTTGCCGTCTTGCGGAACAAGTATATCGTTGAAACCCGCAAAGAGGGCAACCAAATCTTCTACCGGCTCCGTGACCCGCTTTTGGGCGAGGCTTTGGAGAAGATGCGGGAGTATTTCTTCGCTCACTTGAATGAGGCAATGCACATGCTACGGGAAGAGAAGAAGGCGGAGAAGAACATCGAATAGGAGGCCGGGGGATGAAGAAGAGCATGATGCCCAAGTTGGTCGAGTCGTTGCCGGGGGCAACTTCAAGACATTCCTCTC
Organism: Gemmatales bacterium; assembly: GCA_038217425.1. Classification (GTDB taxonomy): domain Bacteria; phylum Planctomycetota; class Planctomycetia; order Gemmatales; family Gemmataceae; genus JAIEPT01. The sequence continues at coordinate 3,332 of JBBQPM010000001.1, forward strand.
GGACCTGATCGCCGGGCTAACGGTCGGTCTCGTCGCCCTGCCACTGGCAATTGCGCTCGCCATCTCGTCAGGCGTCCCGCCGCAGGCTGGGATTTACTGCGGTGTCGTTGCCGGTTTCCGTTTGCCCGCCGCTCACCGATTGCGTAGCGCTTCAAGTACTCCTCGGCCACCGTCACGACAATGCTCGGGAATTTTATCTCGCTCCGCAAATTCTCCAACGGCCTGTCATTTCCAGTATGCCGGGAGTCCCTGCTTGGTCTCGCGCACAATCTCCAGTATGGCCCGGCGGTCCTCGGAAGAGAGATGGGCAAAGGGGTGCGATTGATCCTTACCCGTCAGCACTTCCCACAAACGCAAATAGACGCGATCCTTCGCGTCGATGGGTAAACCATCGAAGGCGTGCGAATAGATCAGGTAGCTCAGCGGATAGCGGAAAATACGCGTCTTCAGGTCAAACTCTCGAAGCGAGCGACTCTTAGAATCAAACGGACCTCGAGCGGCGAACTCCGAGGCAAACGCCGAAGTGCCCGTCACGCGTTCGGACAGCGAAGCTTCCTTGCAAAAAAGCAGATACTCGACGAGAGGCTCGCATGCGGAGTAGATTCTCCGAACGGTTGCCTCGGTCCACTGGTCCTCGGGTCGGCCCAACGCCTTGTTCAAGTTGGCCTGGTCGGCCAACGCTAACCGCGTCATGAGATTAGCCCGCGCCAAACGGTTGTGGCCCTCGGTTTGATGTTCGAGCACCATCAGAGCTGTGAGATCGCTATGCGGCGTGAGATAGTTGTCCGCCGAGAAATACGATTTCAGGTCCGTAACATTGACGCCTGCGGTCGATATCGGCTCCGAAGATTTGCCAAATCGTACGTTGCCCAGATGAATCTGCTTGCCGCTAGTACCTGTTACGTACCACCCGCCCCATCGGTCCGCGAACGGCGTCGTATGATCGACTCGCTTTGTGCCGCGGGAAAAAATCGGCTCGCCGTAGTGATCGGGGAAGACCGAGCGAATGAGATGGCCGGGCATACTTTGGTTTCCCGACGACGCGTGGCACAAAAGGCACGTCTCGGTTTGCCGCTTGAACGTTCCCGGGCGTTCGAGATTTTGATCCACGGTGTAAAAAGCCGTGCCGACCACCGGGTCCGCGACGGCGATCTCGACCATGTCGCCATGCAGGCAAAAGCCGACGGTCACCTCGTCATTGAAGTAGATTGCGCGCGGCGTCTTGGGCCCGATTCGCGAACGCTGCAGGCTGGTCCTGGAGAATACAAGCACCTGGGAAGAGGTCGGGATCTCAAGGTGTTTCAGTAGCGATGCGAGGTAACCGTGGTTTTCGTCGCCTTTCAAAGCGATTTTGCGACTGCGAATCTGCTCGATCAACGCGGCGACGGCGTTTTTCGGGGAGGCGGTGCTGTAATGGATGGGGGCGCGCTCCAAGTCCGCCGCGATCATCGATCCAGGACATCCGAGCAGCCAGGCACACAGAAGCGCGAACGCAAACGAGGTCCTCACCGAAATCTCCGGCCCGTAGAACGGTTTGCCCTTGTCACTCGGCGCTCGGATCAGAAAGAACTCTTTCACGCCAGCGACCAGCAATGGCAAGTAACCTCTCAGCCCGGCGCAAGTGAATTTTCCAGCGGGTATGCATTCGGCCGCGACGTTCTCGCCATTGGCAACTTCGAATTGCGGACGCAGTTCAGACATTGGATGCTCCCATTACTTCCAGGGACTATTTTCTGCTTCGTGCGGCGCGCGAGCCTTCCGGAGGATCTTTCCGAGATGGTTCAGATCAGAACTCGACAAGTGACCCAATTGCCGCCGGTGACATTCTTGAAGCGGCTCGGCGATCAGACGGAGCAACACCAGTCCCGCATCGGTAATACCGACGAACACGGACCGCCGATCCTCAGTGGAGCGGCGTCGAACGATCAATTCTCGTTTTTCCAGTTGGTCGAGCATGCGGGTCACGTTGGGCGCACGCGAAACCAACTGATCTACGAGGCTCAACGTCGGTACCGAATCCGGATGAGTTGCTCGGAGCAAGCGCAGCAAGTTGTATTGCTGGGCAGTGAGGTCGAACTCGGCAAAAAGGCTGTCTTCGAGAGCCCGGAGACGGTCGTACGTCCGCCACAGGGCGAGGTATGTCTCCTGCTGCGGAGAGTCAAATCGGCGAACCGCACGGGGACCAGAGGTAGGTTCCATTCCGCCATATTACTTTCCTGAACAATGATTGTCCAGGCGGCTATCTGCTGACGCAAGAAAAATCACCAGGAAAAGGGTTCGCCGACCGTCGACGTTGGAATGGCCCCTAACGCCCCGGGCCGAGCTCGGTCGCGATCGTCCGCAAAGATCGGCGACTTTCGAGGCGCCGATCTTTGCGTTCGGGCTCGTATTCCGCGGCCTTCGGCAAACGCGTGCTTTTGCAACATCGGCAGGTTCGCTCCGCCGCCGGCGCGATCTCCGCCGGCGGCGGACCTCCCTGACTCATTGTGGACCGCGGGAAATCTAGACAGCTACTGGGCAAACAGCAACAACCCCAGATATGCGCAGTATGTCCCCAACAGCACTCCCCCCTCCCAACGGTTCACCCGTAACCCCGTGAACATGATTGGGAACAGCAACAGCGTGACGCCCAGCATCCACCAACAGTCGGACGTGATAAGGACGGACTGAACCGGCAGAGGCGCCGCCATCGCGCTCAGGCCGAGGATGACGAGGATGTTGAATAGATTCGAGCCGATGACGTTGCCGATGGCCACGTCGCTCCGCCCGCGGATGCTCGACACCAGGGACGCAACCACCTCGGGGAGTCCGGTCCCAATGGAGACGATGGTCAGCCCGATGACCCGCTCCGACAATCCCAGAAGTCGGGCCAACTCGGACGCCCCCATTACGGTGGCGTGCGCCCCGACGGCAAGCAGGGCGGCGCCTGTCAACACCAGCGCGATGCACACCCACGCCCGCGGCTGCGATTCCGACGGGGTGAGCTCCTTGACTTCCGCTTTGAGTTCTTGCGCCTCAGCCGCAGTCACCTGTTGCCGGACCAGGTTGACGAGATACACGGTGAAGCCGACGTACACCGCCAGGCACAGCGTGGCGTCGAGGCGATTGATCTCGCCGTCCTGAACGATCACCAGGCAGAGGAGCGTTACAATCGCAAGGACTGGATACTCCAGTCGAATGGTGTTGCCGGCGATCACGAGCGGCCGAGTTAGGGCGCACAACCCCAGGATGAACGCAATATTGAAGATGTTGGACCCGACCACGTTGGCGACGGCGATGTCCGGCTTCCCCTGATACGCGGCGATCCCGCTGACCGCGAGTTCGGGGACGGAGGTGCCGGCGGCCACCACGGTCAAGCCGATGACGGCTGGCGTCAGGCGCAGAAGTGCCGCGAGGCCCACGGCGCCACGCAAGAGCGTCTCGCCGCCGACGATGAGGAGTACGATGCCGAGAATGACGAGGCCAATGGAAAACAACACCGTCAACGACCTCCGCTTCTGCCCCGAATGTTGCTGTAAGAATCTTTCCAGACGCCTGATTCGCAACACGCACGCATTTTACGCGAGCGCCGGACCGGGGGATCCGGGTCGCGTTTCGGCCAAAAATCAGGCCTTGGCCGTGATCGGAACGATACGATCGCATTTACCGGCCATGACATTGGGACGAACTTTAAGCCAATCCGACTGTGGTGTCTTGCCCTCGACCCACGCGAGGAGGGCGGCGGGCCTTGCCCAATGCGCAGAGCTAGCTCGTACTCCAACCGGGATACCACCTCCGCCCAGCCCCCAAGATCCTTCACCGCCTTGCATAGGTACGGCAAGTAGTTGGTCTTGTACGAGTAGCCGATGTGAACGGCGGGATAGCGCGACTCAAAGGCGCCGACGAACCGCCGATAGTTCCCCGTGAAGTCGTCTCGATCGAACAGATAAAACGGCGAACCGTGCCGCCGTTCGATATCTCGGCACTCGGAATGGGTGAGCATAGTTCCTCAAGTTCCTGGGACGAAATTGCGTGTAAGGGCTTCATGCCGACGCTCTCCAGGCTTGGCGTGGAAGCAAGGCGTCAAGAAGGAATTACAAGCATAGCTCCTCGCGAACGTGGAAACCAGGAATCTTCGTGAAAGGATTCGATAGAGGCGGAAGCTTGAGCGATGAAAACCCGTCGCGATCGCCCGCAAGAGGAAAATCGCCCTCCGCAATTACATTGTCGCGACCAGAAACACGGGTTGATTGCCAATAGTACAACCTCCTGCGGGCGCGGTCAAGGCTCGCGTCTAAAGACGTGCCCGTACGCTTTTTCGAATGGCGTGCACCACCCGCATCAACTCTTCATTGGTGAGGTTCGAGCCGCTCGGCAGACAGATGCCATGCTCGAACAAATCCTCGCTGACGTGACCCGCGACGTGCCGGCTCCCCGCGTAGACCGGCTGCAGGTGCAACGGCTTCCACACCGGACGACACTCGATCTGTTGGGCCTCCAAGGCCAAACGCACGTCGTCGCTGGTGGCGCCGAAACGTGCGGCGTCGATCGTCAAGCACGTGAGCCAGCGGGTGCCGAGGCTCCATGGCGGCTCGGGCATGAACGCAAGGCCGGGGAGATTGCCCAGGTGCTGGCGGTACAAGTCGCCGATCTGCCGGCGCGCCGCGACGCGCTGTTCGAGCAAACGCAACTGACCTCGGCCGACCGCGGCGAGGAGGTTGCTCATGCGGTAGTTGAAGCCGAGTTGCGAGTGCTGATAGTGGGGCGCCGGATCGCGTGCCTGGCTGGCGAGGAAGCGCGCCTGCTCGATGAGCTTGGCGTCGTCGGAGACGAGCATGCCGCCGCCCGACGTCGTGATGATCTTGTTGCCGTTGAACGAGAAGGCGGCCATCTTCCCGAAGCACCCCGCCGGTTTGCCGCGATACTTGGCGCCCAGCGCCTCGGCCGCGTCTTCCACGATCGGGACTTCGTAACGCGCGCACTCGGCGACGATTGGATCGTAGTCGGCGCACTGTCCATAGAGATCGACGACCAGGACCGCCTTGGGGAGTTTGCCGCGCTGGGCGGCGGCGCGGAGTTCGTCGTGTAGGAGATTGGGATCGAGGTTCCACGACGAGCGCTCGGCATCGAGAAAGACGGGCCGGGCGTTTTGGTAGACAATGGGGTTGGCGCTGGCGCAGAAGGTGAGCGTGGAGCAATAGACTTCGTCGCCGGTCTCGACGCCGAGCATGCGCAGGGCCAGATGCAAGGCTGCGGTGCCGGAGGAGACGGCGGCGGCGTGGCGCACGCCGACCTTGGCGGCGAACTCGCGTTCGAAGCCGTCGACGTGCGGCCCCAGGGGAGCGATCCAGTTCGACGCGAACGCCTCCTGCAGCAGACCGAGTTCAGCTTCGCCCATATGCGGCGGAGACAAGTAAATTCGTTTGGCACTCATAAACGTTCCCGTTCCTCTCGCGACTACTATAGCACGCGGAGTTTACGAAGTTTCGATCTTTTTTGTCCGCTCGGGGTCCGTGCGGGTTTTACTCAGCAGAACGCCCGCTTGCTAATTTGCTTGACAGCGTCTCATTCGCGCCTTAAACCGGTAGTTCTCTGAATAGGAACTGGCAACGCTTCGTCCCGTCGCCAATCCTCGCCATGTCCTGGACGAACACTTAGGAGATTCTGAAATGCTGCAACGAACGATGGCTTGCGCCTTGACGGCGCTTCTGGGATTGTCGCTGAGCGCCCGGGCGCAGGACGAAAAGCCCAAGGCGGAACCGACCGTCGACCGCATCGAGGCGCTGAACGCCGCCAGCACGCTGGTCCACCTCGGACGCGAGAAGAAGGCGCCGGAAATGCTGCTCGCCGCCGCCCGCGTCATCGGCCTCACCGATCTGAACAAGGTCGACACCAAGGATGCCAAGCTGGAATCCGCGACCAGCGACTCGGACGCGTTGGCCGAGGCCAAGGGACTCATCACGGAAGCGGAAGGCCTGGCTCAGGGCAAGGATAAAGAAGCCGTCAAGGCGCTCGGGGCGATGATCCTGGACCAGATCAGCGAAGTCAAGCGAGGCGCCCTGGGCGGTCCCCGCTCGATCACTGGCCGCGTCGACGCCAAGTACGACAAGACGGACACGTACTTCATCGACTTCAAAGGCAAGGCCGTGGCCGCGATCAGCGTCGCCAATCTCTCCAATCGCGGCGACATCGACCTCTATGTCTACAGCCTGGACAACAAGCTGATCAAGCGCGACTTCCGCAAAAACGCCAGCGCGTACGTTTCGTTCCTGCCGGCCTCCAACACCCGCGTCCGCGTGGTGGTCCGCGCCTATGCCGGCGCCACGCCACTGCTGTATCGCCTGACCACAAACTAACCACTTTCGTTTCGAGCCGGAAGCGTCAGCGACGATCCTTTATTTCCGAGCCGGAAGCGTCAGCGACGATTTTTTATTTCCGAGCCGGAAGCGTCAGCGACGTTCTTCCGGCTCGGATTCTGCTTGACACACGCCTCCGCCGCGCCCATCATCAACTCCGGGCCCGTTGCCGTAACCTCTTGCGGAGCAGACCATGTGGAACGTTTTGGGATCTCATCAGCACACGCCTAACGGCTGGACCAGACGTCAAGCGTTGCAGGCTGGGGCACTCTCGGCTCTGGGCGGCGGGTTGGGCTTGTCGCAGGCGCTCCAGGCTGAGGAAACACCGGGCCGCCGACCCGGCCGCGCCAAGAACGTCATCCTCCTCTATCTGCTGGGGGGCGCCGCCACGCAGGACATGGTCGATCTCAAGCTCACCGCTCCCGCCGAGATTCGCGGCGAGTTCGGCCCGATCCGCACGACGGTCCCGGGAACTTTCGTCTGCGAACATTTGCCGAAGATGAGTCGGTGGATGCACAAGGTCGCGGTCGTGCGATCGCTCAACCATCAAGCCGGCTGCCACAATCCGCTGCCCAGCTACAGCGGGTATGACAAGCCGCTCTTGGACATCGTCAGCACACGTGACTCGTATCCGCCGAGCATGGGGTCGGTGGTGGAATCGCTGCGTCAGGGGCAACGCGATCTGCCCGACTATGTCTACATGCCGTGCTACCTGGGTTGGGGCCAATCGATTCGCCGACCGGGCCCGTACTCGGGGTTCCTGGGGAGCCGTTGCGAGCCCCTCTATACAGAATGCAAACCGACGCCGGCGACCCCGGCTCCGCGGGCAGGATACCCTGCGAAAGTCCTTGGAACGCCGTACCTGCCCAGCAGCACCCTCGAAGCAGGACTGACGCTCGATCGACTCGATCGTCGGCAATCGCTGGTCCAGCAAGTTGATCAGCAGCTGCGCCGGGCGGAAGGGCAGGTCTCTCTCGACAATCACGATCGCGTACAACAGCGCGCCTATCGACTGCTCACGTCGGCGGACGCACGTTCCGCCTTCGATTTGGACCGCGAAGACGCCCGAACGCGCGACCGGTACGGCCGATCGCTATTCGGCAATTGCACGCTGACCGCGCGTCGGCTGGTGCAATCTGGCGTACGCTTCGTCAATGTGACGTGGGATCTTTTCCTCAACTGCAACTACGATTCCTGGGACACGCACACCCGCAACTTCCCGATCCTCAAGGACACGAACCTCCCCGAGTTCGATCAGACGTACAGCGCCCTGCTCGAGGATCTCGAGGCGCGCGGCATGCTCGACGAAACGTTGGTGGTGGTGATGAGCGAAATGGGTCGCACGCCGACCATCAACAGGAACGGCGGACGGGATCACTGGACGCATTGTTATTCGATGTGGTTCGCCGGCGGCGGCATCCGCGGCGGCAGCATTTACGGGGCTTCCGACTCGCAGGCGGCCTACGTCCGCGAACTCCCCGCCAGCCCCGCTGACGTCTGCGCCACCATTTACGAACTTCTGGGCATCGACCCCGACATGCCGGTGCACGACCGCGGCAACCGTCCGTACCCCGCCGCCCAGGGGGGCCATGCCTTGCGGTCGATCATGTTATAGGATCGCTTTTCCGAGCCGGAAGCGTTAGCGACGATTGGCGAAAAATCGTCGCTAATGCTTCCGACTCGTAAGTAATTCGAACGTTCAATCTTCTATCCGCAAAATTGTCCCATCACCAGGGCCGCATTCTGGCCGCCGAAGCCGAAGCTCGTCGATAATCCGATCCGCGTTTTCATATCGCGCGCCGTGTTCGGCACGTAATCCAGATCGCACGCCGGGTCCGGTTGCGTCTGGTTGATCGTCGGCGGCACGGCTTGCGTCGAAAGCGTCAGCGCGAGCGCCACCGCTTCGACCGCACCGGCGGCGCCGATGAGATGCCCCACCATCGACTTGATCGACGATAACGGCAGCGACTTCGCCCCCTCGCCAAACACGCGCTTGACGGCGGTCGTCTCCATCTGATCGTTGAGACGGGTGCTGGTGCCGTGGGCGTTGATGTAGTCGATGTCGCAGGGATTCTTGCGCGCCTCGCGCAGCGCTTCGCGAATCGCCCGTGAGGCGCCTTTGGCCTCGGGGTCGGGCTTCGTGGCCGCGTAGGCGTCGAAACTACTCCCCATGCCGAGCACCTCGGCGTAGATCGTGGCGCCACGCGCTTTGGCGTGTTCGAGTTCCTCGAGCACGAGGATGCCGGCGCCTTCGCCGAGCACGAAACCATCGCGTTTGCCGTCGAAGGGCCGCGACACTTCGCACGCCGGCCGGCTGGAGATGCTGAGCGCGCCCAGCGCCGAGTAAGCGAGAATCATGAGCGGATCGATACGGCTGTCGGCGCCTCCGGCCAGGACGACGTCGGCGTCATCGCGGGCGATCAGGCGAAACGCCTCGCCCACCGCCTGCGTCCCCGCGGCACAAGCCGTCGTGATCGTGCTGTTAGGGCCCTGCGCGTTGAACGCCAGCGAGATGTGCGCCGCCACCATGTTCGGTAAATACTTGAGAATCCACAGCGGAAACAGCGCCTCAGGCCCGCACTTGCCCAGACGGTCCGTCTGCAGTCGGCCGTTCTCATCGCAGGCCGAATAGAGCGCCGCGCTGATCTCCGGCAAATCGACCGGCACCAACCCCGTCCCCATGACGACGCCAAAGCGTTCGGGATTGAGTGCGTCCAGATTGATGCCGGAATCGGCAAGCCCCAGCCCGGCGGCGCCGACCGCAAAACGCATCGCCCGGCTCATGATCTTGACGCTCTTGCGCTGATGCCCGGGGAGGAACTTCGACACGTCGAAATCTTTATCCTGAATCTCCCCCGCGATCTTGACGGGGTGTCCGGAGGCGTCGAAGCTGTGAATGGGACCGACGCCGCTCTTGCCGTTGAGGCAAGCTGACCAAAACGCTTCCCTGCCGATGCCGTTGGGGGCAACCACGCCCACACCCGTGACGACCACTCTGCGCATGGCCTACAGCCTTACTTGAAAGGGACCTTTTAAGCGAGAATCCTCCAAAAAACCGTCCCGGCAACCGCGCCGAGAATCGACGCAGACGTCCCTGTCCCCTCGATCACATGTAACCTACCCATTTTGTTTTTCGGTTGCAACGCTATTCCCCCAGAAGATTGCTTTCTCTTGGTTAAATGTTCCGATTGTGTCGGATGAAAGTATTCGACGATCTCCACCGCGCTTGACAACGACCTCTCGCCCCCCGACAATCGGGATCTCCCCACTACCCCGCGAGGTTCTCATGGTTCGTGCCAGCTTACTCCTTGTTCTCCTCACCACGCCCCTGGTCGCCCAGGACAAAACCGACGATCCTCGGCTCGTCCTCAACGCCTTCCTCCAGGCCAAGGCGAAAGAACACTTCGACGCCCGCCGACAGGAAGTCGCCAAGACGCTGACGCCCGAGGCGATCGCCAAACGTCAACAGTTTCTCAAGGCGAAATTCATCGAATCGCTTGGCGGATTCCCGGAAAAGACGCCGCTCAACGCCAGGACCGTCGGCACCCTGCAGGGCCAGGGTTTCAAGGTCGAAAAGGTCATCTTCGAGAGTCGGCCCAACCATCACGTCACCGCCAATCTATACCTCCCCGAAGGCAAGGGCCCCTTTCCCGGCGTCATCGTCCCGTGCGGCCATAGCGTCAACGGCAAGGCGGCCGAGGCATATCAACGCGCGAGCATTTTGATCGCGCAGAACGGCGTCGCGGCGTTGTGCTACGACCCGATCGGCCAGGGCGAACGCGTGCAGTTTCTCGACGCCGAAGGCAAACCCGCCGGGAAAACGTCGGTCGGCGAGCACACCCAGGTCGGCATCGGCGCCTGGCTCGTCGGCACCAGCTGCGCCACCTACCGCATCTGGGACGGCATCCGTAGTCTCGATTATCTCCAGTCGCGCCCCGACATCGATCCCAAGCGCCTGGGCTGCACCGGCAATTCCGGCGGGGGCACGCTCACCTCGTACCTGATGGCCCTGGACGAGCGCATCTGGGCCGCGGCGCCCTCGTGCTACCTTTGCTCGCTCGAAAAACTCTTCGCCACGCTCGGCACCCAGGACGCCGAGCAAAACATCGTCGGCCAGGTCGCCTTCGGCATGGAGCACGCCGACTACGTGACCATGCGGGCGCCGAGACCGACGATCATGCTCGTCGGCACGTACGACTACTTCAACATCGACGGCGCCTGGAACATCTTCCGCGAGGCGAAGGTCGTCTACGGCCGACTCGGTTTCGGCGAACGCGTGTCGCTCTTCGAATACGAGGACAAGCACGGCTTCTCGAAGCCGCGCCGCGAGGCCGCTGCCCGCTGGATGGTGCGCTGGCTGCGCGACAAGGACGAGCCGATTGTGGAAGGGAACTTCCCCAGCTTCACGGATGCCGACCTGCAGTGCACGCGTACGGGCCAGGTAGTCGCGGACATGAAAGGCATCTCCGCGTTTCAGATGAACGTGAAGGAGATGGAGAAGTACGCCGGTGCTCGGGCGAAGTTCGCGGAGTTGCCGGAGGCGCAGCGGCAGGCGGAGATTCGCCGGCTGCTGAACGTGCCGGAGAAGATCGCGGCGGCGAAAGTTGCGGGGAAGACTTATGAACCGGAGGCTGGGTTGCGGTTGACGGTTGAACTCGCCGATGATTTGAAAGGCGAAACGGTTACGATATGCGTCGGAGTCAGACCGAAGGCCCCCGGACTCGTATATGCGGACCTACGCGGATCGGGATTCGACTCGAAGTCCGCCGCGTCAAACGACTACAAGAACGCGGTGCTCGGGTTGCATCTGAATCGCCCGCTCGTCGGGCAACGCGTGCAGGACATTCTTTCGCTTATTCAAAGCGCTCCGCTCCAGGGAAAGAAGATCCACCTATGGGTCTCCGGCGACGCGTGCTTGCCCGCGCTGCACGCCGCGGCCCTGGAGCCGCGCATCGTTTCGCTGAGGTTGGAAGGGATGACGGCCAGATGGGACAACGTCGTCCGCACGCCGGACGGCGTCAATCAGATCGTTGGCGTGATTCCCAGCGTGCTAAAGTCGTATGACATTCCTGATTTGGTGGAGGCGCTGGCGCCACGCTCGGTGCAGCTCGACAGTTTGCGTGACGCACGCGGTCAGGTGATGTCGGCAGCAAACGCGGAGAAGCTCTTTGCCGGAGCGCGGGGGCGGTATCAGAAGTTGGGTTCGATCGCCAAGTTGGTCATTAACGATTAACGCGTGCCCGAAAGCCCAGGGATGGCTATCCCTGGGGAAACGCCAGAAAACGTGTCTCTCTGCCGAACGGGACAACAGCGAAAAGTGGCTTATTTCAGCGTTTCCCCAGGGATAGCCATCCCTGGGCTTTCGCGGAATACGCTCACTTCCCCAGCAAATGCAGCACCGCCGACGTCATCGCCCACACGCCTGTCTTGATCGTCGGCTCCGGCACCGGGAAATACGCGTCCGTGTGCGTCAATGCCAACGGCTTGCCGCCGGCCTTCGCTTCCGCGTGCCGCTTCGGATCGGCGGTCCCCAGGAAGAAGTAGAAGCCGGGGATGCCTTGCCGCACGAACTGGCTAAAGTCCTCGCCCCCCAGGCTCATGCCGCGCGGCAACACCTTGTCGGCGCCGATCACGTGCTCGAACATCTTGACCATTTTCTGCGTCAAAGCCGGGTCGCACACCAGCGCCGGCGTGTAATGCGAGAGATCGACCTTGATCGTCGGCTCCGGCGCCTTCGCTCCCATCGCCGCCGCTTTGGCGATCCGCGCGATGCTGTCCAGCACCCGCTGCCGCACGTCGTCCTTCGTCGTCCGCACCGTGAGCTGTAGCTTCACTTCCTTCGGAATGATGTTGTGCTTGGATCCGCCGTGAATGGAGCCCACGGTGACGACGACCGGCTCGAGCGGATCGCGTTCCCGGCTTACGATTGTCTGCAGATCGAGCACGATCCGAGCGGCCAGGACGATCGGATCGATCGTGGTGTGCGGGGCGGCGCCGTGTCCGCCTTTGCCGTGGACGGTGATGTCGATTGAATCGACGTTCGCCTGCATTTGGCCCTCGCGGTAGTTGACGTAGCCGTGCGGGATGCGCGAATCGCAGTGCAGGGCGAGGGCGACGTCGGGCTTGGCGAACTTCTGAAAGAGCCCGTCCGCGATCATGAGCCGCGCTCCGGCTCCGGTTTCTTCCGCGGGCTGTCCGAGGAGCATGAGCGTCCCCGACCAGCGATCCTTCATCGACGCCAAGACGCGGGCCGTGCCGACGAGGCAGGCGACGTTGATGTCATGGCCGCAGGCGTGCATGATGCCGACTTCGTTCCCCTCGGCATCGCGGGTCTTGACCTTACTGGCGTACGACAGGCCGGTGTTCTCGATGATCGGCAAGGCGTCCATATCGGCGCGGACCATGACGAGCGGGCCGGGGCCGTTCTTGAGGATCGCGACAACGCCGTGCCCGCCGATGCGGGTCGTCACCTCGTAACCGGCGGCTTTGAGTTCCTTGGCGAGCCGGCCGGCCGTTTGTTCTTCCTGCTGGGCGAGTTCCGGGTTGGCGTGCACGGTCTTGTAGAAGGCATCGAGCTGCGGATAGAGGGCGTCGATCTGCTTCCGGATGCCGGGAGCGAGTTCCTTGATCTGCGGCGCCGAGAGGGGCTCGGCGAACGCGAAGGCGGGCAGAAGGAGTACGATAATGACGCTGCGGATCATATTGGCACCCGTTGTCCTCGTTTCGCGCTCGCAGGGGCCACGCGAGCGCGAAACGAATTCGTTAAAGCGTCGGCCCCACCGACCACGGCGCGAACTCCTCCTCGCCGACGCCGTTCAGCTCGCTCTTGGTCTTCTTGCCAGACGCGACCTCGAGGATCTCCTCGAAGATCTGCTTGCCGACGACTTCCACCGGCGTGCCGGCGAGGATGACGCCGGCGTCGATGTCCATATCTTCAAGCATGTGCTCGTAGAGGGGCGTGTTGGTCGCGATCTTGATCGACGGCGCCGGCTTGCAGCCGAAGACACTGCCTCGGCCCGTCGTGAATACCAGCACGTTCGCGCCGCCGGCGACGATGCCGGTCATGCTCACCGGATCGTAGCCGGGCGTGTCCATCACCACGAAGCCCTTGGTCTTGATCGGCTGAGCGTAGTTGACCACGTCCGTCATCGCGGTGCTGCCTGCCTTGGCGATCGCCCCCAGAGATTTCTCGTAGATCGTCGTAAGCCCGCCTTCTTTGTTGCCGGGCGAGGGATTGTTGTTGATCTCGGCGCCCCAGATGCCGGTGTACCACTCCCACCACTTGATGCGGTCAACGAGCTTCTGCCCGACCTCGCGCGTCACGGCGCGGCGCGTCAAGATATGCTCGGCGCCGTAAATCTCAGGCGTCTCGGCAAGAACGGACGTGCCCCCCTGCGCGACGAGCAGATCGGACGCGACGCCCAGCGCGGGATTGGCAGTGACGCCGGAGTTACCGTCGGAGCCGCCGCAGTTGGTGCCGAGGATGAGGTGCTTCGCGGGGAGCTTGACTCGGCGGACGTCGTTGGCGAACGGCAACAGTTCGCCGACGGCCTTGACGCCCGCGCTGACGGTTTTGCTGATGCCGCCGCACTCTTGCACGGTGAGCACCAGCGGTGGCTTGCGCGAGCCGTTGAGCTGGATCAGGCCTTGATGTTCGATGAGGTGGATCGCTTGCCCGGTTTCGCAGCCCAGGCCGATGAGGATGTACGCGACGACGTTGGCGTGCCGCGCGAAGCCGGCGAGGGTGGCGTCGAGCTGATTGTGATCGGGTCCGCCGTACTGCATGGCGCAGCCCGCTTTGTGCGTGATCGCCACCACGCCGTCGACGTTGGGGAACCTCTCGAGCACGCCAGAGGCGCGCAGACGCTCGGAGATGTATTTACTGGTGCTCGCGGAGCAGTTCACGGTCGAGATGAGGGCGATGTAGTTGCGGGTGCCGTAGCGGTAGGGTTCGGCGCGCTCGGCGCCGCGGTCGTACCCCATGAAGTAGCGGGGTTCAGGCGTCGGCTGGGGCTTGGGGACATCTTGGCAGAAGGCGTAATCACGTTCGAAGAGGTCGGCCTTGACGTTGTGCACGTGGAGCCAATCGCCGGGGACAATGTCCTCGCCGGCGAAGCCGATGATTTGGCCGTACTTGTAGACCGCCTTGCCCTTGGCGATGGAGCGGAGGGCGACCTTGTGGCCCAGACCGACTTTCTTGGGGAGGGTGATGTCGGCGCCTTCGTACTGCAGCGTGGTTCCTGCGGGGATGTTTTGAGCGGCAATGGCCACGTTGTCTTCCGGACGCAGATGCACCGCCACCTGGGACAAAGCCAGCGTGGACATGATGAAACTCCCTTGAACAAGTAGAAGAGCCGCGACTGCGAAGGAGCGGCTTTGACGGGCGGGATACTCCAGGCCGCTCCCTCGCGGTCGCGGCTCTTTGTTTCCATTCAGCATACCGCCAGGGTCCGAGAACGCACAGGCGCGCCGAAAAATCGCTCTCGACTTCCGCCCCGCGTTTCGCGTAAACTACGGGCGCTTCGGCGAAAATGAGGTCTGCAAAAAGAAAAACAAGCCGCAGAGGCCACGGAGAAATGCAGAAGACTTGATGAATTCGCGAATGTCCGCTTTATTCCTCTGTGTCCTCTGTGCCCTCTGCGGCTTGATTTCTTGTCTTCTTTCGCCCGTCGCACTTGTCAAGGAGGACAAGCCATGGCCGATGCACCCGAAACCAAGAATAGCCTTTTCAAAACGCTCGTCACCAGCGCCCTCGGGATCATCGGCGGCGCCGTTGCCATGTGGCTCACTTCCTTCGTCAGCAGCGCCATCAAGCCCCCCAAGCCGCTCCCCAACTTCGCCTTCCAGGTCGAAGGCCTGCACGTCACCTTCATGAATCGCTCGACCCACGCCCAGTACGGCTGGTGGGATTTCGGCGACAACACCGCGCTGGAACCTTTCACGCCCGACAAGGATCGCGTCGTCCATCAGTTCCCCAAGCCCGGCACGTACAACGTCAAGCTCGCGCTCAAGAACATCCTGGGCGAGGAAAGCGAACGGACCGTCACCGTCGCTCTCAATGAAGACACAATGCCCAAGCCCGATATCCGCCAATTCCGCGTCAAAGCCCTCTCCGACGCGAACAAGACGCCGGTGACGTACGAGATCAGCGCCGAGCTGCGCAACGTCGATATGTGCATCTGGTCGCTGGGGGACGAGGTGCCGATGGAGGTCGTCAACGATCCGGGCAAGAGCATTCGCAAGACCGTGACATTCGACGAGCCGGGCTTCAAGACGCTCAGGCTCTTCGTCCCCTACGGCAAGAAGCCGGTGGAGCGGAGCGAGACGATCTTCGTAACCGCGAATACGTTCCAAAGTTCGCCGAGCACGCCGGCGGCGCCGTCGGCGACCATCGCGCTCAACCTGACGTACGTGGCTGCGCCCGATAGTAAGACCGAAACCTGGACGTACGTGGTGCCGCTCCCGTCGGGCTCCGGCGCCGTCGTGCCGTTTGAGACGCGGCCGCAGTCGGCGCTGCCTGGCTTCACGATCGCGAAGTACGAGATCTTGCCGAACAAGCAGATCAAGGACGGGCTGCCGCTGCTGTCCGCGGACCGCACCGGACTGAGTTACCGTGGCGAAGTATTTCGCCCGGCCTTCAATGTGAAGTCGATCACGATCCAGGCGCGGGTGTGGCTGGAGAAACCGGGGCAGTTGCAGGAAGTCAAACGCGATCCGGTGTACATGACGCTCAAGATCCCCGGCGAGACGATTTTGCCGTTGCCGGCGCTGGAGAGCGGTTGGATCGCGAAGGGGATCAAGATGGACCTGAAGATTCACGACGAGCGAAATCAATCGCTGTTCGCGACGCAGAAGGATTTGCCGACGAACGCGCGGATCGTGGTAGGGGGCCGGGATGCGTACCTGACGGTCTCGCGGACGACGGATCATCTGAAGTTCGTGGTGCAGCAGAATCTGGTGGGGTCGGGGAACTAAAGGCGAGCGGGGGACGTAAGTCCCCCCGGTACGTGATTCTACCCCCGGTACGTCATTCTTCAGAAAAGATCATCGACTGTACGATGTCCTGTATAGGCGCGACGTACCGGGGGACTTACGTCCCCCCCTCGCCTCCATACAATTCTCGTGGACGCCACCCACGAGGAACCCCATGAAAGCTCTCCAACTTCGCGACGCCTTCGGCATCGACTCCCTCCAACTCGTCGACTTACCCGACCCAACTCCGGGGGCGGGCCAGGTGCTCGTCCGCGTCAAGGCGCTGTCGCTCAACTACCGTGATCTGATGATGGTGAAGGGGATCTACAATCCCAAGCTGAAGCTGCCGATCACGCCGCTGTCCGACGGCGCCGGCGAAATCGTCGCCGTCGGCCCGGGGGTTACCCGCGTCAAGGTCGGGCAGCGCGTCGCCGGCACGTTTTTCCAGAACTGGATCGCCGGCACGCTCACCGATGCGGCCGGCAAATCGGCGCTGGGGGGCGGCGGGCTCGGCGTTGGCGCGGAACTCGTCGTCCTCGCCGAGGACGGCGTCGTCTCCGTACCCGCTCATCTCTCCGACGTCGAAGCCGCCACGCTCCCGTGTGCCGCCCTCACCGCCTGGAACGCACTCGTCGACAAGGGCAACGTCAAAGCCGGCGACACCGTGCTCCTGCAAGGAACCGGCGGCGTCTCGCTCTTCGCCCTGCAGTTCGCCAAGATGCATGGTGCCCGCGTCATCATTACTTCGAGCAGCGACGCCAAACTCGCTCGCGCCAAGGCCCTCGGCGCCGACGAAGTCATCAACTACAAAACGCACGCCAACTGGGACGAAATCGCCCGCCAACTCACCGCCGGCGTCGGCGTCGATCACGTCGTCGAAGTCGGCGGCGCCGGCACCCTCGGACAATCCCTCAAGGCCGTCCGCACCGCCGGCAGCATCTACCTCATTGGCGTCCTCTCCGGCAACGCCGCCGGCGTCAATCCCGTCCCCATCCTCATGAAACAGATTCGCGTCCAGGGCATCTTCGTCGGTAGCCGAGAAATGTTCGAGGCCATGAACCGCGCGATCGCTTTCGCGCAAATGCCGACGGTGGTCGACCGCGTGTTTCCCCTGGCCGAGGCGCAGGCCGCGTTTCGTCATCTCGAAAGCGGACAACACTTCGGCAAAGTTTGCTTGCAGGCGTGATTCACTTGAAGCGGGACGTTTCGGGATCGTTCATGTCGTAGCCGAGCGCATCAAGGGCAGTCCAGAGATCGTCCGGAATGGCGACGGACGCAAGGTCAAGTGTTTCCTGAATGCGCTGCGGTTTGCTGAAGCCGACGATGGTGGAATGAATCCGACGATCTCGCAGCGAGAATTGCAGCGCCGCGGCGGCGAGCGGCACGCCGTATTCTTTGCAGACGCCGTCCATCTGGCGCACGCGCTCGAGCATTTCGGGCGACATTTCCTGGTAACAATATCGGGCGTACGCCGCCGGGCCCTTGACGAGGACGCCGCTGCCGTACGGGGCGGCGTTGATGACGCCCATGCCCATTTCGGTCGCCAGGTCCAGCAGTGGGGCGGCGTTGCGGTTGAGAAGCGTGAAGCGATTGTGCGTGATCGCGACTTCGAAGCGCCCGGTGCGAATGTAGCGCATCATGAGATCGGTCGGGCCCCCCGCCAGGCCGAGATGCCCGATCACGCCCTGCGCTTTGAACCGCTCAAGCACCTCGACTGCGCCCCCCTTGGCCATGATTTGCTCGAATGGCGCATGTTCTGGATCGTGCAGATGCACCAACGGCAGCTTGCTGAGGCCCAGAAGCTTCAAGCTTCGTTCGACCGAGCGCTGAATCTGATCGCCGCTGAAGTCGCCCGTTTGCATGTGACGATCGGCCTTGGTGGCGACGACGTACCCCGCGGGGACGCCGCCCATTTCCGCGAGAACCAGACCGATGCGCCGTTCGCTTTCGCCGTCGCCGTAGGAATAAGCCGTATCGAGAAAGTTGATCGGCGACTGGAGCGCGGTCCGCAGCGTGGCGAGGGCCTGGTCCTCCGGGACGCCATAATCGAAGACCTCCGGCATGTTGCCCAGCGGCGCGCAGCCGACACTAAGCGCCGTGACTTGCAAGGAGGTCGGACCAAGTTGGCGAAGCGGCAGGGTCATAATGGTTTTCTCTCAGGATTCCAGGGGATCGGCTCATTGTAGCCCGCGACCGGCAATCAGCGAGATCCCCAGGCAAAAGTGACAGCCGACGTTCCTGACGTCTCCCGCTTCTGCCAAATTGACAGGAACGAGCGGCACGCGCTTTCGGCAACGCAAAATCACAACGTCTTATCGTGTATTGGGTTGCGAATATGGTTTCGATTCGGCACAAAGGTTGCATGCCGAGTCTCTTCGAAGATTCCCTGTACACCGTGAAACACCGTCGGCCTGGAATGTCCGGGTCGAGATGCCTATTACGAAGGAGAACCTGGATGGCAGCTAAGCAACTGACCTACAGCGATGAAGCTCGCCAAAAGCTGCTCGCAGGCGTGAGCAAACTGGCCCGAGCGGTCAAATCGACCCTTGGTCCCCGTGGCCGAAATGCCGTCATCGACAAGGGTTGGGGCAGCCCGACCGTCACCAAGGACGGCGTCACCGTCGCCGAGGAGATCGAACTGCAGTGCCCCTATGAAAACATGGGCGCCCAGCTCGTGAAGGAAGCCGCCAGCAAGACCAGCGACGTCGCCGGCGACGGCACCACCACTGCCACCGTTCTCGCCGAAGCCATCTACCGCGAAGGCCTCAAGGCCATCACCTCCGGCGCCGACCCGATGGCCCTCACCCGCGGCATCCAGAAGGCCGTCGAGAAGATTGTCGCCGAACTCAAGCGCATCGCCGAGAAGGTCGACGACAAGGACGACAAGGAAATCATGGAAGTCGCCACCATCGCGGCGAACAACAACCGCGAGATCGGCGCCAAGCTGGCCGAAGCCATGAAGAAGGTCGGCGCCTCCAACGGCGTCATCACCGTCGAAGAAGGCAAAGCCGCCGAGACCGAAGTCGTCGTCGTTCAGGGCATGCAGTTCGACCGCGGCTACCTCTCGCCGCACTTCGTCACCAATCAAGAACAGATGCTCGTCGAGCTCGAGAATCCCTACATTCTCATCTACGAAGAAAAGATCACGACCGCCAAGGCGCTGATCCCGCTGCTCGAAACCATCTCGCAGAAGAAAGTCCCGCTGCTCATCATCGCTGAGGATCTCGAAGGCGAAGCCCTGGCGACGCTCGTCGTCAACAAGCTCAAGGGCATCCTGCAGGTCTGCGCCGTCAAGGCCCCGGGCTACGGCGATCGCCGCAAGGCGATCCTCGAAGACATCGCGACCCTGACCGCCGGCAAGCCGATCTTCAAGGATCTCGGCGTTCAGCTCGAGACGATCAAGATCACTGACCTGGGCCGTTGCAAAAAGGTCAAGATCGACGCGGAAAATTGCACGATCACCGAAGGCGCCGGCGACAAGAAGGCGCTCGAAGGCCGTTGCAACATGATCCGCCAAGAGATCACCAAGACCGACAGCGAATACGACGTCGAGAAGCTGCAAGAGCGACTCGCGAAGCTCGCGGGCGGCGTGGCGCAGATCAAGGTCGGCGCCATGACCGAGACCGAAATGAAGGAACGCAAGGCCCTCTACGAAGACGCCCTGCATGCCACCCGTGCGGCCATCTCCGAAGGCATCGTCCCCGGCGGCGGCGTCGCGCTGATTCAGGCAGCCAAGGTTCTCGACGGTCTGAAACTGACCGACGAAGACGAAGCGCTCGGCGTCAAGGTGATTCGCCAGGTCTGCGATATCCCCGCTCGCATGATCGCCGAGAACGCGGGCGTCGACGGTTCCGTCGTCGTCGCCACGATCCGTCGCTCCAAGGAAAAGAACCACGGCTATAACGCGCTCACCGCCGAGTTCACGGACCTGCGTAAAGCGGGCGTCGTTGATCCGGTCAAGGTGACGCGTAGCGCCCTGCAGAACGGCTCCAGCGTCGCCTGCCTGTTGCTCACCACCGAATCGCTCATCGCGGACGTTCCTTCAGACAAGAAGGACGACGACCACCACCATCACCACGACGAAGGCGGCGGCGGGATGGGTGGAATGGGCGGCATGGGTGGTATGGGAGGCATGGGCGGCATGCCTGGAATGATGTAAACCACGACGTTTAGCCGCCGCGTGCTGGCGGCGCGGATCGCCCGCGCCGCCAGCACACGGCAGCTAAACGCAATCAATTACGAATATTAACATACACATAATTCCGAAAGGATACATACTCATGGCGAAAGAAAAAGAAGTCACCTTGAACCTCCGCCCCCTTGATGACCGCGTCGTCGTCGAACCCCTCGAAGCGGAAGAGAAGACCTCCGGCGGCATCCTCCTGCCCGACACCGCCAAGCAAAAGCCCCAGCGCGGCCGAATCGTCGCCGTTGGACCCGGCAAGCTCCTCGACAGCGGCAGCCGAGCCGCCCTCAGCGTGGCCAAGGGCGATGAAGTCATCTACGGCAAGTACTCCGGCAACGACATCACCGTCGCCAAGAAGGAACTCAAGATCCTGCGCGAAACCGACATCCTCGCCAAAGTCGTCAAGTAAACCGGCCTTCCACACGACATAACGCATTCACTGGAGATATTCAGAATGGCTAAGCAACTCCTCTATACCGACGAAGCGCGCAAGAAGCTCCTCACGGGCTCCGAAAAGCTTGCCAAGGCCGTCGGTTCGACGCTCGGACCCACGGGCCGAAACGTCATCATCGAAAAAAGCTTCGGCAACCCCACTGTCACCAAGGACGGCGTCACCGTCTCCAAGGAAATCGACCTGCCCGATCCCTTCGAGAACATGGGCGCCAAGCTCGTCAACGCCGTCGCGCAGAAGACCAGCGACGTCGCCGGCGACGGTACCACCACGGCGACCCTGCTCGCCCTGTCGATCTACACCGAAGGCCTCCGCTACGTCACCGCGGGCGGCAATCCGATGATCGTCAAGCGCGGCATCGAACGAGCCGTCGAAGTCGCCGTCGAAGCCCTCGACAAGATGTCCAAGAAGCTCACCAAGAAGGAAGAGATGGAGCAAGTTGCCAGCATCTCCGGCAACAACGATCCGTCGATCGGCAAGCTGATGGCCGACGCCTTCGAGCAAGTCGGCAAGGACGGCGTCATCACCATCGAAGAAGGCAAGACGAGCGACACCGTCCTCGACTTCGTCGAAGGTATGCAGTTCGACAAGGGCTACATCAGCCCCTACTTCATCAACAAGCCGACCGAGATGAAGTGCGAGTACGAAGACGCCTACATCCTCATCTACGAAAAGAAGCTGAGCAACGTCCGCGACATGCTGCCCCTCCTCGAGAAGGCCGCCCAGTCCGGCAAGCCGCTGCTCATCATCGCCGAAGACGTTGAAAGCGAAGCCCTCGCGGCCCTCGTCGTCAATCGTCTGCACGGCGTGCTCAACGTCTGCGCGGTCAAGGCGCCCGGCTTCGGCGATCGTCGCAAGGCGATGCTGGCCGACATCGCGGTCCTCACCGGCGGGCAGTTCATCAGCGAAGATCTCGGCCTCAAGCTCGAGAACATCACGCTCGAACAGCTCGGCCAGTGCAAGATGGTCCGCGTCGAGAAGGAAAGCTGCACGCTCATCAGCGGCGCCGGCAAGAAGGACGCGATCAAGAAGCGCGTCGAGCAGATCCGGGCCCAGATGGATCAGACCGAATCCGAGTACGACAAGGAAAAGTTCAGCGAACGCCTCGCGAAGATGACCGGCGGCGTCGCCATCATCCGCGTCGGCGCCGCGACCGAAGCCGACATGAAGCAGAAGAAGGCCCGCATCGAAGACGCCCTGCACGCCACCCGCGCGGCAGTCGCCGAAGGCATTCTCCCCGGCGGCGGCGTGGCCCTCATCCGCATCATCAAGAACGTCGAGGCCCTCGCCAAGACGCTCGAAGGCGATGAACGCAGCGGCGCCGAGATCGTCGCCCGCGCTCTGGAGAAACCCGTCCGCACCATCGCCGAGAACTCCGGCATCGACGGCGCCGTCGTTGCCGACGAGATCAAGCGGCACAAATCCGACACCGTCGGCTACGACGCCAACACCGGCGAATACGTCGACATGTTCAAGGCCGGCATCGTCGATCCGACCAAGGTGACGCGTTCCGCCCTGAACAACGCCGCCAGCATCGCCGGTCTCATGCTCACGACGGAAGTCATGATCACGAAGATCGACGACGAGAACCCGAAGGGCAAGATCGCCGGCGCCGTGCGCTAACCCAACGTGGGGCACGTTTGCAACGTGCCGCTTCCGCAACGCGGCGCAAAAAACGGGTCTCGCGAAGTCAAGAAAGCGACAAGGGGAACGATTCCCTTGTCGCTTTTTTCGTGTCCCGAATGGGAAAGTAAACCTCGCTCGTTCTCTCGCGGCACGTTGAAAACGTGCCCCACGACGTTCAGCGCCGCTCCGCCGTCACCGCCATGACGACCGGCGCGGAGCCGTCCGTCCCCTTCACGAACTCAATCTCGGCGATCACCGCATCACGCTTCGGATGCACCGCCAGGTAACGGATCTGCTGGCCACGTAACGCAAACGCGAACTCGGAACCTGGGACGTCGATCGGGCGGATGTAGTCCGCGAAGTGTTCGCCGTTGAGGAGCGCGTGATCTTCCGTTTGCCCCTCCGCGTAGTGCAACCGCACGATCATCGTGAGCGAGCCCTTCTTGCCGAGCGGATAGCCCCAACCGCTCACGCCGCTCAAGAGGTGAATCGACTTGGCCGACATATTGCACGGCGCCTTCACCGACTTCGGCATCGTCGGCGGAATTTTGCCGCCGGGCCCGTAGAGCAGCACCACGTTCGGGACTTTCTCGCCCTGCGGATCGATGAGCGTGAACGGCACCCCCTTGAAAACCTTCGGGCCCCAGTCGGCGAAGATCAGCCGTTCCACGCCGGCGTCGTGGCTGTGGAACATGCCGAGCGTGCTCACCGCCGTCGCCGCCTTCGTGAGCGGGATTGGCGTGTATTGGCCGCGCTGCGTCAGATACTCGAGCAAGTCGGTCAAATCCTGCTTGCTTACTTGCTTCTCGAATCCTTCCGGCATCAGCGACTTCGTGGTCGCCTGGATCTCGTCGATGTCGTCGCGCTGCAGGCTCTGCTTCTTCGCTTCGCCGTCGAGAAGTTCGATGGCCGTCTTGCTTTCCGACGACATGAGCCCGGTGTAGATCTTGCCCGCCTTGGTGGTGACGACGTACTGGCGATAGTTCCCCTCGACGCTGCGGCTCGGGTCGAGCAGTTCCATGAGGAGATGATGCTTGGAATGGACGGCCATGCCGGTGAGATCGGGCCCGATCTTCGCCCCTTCGCCCGAGTGGGTGTGACACTTGGCGCACTGGGCCTTGAAGATCGCCTTGCCCTTGACCGGATCGCCTTCGACCTTGGTGATCGGCAGCAGTTCGTCGATGACGCGCTGACGGTCGGCGCTTGGCAATCCGCCCCCCTTGGCGAGCAACGGCTTGGCCCGCTCGGCGAGCGATTTCGTCGGGTGATTCGCGAGGCTCTGCTTCTGATCGAGCGACAGATCCGCGAGGCCGATGGTTCCCTTATCGAGCCCGTCGAGCAACGAACTCGTCCAGTCGCTGCGCGAGAGGAGAACGCGAATCGCCGTGGGCCGCACTCCGGGCGTGAGAGACGGCAACGATTGCAAGAGGGCCGGGCCGACGCTCGGCGCTTCGCTGCGGCCGACCGCTTCGAAGAATCCCTGGGCCAGCTCGCGCGAGAGTTGCGGCGACAGCAAGTCAAGGATTTCCTGCGGGGCCTTGGCGTCGGCCTTCTTAAAGTCGATGTAGCTCGCCGCCGCCGCGGCGCGCTCGGCGTCGTTCTTGCCGCTTTTCACCACGCTGAGAATCGAGATCGCGACCTCAGCGACGTTCGCGTCGAGGACGTTGCTCCCCATGCGACTGGCGAGTTGCGACAACGTGCCGCGACCGCTCGGCGTCATTTTCGCGAAGAGCGCCTTCAAGTGAGCGTCGATCTTTGCCGGTTCGGGAGGCGTGACGCCGTTCTGCCAACCTGCTGCTAGGCCCCGAATCGTTGCTTCGCGGACTGAGGGAGTTTCAGTCTCCGTCGCCTCGGATAGAATCTGCTCCAAAGGATTCGCTGAGCCGCTAAGCTTCGGGCCCTCACGCGCATAATGCTCGGCGACTCGTTCAATGAGCGTGAACAATAGCTTGTCATTAATTTCGGGCCTTTCTTCCAATAACCCTGTGAGTACTTGTGGGGCGTACTTTGCCGCGAGACAGGTGAGTGCATCTGTGACCCAGCGATCTTCATACGCAAAGACTTCGCTGCAAACGAATGCAGCCCAATTACCCGCATGACGGTTCGTGGGACCATCTACCTGGGACAAAATTACCGCCAAGCGTAGTTGAGGGTCGCGAATTCTACGTAGGTTGGTGAGGCGGTGAAAGTCCAGATTGCAAAAATCAGGATCATCCGGATGGAGCATGTATAGGGCGTGAATTCGTACGGCGCTCGATTTATGAGAGAGTGATTGAAACACCGCATCGTACGCACTCTCGTTTTCTTTTTTCTTATTCAGTACTTTCAGGCCGTGAAGCGTTCGCAGCGCATGTATGACGCCGACGTTGAGTCCGACTTCGTCGACCTGCGCGTCGCTCGCCAACGTGACCAGGCTGGAGAGAACGTCCAATTTTCCGCGTTCGACGAGCAATCTCTGCGCATGCTTGCGCCAAAACATGTTGTCGTGCTTTAGCGTGAACACCATCTTCAACGGCGACGCGTCCTTCAGCGTCATCGGCGCCGTCTTCTTCGCTCCCGTGTAGACGATGCGGTAAACTCGGCCATGCTTCTTGTCGCGCAGCTCGGTTTCGTAGGCGTTGCCGGGGCCGTTCTTGAAGCCGGCGGGGGTCGGGTTGTGCTGCACGATGTAGTTGTACCAGTCGATCACCCAGACGTGCCCGTCGGGGCCGACCTCCGCCATGATCGGCGCCGTCCATTCGTCGTCGCTGGCCACGAGGTTCCAGGCGTTCTTCGATTTGAAGCTGGCGCCGTCGGGCTCGATCTGAAACACGGCGACGATGTGCCCCGTCGGCTCGCAGACGAACGCGGTCTTGTTCCAGTATTCCTTCGGATACGTGCGGGCCGTGTAAAGGGCGTGCCCGGCCGCCGCGGTGAATCGGCCGTGATGATCGACCTGGCGCACCTTGTCGGTGACCAACTCCATGTCGGGAGTGCCGGCGATGCCGCCGAGCACGGGCGCCGACCAGCCTTTGACCGCTTCGTAGTAGCGATTGGGGATCGGCATGTGTATGCTCGGATTGCCGTTCGCGGTGGAGCCGAAGAGATGGCCGTCCTCGCTGAAGCCGAGGCCCCAGGAGTTGTTATTCGTGCTGCGCAGGAACTCGAGCTTTGACCCGTCGGGCTTGAAGCGAAAGAATCCCTGGCTAAAGCGATGCTTCTCGCCGCCGACGACGCCGTCGAAGCCGGAGTAGCCGACGATGCCGTAGATCCAGTTGTCGAAGCCGTAGTGTAAATTGCTGGGCCCCGCATGGCTGTCGCGCAGGCCCCAACCGGTGAAGAGGACCTTGCGGACGTCGGCCTTGTCGTCGCCGTTCGTGTCCTTGAGGAAGAGCGTGTCGGGAGCTTGCAGGACGATGACGCCGCCGTTTGAGAACGTGAAACCAGTCGGGATGCTGAGTTTGTCGGCGAAGACGGTGAACTTGTCGGCCTTGCCGTCGCCGTCGGTGTCTTCGCAGATCGAGAGTCGATCGCGGCCTTCGCCTTCGGGCTTGCGTTCGTTCGGATAATCAACGCTCTCGGCGACCCAGAGTCGGCCGCGCTCGTCCCAGTTCATGCAGATAGGCCGACGGATGTCGGGCTCGGCGGCGAAGAGTTTCACCTCGAAGCCTTCGGGCACGATCATGTGCTTGAGCGATTCGGCCGGGTCCAGGGGCTTCTGCATCTTGGGCTTGGCAGCGGCGCCCTTGCCTGCGGGCGGGTAGAACGGGATGTTGGCTTCGACGTATTCGAATGGCTTGACGTCGGTCCGCTTGGGCGTGATCTTCGGCTTGTCGGCATGGACGGCGCCGGCGAGAAGCAGCATGCAGAAAAGGGAGCGCATGAGGTGACCCTCGAGAATTGGCGAACGAGATTCTGTGAGTATATAGCGAATCGGTCGATACAATGCATGCATGTCGCGCATCCGCTGTCCCATCTGTGATGTGGTGATGGATAACCAGGGGCCCAAAGAATGGCCCGATTGGCCGTTCTGCAGTCCGCGCTGCAAGACCATCGACCTGGGCCGTTGGCTCTCCGGCAACTATGCGCTCCCTGCTCAACCTGATCCCGAAGAGGATGCGGAAGAGTCGGGCGCGTGATGGCTCGCCGCTACCTCATTGACGGCTACAACCTCATCCATCGCCTGGGCCTGATCGGCACTCGGCCCGAACCGGGCGCCTTGCAGGAAGCCCGTCGGCGCTTCCTCGATTTCCTGGTCGAGAACCTTGTCGATGACGCGGGGCGAACGACGGTCGTCTTCGACGCGGCCAATGCGCCCAAGCATCTGTCGGCGGAACAATGGTACGGCGGCATCCATATTCTCTTCGCGAAAACCTTGCCGGAAGCCGACGATTTGCTGGCTCTCTTGGTGGAGCAGGACGCCGATCCGCGTCAGCTCTGTGTGGTGAGCAGCGATCGCGAGGTGCAGAAGGCGGGCAAACGTCGGCACAGCCAGATCATGGATTGCGACGCATTCCTGGACGAACTCGAACGCCGTAAGGCGGCGCGGCCGGCGCCCGCTGCCGAGGTTCGTGAGATCGCGGGGGACACCGCGGAGTGGCTCGCGGTGTTCGGCAAGTTGGAGTCAGATCCGGATTTGGAGTTGGGAGTGAGGCGTCTGAAGAAGAAGGGGCGTTAATCCTGCGCCGAAAGCCCAGGGATGGCTATCCCTGGGGAAGCGCGCCGGGATCGTCACTTTTGAACGTGCCGTAGAGGGATCACGATAGCTGCGCCTTCCCCAGGGATAGCCATCCCTGGGCCTTCCTGCGTCACTCCGGCCACTTCACCAAGATCTTCTCTTCCGCCAATGCCTGTGCGGGCGAACCGTCGAACGGGGGCGTCGGCGTGCGGATCTGTCGGATTCGCGCCGCAATTACTTGCTGTTCATGCTCCGCGCTCCACTTCCGCGTGAAATAATCAAGCACGCCGCGACGGTGCTGCTCTTCCCGCTGCTCGAAGAGCGTCACCATGATCCGCCGCCACGGCACAGAGGGATACATGTCGTTCACGGAAGCCGGCTTTGCTTCATCTGCCGGCCCGCCGTGCCAAAGATCGACGCGCGAACCGTCCGCGAGCGTGCCTTCCACAATGATCCAGCTGCCGTACGGGTCCACGCCGGGCGAGAACATGTTCCAGTGCTGATCGAGCCCCGTCACTCGGCCCACCGCGTCGAGCCAGTCGGGGAATACTTGCATGTACGAAGGTTGCCAGAGTCGCTTTTGATTGGTCGCGAAGATGAAGAACAACAAACCGACCACGACCCACTTCTGCCAAGTTTGCGGCAACGTCCTCACGTCTTCGACAAACGGACGCCGATGCACGCGACCCCACACGCCGCTCGGCAGGAATGCGAGCCAATAGACCATGCATAGAAGCGAGAAATAGCCGACGTCCATGCACAACATGATGCCAATGTGCAGTCCCCACATTGCTGAGATGACCAGGATGCGAAACACGCCGTTCCAGGCCGGGCTGAGCAATAAGAATGGCAGGACGTATTCCGTGATCCAGGTCATGAAGGTCATGACTCGAATCAACGGCTTCTGCTCGGCGAGCCAGTAGCCGAAGGGGCGGGTGAAGTGATCGAGGTGCAGGGCGTAGTAGATCGCACTCCCCTCGCGGGTCCACTGCGGATCGACCTTGAGGACCGACGTGTAATAGTACATGATCATCAGTTGCAGGAGAAACGCGGCCGATGCGAAGGACAGAACACGTTTGGGAGGGGGATTGCGAGCGTCGAGGCTCCAGATGGCGCTGATAGGCAGAAACATCATCCAGAAGAGTCCGCAACGCAGCAGGACGTCGCAGTTTTGCAGCACCATCGGGTGCCGGGCTTGCAGGCCGATGAACAAAAACCATGAAACCGCAAGGGCGCTGCGTGTGTAGAAACCGAGTGTCACCGCCAGCGCCGCGAGTGCCGACACGGCCATGAGCAGGCCTTGAAACCAAGCCGCGCCGGAGAGCATGTACGGGCTCATCTGCCAGACCGTGCCGAAGATATTGGCCATCTCGCGGCGTGCCTCGCGCGTGAGCATGCCGAGGTCGGAGTAGTGCGTTTCGAGATCGGGCAGGCGGACGCCGAGATCGTAAAGCAAGATCAAGCCGAAACCGATGCGAACCGATGCGAGCGAGCGGACGTCGATAGCGAAGATGTCGCGGAAAGCCACGTGTCTATCCCTTTTGCATGAGGCGTTGGCGGCGTAGGCGTTCGTCGATGACGGCGCCCCCGAGGAGCACCAGACCGATCGCGACCGGGATGACGGCGTCGATGGAAACGGACGGGAGGTAGTCGGCACGCTTGAGGAAGGTGAGCAGGTTGTCCGTCGCAGAGTAAAGAACTTCAATGATGCAGGCCCCGAGAAATAGTCCCAGAGCGGAGCCGTCGCCGCCGCGGAGGCTGCAACCGCCGAGCACGGCGCCGGCGATTGCGTAGAGTTCGCGCATCGTGCCGGTGTCGTTGGGATTCACCGAGTTGAATTTCATCACGAACAGAAAGGAGTAGAACGCGACCAGGGTCGAAGAGATGGCGAAGGCTGCGATCTTGAAGCGGTCGACATTGATGCCGGCGAACCAGGCAGCCCGTTCGTTACTGCCGATGGCGAACATATATCGGCCCAGTACCGAGCGGTGCAGGAAAACGATCGCCGTCGCCAGGAGCAGGAACAGGATCAAGAAGTACGTCGGCCAGGGCCAGTTCAAAAGATCGCCGTTGAAGAAGTCCTTGAGCGAGACGTGCATCTGTCCGAGTCCGATTTTCTTATCGCCGGTGAAAAGCCTCGCAATTCCACGGAAGATGAACATCCCGCACAATGTCACGATGAACGATTGCACGCGGAGCTTGGTGACCGCCAGTCCGACGATGGCGCCGAGCATCGTTCCCAGGAGCAAGGTGAGAACCAGGCTGACTACCAGAGGCAGCCCGAAATCGATCACGAGCATGCAGAAGACGGTCGCACACAAGGCGACTTGCGATCCGATGGACAGATCGATATTGCCGGTGATGATGATGAGCCCCGCGCCGAAGGTAACGATGCCCAGCAGGCCGATGCGCTGCAAGAGATCCTTATGCAGGCCGAGCATTCGGTCAGTGTCGAGTTCGAGCAAAAGCATGGAGCCCAGAAATGCGGCGTAGAGGATGCCGAGGAAGATGAGCACGCCTTTGAGTTTGTTCATGTCGACGGTACTCCGGTGGCGAGGCGCATGATGGCCTGTTCGGAAAGTTCTTGGCGGCCCAGGTCTCCGGCGAGTCGGCCTTCGTGCATCACGAGGACGCGGTCGCTGACGCCGAGGATTTCTTCGAGATCGCTGGAAATCATCAGGAGGGCGACGCCCTGCTGGGCGAGTTGATTCATGAGAAGGTAGATTTCGCGTTTGGCGCCGACGTCGACGCCGCGGGTCGGTTCGTCGAGAATGAGAACGTGCGGCGCCAGCGCGAGCCAGCGTGCGAGGACGACCTTCTGTTGGTTGCCGCCGCTGAGCAACCCGACGACCTGGCGCAAGCTGGGGGTCCGTACGCCGAGACGGTCCGAGAAGGACTGGGCGAGCTTCGTCTCGGCTTCTCGACGGACCATGCCCAGCGACGTGAGGCTCGGCAGCGAGGGGAGGCTGATGTTGGCGGCCACGGAGTCGGTGAGGATGAGGCCTTCCTGCCGGCGATCTTCGGGCGCCAGGCAAAGACCGGCGGCGATCGCCTGGGCGGGGCGCGTGATTTCGATCGGTTTCCCCTGGATCATCATCGTGCCCGTGAGTCGGGGGCGAATACCGAAGAGCGTCTCCGCGAGTTCGGTGCGGCCGGCGCCGATCAGGCCCGCCATGCCGACGATCTCGCCGGGCCGGAGGTCGAAACTGATGCCCTGCGTCTGCTTTGGACTCCAGCGCACGTCGCGCACGCTCAGACTCGGCGCGGCCGCCAGCGACGGCTCGTGAGTGCGTACGAAAAATTGCTTAACGTCCCGGCCCACCATCAGGCGGACGATTGCGTCGTGGCGAATGTCGGCACGCGCCAACTCGCCCGCATTCATGCCGTCGCGCAGTACGGTGACGCGGTCGGCGACCTGCTCGATTTCCCGGAGCCGATGCGAGATGTAGATAATCGCGATCCCCTGACGTTTGAGATCGGCAAGGACCGCGAAGAGTCGCTGAGTTTCGCGCTCGGTGAGACTCGAAGTCGGCTCGTCGAGAATGAGCAACCGAGACTCCAGCGAGAGGGCCTTGGCGATCTCGACGAGTTGTTGCTGGCCGACGGGGAGATGGGCGACGAGCGCGTCGGGCGAACATTCCAGACCGAGCCGTGCCAGGAGCGTGCTTGCCCCACGGCGCAGGCGCGAACGGTCGAGGAAGACGCCCGCGCGGCGCGGTTCGCGGCCCAGAAAGATATTGCCGGCGACGTCGAGATCGGGCGCCAGGTTTAACTCTTGATGGATGAGGACGATGCCGTGACGCTCGGCGTCTTGCACCGAGCGAAACGAAACGGCCGCACCGTCGAGATGAATGGCGCCGGCGTCGGGGCGTTGGACGCCTGCGAGGATTTTCATGAGGGTCGATTTGCCGGCGCCGTTCTCGCCGACGAGCGCGAGGATTTCACCGGCGTGGACGTGCATGCGAACGTCCGTGAGCGCCTGCACGCCGGGAAACGCCTTGTGGATACCATGCACTTCGAGAAGCGGGGTCATGATCTGAATCGTCTATCGGGAGCGAGCGCCATCGACCAGGCGATTTTCAGCATCGTCTTTTTTCTGGCAAGTTGACGTGAGGCTATGATATGCTCGGGCCTGAGTGGAGGAGTTTTATGCCGTTGAAATTGACGTGTTTCGCCTGCCAGGCGGTGCTTCAGGTTCCGGAGTCGTTGCGGAATCAGCAGGTGCGTTGCCAAAAATGCCAGCAGGTTCTGACGGCGGACGACACGCAGCCGATCAATCCGCCGACGCCGAGCGCGCCGCGCGAGAGCCGAATCGCGTGGATCGTCGTGTGTCTTGTCGGTCTCCTGTGCCTGGCGGGGGCGACTGCCGCAATCGTGACGCTGGCGAATCACAAGGGCGCCCACCCCCATGACCAGGAGGGCAAATTCGTCGATCCCACGCCGATTCCGCTGTCGCTGAACAACAACCAGGTATTTTACCCATCCTCGCTTCGGCGTATCGGCGACCCGATCTTTTATGGTCTGACTCGGGGACCCTACAAGAAGTTCAAGATCCGGCTCGAAAAGGGCAAATCCTATCAGTTCGACGTGCAAAACGCGCCGTTCACCGCGATCCTGATTTTGCAGGACAAGGACGGCGTCAATCTCAAATCGATCGAAGGACTTGGCTTTTTCGGGTTGCCGCAAATCACGCACGCTCCTGCAACGACCGACGATTATTACCTCATCGTCACGACGCGGGGAGCAATGGAGGGATCGTTCACGATCACGGCCCGGCAGCGGAAATGAGGGGGCGAGGTTTCGGGATTGCATTTTTCTTGGAGCCGATTATAACCCTCGGCGATGCGAACCGTGCCGGCGGACAACGGCGCGGGCATCCCTCGAGAAATTCCATGTTCGGAACTGGTTGGCCCTGGAAGCTGCGTCTGGCATGTGCCGGCGGTCTCGCGCTTGTCTTCATGACGGCGTGGGGACTGTCGCAGGAACCGGTCAACCTCGGCTCGGACGTGACTTGGTCGGCCCCGAAGACGATCAGTCCCTCCAAGGGCGAGGAAAGCAATGCACCGCCCCTCGTCATCCGACCGGGCATCGGCGTTCTGGGCGAACCGGTTCCGCAAAGCCTGAAGATCGCCGAGCCCCCCATCCCATACAAGAATGGCGACGCGCCCGCCACAACGACGCCGGCGAAGGTTGCGGAACTGCCGCCGGTACCAATTACTCTCAACGATTGGGATCTAAAGCCGACCGTCATCCCTCCCGCACGGAATAAACTTTCGGCGATGATCGACCCGGAACCGGCGCCCGAGCTGAACGAGGCGCCGCCAACGTTGCCGCCTGGAACTCAGGAACCGGCGCTTTTGCCTCCCGCACGGAATAAACTTTCGGTGATGATCGACCCGGAACCGGCGCCCGAGCTGAACAAGGCGCCGCCAACGTTGCCGCCTGGAACTCAGGAACCGGCGCTCTTGCCTCCCCCGGTCATCGTCGATGCACTCGAGAACATCCTCCCGCCCAAGGCGTCGGCGCCGGAACCCGAAGAGTCCATCGCCAGTCAGGTGAAGCGGAAAATAGCGGAGCATGAAGCAAAGTCGGTCGTGCCCGCGGTCAGCGATGTTCGCTTGCTCGACTTCTACACGCCTCCCGACTTCTCCTCCGGCGTCGTGCACGGCGATTATCAAAAACCTGCCGGGGAAAAAAACGAGCCGATCCAACAAGTCGGCTGCGCGAGCTGCGGCTCGCGTCTGGGACCGCACCCCGGACACAACGGCCAGGGCGGGCGCTGTCGCGGATGCGGCAGCGGTTGGGATTGCTACCCCGGCCGACGTCCGTGCCCGCCGAGCAACGCCGACACGCATTTCGGTCAATTCCTCTGCGACCTGCGCGATTGCATTTGCTGCCCGGATCCCTGCTACGATCCGCAATGGATTCCGCTCGCCGACGCGGCGCTGTTCGTCGAAGGCGCCCGGCCGGTGACGCAACAAGGCTTACGCTTCGATCGGGGCAGAAACGTCAAGTTCCCCGATCGCGCGGAGTACTTCTGGGCGCGTGCCGACGGCAATGGCAAAGGCCCGACGATCCCCGGCCCGCTCCTGGGCGAACTCAACGTCCACTACCGCGATCTCGTAATAGTCAACGAAATCGCGCTGGGCAAGGCGTCCATCATCATCGAAACGCCTTACCGCGCGGTCAGTCCCGACCTCGCCGACCATGGCGCCGGCTGGAGCGACATTGCCATTGGCAACAAGACGCTACTCTTTGACTGCGAACTGCTGCAGGTCGCCTTCATGTTCAAGACGTACCTCCCCGTGGGCAACTCCATGAAGGGCGTGGGCGTCGGCCATCTGTCGCTCGAACCGTCGTTCATCTTCGGGCTGAAGCTCAGCGAGTACAGCTACTTCCAGGCCCAGCTGTCCCAATGGATCCCGATCGCCGGCGACCTGGACTACGCGGGGGCGGTGTTCCATTCGCACTTCAGTTACAACCATCATCTGTTCGACCTCATGCCCGACGTTTCAGTGGTCGGAACCGTCGAACTCAACACGTGGTCGTTCCAGGACGGGGCGTACACCGATCCGTTCCTGGGCGCATTCCAGCGAGCCGGCGGCGAAACCTACGTCAGCATGGGCCCCGGATTCCGCGTCTTCTTCTGCGACAAATTCGACTTCGGCATGGGGTCGTCCTTCTCGCTGACCTCGGACCACCTGGCCCGCGAACTCTTCCGCTTCTCCGGCCGCGTGCGGTTTTAGCTCACGGTTTGCGCTTCCCTCTGCGGGAGCCTGTCGTTAGACTGAATTCGGAGGGCATACGTCATGGAAACTACTCAGAAATTTACCTCACAAGATCCCGAAGCGATGGCCGCGCTTGCTAAGGCGCTCGACAATTTATCCAAGGGGATCCGTGATCCCGAGGCGGCGCGGAAAGCGTGCGAACGCATGGATCGACTCCGGGAAAAGAACCGAGTTCTCTTCGGTGAGCAAAACATTGCCGTCGAACTCATTCGCCAAACCCGCGACGGGGTATGAAATACGTCCTCGATTCTAGCGTCGCATTGAAGTTCGTCTTGCCGGAACCCGATTCTGATCGCGCGATCCAACTTCGGGACGAATTCCGTCATGGGATTCTCCATCTCATCGCTCCCGACATTTTCACTTCAGAAGTCGCCAACGGCCTCGCTACCGCGGAACGGCAAGGACGTACCGCGCCGGGCGAGGCGATCCTTTTCTTGCATGACGTGATTCAAAACTCGCCCGTGATTTACGCGCCGAATCCGTTTCTTCCGCGGGCCATTGACCTTTCGATCATTTACCGACACGCTGTCTACGATTGCATCTATCTGGCTCTCGCAGAGGCGGAAAATTGCGAGATGGTGAGCGCAGACGATGCCTTCGTGAGGAAAATGCGGTCCAACTTTCCGTACCTGATCCGGCTCGCCGATCTGCCATAACTTCTGTCAAAACCGCGATTGTGAACCTCGCCCGCAGGTCATAAAATTTGCGCGTATCGTCTCCGGATTTCGCGAAGGAAAGCGTATGAATAAGCCCTCTGCCGCACCCCTCTACATCGGCCTCGACGTCGGCGGCACTGCCATGAAGTGCGGAGTCGTCGACGACGCCGGCAAGCCGATCAACTCCGTCAGTTTGCCGACCGAAGCCCATCGCGGTCAGGAGTTCGGTCTGGAACGAATGTGCCAATCGATTCGTCAGGCAGTCGCGGTTTGCAACGTCCATCTCGAACAAATCCGCGCCATCGGCGTGGTCACGCCCGGGACCATGGACATCCCGGCAGGCGTTATTTTGGATCCGCCGAACCTCAAGCCCTGGCGGAACGTGCCGGTCCGCGATCACATTCAGCGGACGTTCAAGCTGCCGACGGCATTTCAGAACGACGCCAATGCCGCCGCCCTGGGAGAGTTTTGGGCAGGCGCCGGCCGTGAAGTCCATAGCATGGTGCTTTTCACGCTGGGGACCGGCGTCGGCGGGGGCATCGTCATCGGCGATCTCGTTATCGAGGGCGAACACTCTCATGGCGCCGAACTGGGGCACATGAAGATCGAAATGACCAATCCACGCCAGTGCGGCTGCGGACGCTGGGGATGTCTCGAAGCGTACGCCAGCGCCACGAGCGTCGTCAAACGCGCCAAGGAGGCCCTCGCCAAGCGCGGCGTCAAGTCCCTTCTCAAGGAGTCCAAGGATCTTAGCGCACGCACCATCTTCGACGCCGCACAACAAGGCGACAAGGTCGCCGACCAAATCGTCGAGGATACGGCCATGTACCTCGCGGTCGGCGCGTCGAACATGATGCACACCATCGATCCGGACATGATCGCCTACGCAGGGGGCATGATCGCGGCCGGGGAGAATTTTTTGGACCGCATTCGCAGGTTCGTGAAGCAGTTCGCGTTCCCCGTCCCGGCGGAGAAAACGCGCATCGTCTACGCCAGCCTGGGGAGCGACGCGGGGTTCATCGGGGCGGCGGCGTGCGCGCGTCAGCTGGCAAACAAGGTGTCTCAGGGGGAAAAGAAAAAATAATTCTCCAGAATTCCGGCGATTTTACTGCATGCAGAATCTTCGAATGTCTGATGGGTCAAATAGGCCAATCTAGGGGATCTGCTCGGGCAGAAAATGCAGGAAGGAGCATAAAAATAAGGAGATTTGCGACCGAGTACGTGAAAACGGAGGAGGAAATGAAGAAACGGCAAAGCCGGTTGTAGGAATTTGCGTGCCAGACGCGACTTTGAAACGCCCAAAAGGGTCTTTCAGTCGCTTGACGGGTCTGAAAACGGCGGTTAGGATTAGCATTAGAAGAATCGCTTCGGCGCGACGCTCGAATAATGGCGTCGACTCTGAAATGATTCGGCTGATTCCTGCAGGGGAAGGGGATCTTCGCCGGCGCGCTTTGGTATCCACCGTTGTTCTACCCAGTCGCTGAGTGCGTGGGAATCAGAAAACCCGTTCCAGTCTCTCGTCTCCAAAGAAGGATAGGCGGCGATGTTAGTACTGTCCACAAAAAAAAACGAAAGCATCGTCATCAACAATGACATTGTGGTGACGGTCGTAGAAATCCGGGGCGACAAAGTTCGCTTGGGCATCGTGGCTCCCAAGGAAGTCCCCGTTCATCGTCAAGAAGTCTATGAAGCGATTCATGGCAAACCGGGCGCTGAGCCCGCGCCGTCCTCGGTCGTCGCAAAGCCGATGGATTAAGTTTCGTTCTCTCTTCTTCTACCTCCAAATGCCTTCCCGTTCGCGGTGCAGGCCGCGGAGGTTTTTTTGCGTCCGGTCGTTCACATCTTCGAAATGTTACCACTTGTGAAGCGTTGTGCAAGTCCCTTTTCCAGATTTCGCCCGGCTTATCGGAATTCGCAACATTCCATCTTCCTCATTTGCGACCCGACCGCAAAAAAGCTAGACTTGACATGAGTTTTGACTGGAATGCGCCCGAGGTTTCGGGGTTTGCCAGGAATAACTCAGCTTCTCTACCGGTTTTTAGCCGAGGGCGGGGGGCATGGGCGTCCGGATCGAACCTAATTCAGAACCGATCGCAGGCTATCGTTTAATCGAGCGCCTGGGAGGCGGCGGCTTCGGCGAAGTCTGGAAAGCCGAGGCTCCGGGCGGACTCTATAAAGCGATCAAGTTCGTTTACGGCGATCTCCTGTCCTCGGATTCCGAAGACGCCTCCCGACCTGAGCAAGAACTCAAAGCCCTCAGTCGCGTCAAGACCGTTCGCCATCCCTACATCCTCAACACCGAACGCTACGACATCATCGACGGTCAGCTGATGATCGTCATGGAACTGGCGGACCGCACTCTTTGGGACCGCTTCAAGGAATGCCGCACCCAAGGACTCGTCGGCATCCCGCGCGAGGAACTCCTGCCTTATATGGCGGAGACGGCTGAAGCGCTCGATCTCATGAACGTCAACTTCCAGCTGCAACACCTGGACATCAAACCGCAGAATTTGTTCCTGGTCTTCAATCACGTCAAGGTCGCGGACTTCGGACTGGTGAAGGATCTGGGGGGCAAGGGAGCCGCGACCATCACCGGCGGCGTCACCCCCGTTTACGCCGCCCCCGAAACCTTCGACGGCTACCTCAGCCAACACACCGACCAATATAGTCTCGGCATCGTCTATCAAGAACTACTCACCGGACACCGGCCCTTCGCAGGCGCCACGATTCGCCAGCTGGTATTTCAACACCTTCAGGGGGTTCCCGATCTTTCGTTCCTGCCCGCCTCGGATCGTCCCGCGGTCTCGCGAGCGCTCGCCAAGAGTTCCGACGACCGCTTTCCCACGTGCATGGAGTTCGTGGCCGCGCTGAAAGCATCGAGCCTGTCCAATCCCGTGATCTCGATGCCGGCGGCGCCTCCCTTGACCTCCATCGACACCCCCGTCCCGCCGCCGCAGCCCGGCCGACCGTCGCGCGAACCGTCGTTCCTGGAAATGACGCTGCCCCCTTCCCAACTCGACGGCACCATCAATCCCTCACTGAAGACCTTAAGTGTTCGCAACAAGACCGGCCACACCGAGCACGGCCCGCTCGAACCCGTTCACGACGTCGTCGTCCCCGCCGCCAAACCGATCATCGCCCCCTGGGGCAAGAAACCGCTCGCTCCGACGCCAGCCAAGCCGACCGCGCGAAAGACTTTTTCCGAGGCCAACCAGCCCGTCGGCGTTTTGCAACCCGCGCTCGTCATCGGGCTCGGTAAACTCGGTCTCGACACCCTCGTGCATCTGCGTAAGTTCATCGCCCAGCAGTTCGGCCAACCCGAGATGCTGCCGCAAATCCGTATGGTCGGTATCGATACCGACGGCGAAGCACTGCAAAAAGCGGGTCTGGGCGACGCGAAATGGAGCATGCGCAACCACGAAATCGTCCACGCTCGGCTCCACCGACCTACCTACTACATGCGCCGCGACGGCGAACTCCCCACCAATGATTGGATGAGCGCCAAGAACATCTTCCGCATCGCCAAGACGGCCAACAGTTCCGGCTTCCGTTCGCTGGGCCGGCTCGCCTTTGTGGATAACTACCGCATCATCGCCAACGCGCTCGAGATGGAACTGCGTGCCTGTTGCTCGGATGACACGCTGCACGCCCTGGCCAAACATCCCGATCTCGGTTTGCGCTCGCAGACGCCGCGAGTTTACATCGTCGCCAGCTTGGCGGGAACAACCGGAAGCGGCATGTTCCTGGACGCCGCGTATGTGGTGCGCCACTTACTCAAACAGCAAGGGGTTGAACGTGCGGAAGTGGTGGGACTGTTTTTCTTACCCCCGGTCCAGCGCGAGGGGATTCGCTCGCTGGCGCTGGCGCATTCGTATGCGGCCCTCACCGAACTGCATCACTACTCGCGGCCCAATAGTGTCTTCGAAGCGAAGTACGATCCGTTCAATCCGCAGAAGCCGGCGGTCGTCTTCCGCGAATCGGGTCCGCCGTTCGATCGTTGCTTCTTTCTAAATCTCCCCGACCCCGGCGCCGCTCAGGAAACCGCGTCCGAAGCCATCCAGCTTTCGGGCGAGTTTCTCTTCCGCGAACTCGCGACTTCTCTGGGCAAGCATCTCGACGAAGCACGCAAGCACTGGCAGTCGATGAGCTCGATGCATGGCGCCTTCGTTGGACCGCAATTCCAGACGTTCGGCATCTATCGCATCGTTTGGCCGCGCCGCGAGTTGATCGGGATGGTCGCCTACTCGCTGTGCAAACGACTGGTGACGCGCTGGATGTCCAAGGACGCGAAGCCGTTCGCCGAGGCGATTGCTTCGTGGGCGCTACCGATGTGGGACAATCACGGAATGCGTCCGGAAAATTTGATCGAGCGCCATCAAGATCTGTGTCAGTCGGAGCTGCGCGAAAAGCCGGAGATTTTGTTTCAACGGCTGGTGAATCCGCTGGCGTCAGATTTGACGCCGCCGCCCCTCGCGCCGGGCCAAAAGACGGCGGCGCCGTTCGTCATGAAGCTCGGCCCCGCCGTCCTCGTATTCCGCGAGTTGGAGCAGGCGCTAGGCGTTCCGGAAGATTGCCGCAAGGTGCCGCCGAACCAGTACGAACCCGGCACGCTCGAGTTGGCGCTTGCAGATGTATCAACCAAGATTCTGGACCAGTCCGACAAGAAGATCACGACGGAGGTCGTGCGTCTGCTCGAGGATCCCAAGTTCCGCCTCGCCGGTGCGGAGGAGGCGTTGCGCCAGCTCGGTAAAATCGTCGATGATGCGTACAAGTCGCAGGAATCGCTCGCCAAGGAGCTGAACGACAAGGCCGCCCATCTCTATCAGCGCATCTGCGAAACGCTCGACAAGCCCCCGGAAGTGACGACTCCGGTCACTCATGGTCGCATGTTCGGCCTGGGCCGAAGCAAACCGGTCTCGACCCCCGGCTCGGATCTGTTCCAGTTGCTCAGCGTTTACCCGAAGATTCGCTACCAGAGCCTGATCCTGGCCAACGTCAATCGCATCTACATCAGCATGCGTGGGCACCTCAGCGATCAACTTCGCGAGGTCGGCTTCTGCCGGCAGCGTCTCTTCGAACTGGCCGGACTCTTCGACGCCAAGCCGACCGAGGATCTGCTGACGTCGACGAATCAAAAGCTCCTTTTGCCGCCGGGATGTCCCAAGATCGATCGCGCCGCCGGCTCGCTCGACAAGGAACTCACGGCCGAGGATCTTGCGACGTTCGATCAAGGGGTGCAAAAGATCGTACGGAAAAATTACCGGGCGCTCCTGGAAGTCTGCATGGGCTCGTCGTCGACGGTGCGCAACCTCGCGCCCCAGATGCTCGACGAGGCGAAGCGGTTTCTCGAAGGTCGGCTGCGCGGCATCAGCGTTGCCGAACTTTTACTCAGCAAGGACGAGGAGAACTCGAACCAGGAACTCGAGGCGAGCCTCACGGGCGCGTACGACGAAGCCGCCCCCGAATCGGGCCTAATCCAGCTCGATAAGCAACTCTCGTTTTTGAGCATCTATAACGACCAGGCCAGCCAGTACGTCGCCCAGACCGCCGTCGGGCTCTTTCCCGAACTCAAGACCGTCGCCACCGATCGGCCCGACGAGATGGTCTTCTTTCGCGAACTCGAAAAGATTTCGCTCAAGGAACTCGATCAACTCGGACCGATCGCCAAGGAGGCGTACCGCCAGCGCTCGACAACGGAGCCCGCGCTCTTGCATTCGCGCGAAGACGTCGCCGACTGGCTGATGATCGAAGTCGCCTCGCACAACGAATCATGACGCCCGCTCGCTGCCGATTGGCTCCCTCTCCTACCGGTTCGCAACACGTCGGCAACGCTCGCACCTATCTCATCGCCTGGCTCTCCGCCCGCGCCCAAAAGGCGAAGATTATCCTGCGCATCGAGGACATCGACTCGCCGCGCGTGAAGATCGGCGCCGCCGACGGCCTCGCCCAGGACTTCCGTTGGCTCGGCCTGGAATGGGACGAAGGTCCCATCGTGCAGACCGAGCGATTGCCACGCTACGAGGCGGCGCTGGAGTTTTTGAAAGTTCGCGAGTTGGTCTACCCGTGTACCTGCACGCGCAGCGACATCGAGAACGCTGCGAGCGCCCCGCATGTCGAGCACGAAGCCCCGGTCTACCCGGGGACATGCGCCTCGAGAAAAGTCGCGGATGCCGCGAAGCTGAGCACGTCGTTTGCGTGGCGCATGCGAACGCAGCATCGGACGTTCGCCTGGACCGACGGATTTCTCGGCCCGCAATCGATCAGCCTGGGTACGCTGGGGGGCGACTTCGTGGTGTGGAAGTCCGCGGGGACGCCAGCGTATCAGTTGGCCGTGGTCGTCGACGACGCGGAAATGGGCGTGACGGAAGTAGTGCGCGGCGACGATCTCGTGCCGTCGACGCCTCGGCAATTGCTCTTGTACGAGGTGTTGGGGAAAGCGCCGCCGAGATTCGTTCATGTGCCGCTGGTGGTCGGCGCCGACGGCAGACGTCTGGCAAAGCGCCACGGCGACGCCCGGCTCGCCTCCCTGCGCGCGGCCGGCGTTCGTCCCGAGAAACTGCTGGGCTGGCTCGCGTGGACCTGCGGCTGGCTGGAACGACCCGAGCCGATTCGAGCGTGCGATTTGATCGAACGATTTTCGTGGACCGCGATCCCGCGCGCACCCCTGGTTTTCGAAGGATTTCCGTTAGAATTCGTTTAGCGCTCGCGTCGGCTCTACTGCCGCGCCATCTCCACGCCGCCGGTCGTCACCGCGTACTTCGCAACCATCGCCGGCTTTTCCCACGCGGGCAGACGTTCCTCGCCGCGAACGTAGCGCAGAAACTGTTGCGTCACCTCCGCGAAGTGCGCCTCGTGTCCCACGCGGTAACGCTCCGGAATCGTCACACGCAGTCGCGGCCCCTCGTCGATCATCCCCACTCCCGGGTAACGCGCTTGAAGTTCGGCGATCTTTCGCGCCAGCGCTGACTGAACGGCCGCGGAGTCGCCGCGCGGAACGACGTAGAGTTCCGGCACGAACTTCTGTTCGGCGCCCTGGCGGATTTCGATGCGCGCGTTCGTCCCCTGAAAGAGGGCGAGGTGCGTGTCGCCGCCGCCGGCGGGGGCTTCGTAATCCCAGAGCACGTCGAGTTTCGTGTGAATTCCCTCGATCTCGTAGCTCACTTGCGTGTTGCAGAAGTAGGGCAATTTTCCGCCCTCGAGTTGACTAAGCAGGAAAGCGGGAAAGTCAGCGTCGCCGGTGATGGCAGCGAATTCCGCGCGGCTCAGCACCGTCGGCCAACGCTTCGCGGCCTGCAGCGTCATCGCCGCCGGCCGGCCGGGGAACAGCATCCAGGCAACGAGGTCGACCAGATGCGTGCCGACGTCGCTGAGCCCCTCGCCCTGCTGCAGGCAATCGAAGAACCACGCCGGCCGCCGCAGCGGGGCGCCGGCTACCGTCTTTTTCAGGTAGTGGACGCTCTCGATGGTGATGCTCGGCTCGGCGAGCGTCCCCGGCTCCATCGCTCCCAGAATCTCGGGCGTTTGCAGCAATTCCGCCTGAAGGAGCGACGTGATTTCGTAACGCTCCGTCATGATGTCGTACGCAATTAGCCCACGGCGCTCGGCCTCGTCCAGGATCGCTTCGAGCCGGGCGAGATCGCTGGGCTGAAGGATCCACGGCTTGTCGGCGAGTACGTGCAACCCGGCGCGGATGCCCGCCTCGATGGCGTCCAATTTGCGGTCGTTTCGCCCCGCCAGCATCAGAATGTCGCCCGACTTGTCCGCGAGAAGACGTTCCAGCGAGTTCGGCCCCGCGTGAACTTCGAGTTCCCATGACGTCGGCTGCTGCGCCCGGGTGTTGAAGCTTGCGATCCGCTGCAGGTGCGCGAGCAGGTCCGGACCCAGCGGCGCATAGACGTGTGCCCGCGGCGCGATGCCGGGAACCATCGATTTCTGCACCAGGGC
Source organism: Gemmatales bacterium (assembly GCA_038217425.1). Taxonomy (GTDB): domain Bacteria; phylum Planctomycetota; class Planctomycetia; order Gemmatales; family Gemmataceae; genus JAIEPT01. Next base: position 45,947 of record JBBQPM010000001.1, read on the forward strand.
GGCGTGGAAATGCCCCGGATCCAGCGTTACCAGGCGTCGTAAGTTATTCATGGTAGGAACACGAACTCCGGAGCGTTGAGCAGCGACCAGGCCGCGTCCTCGAGGCGCTGGCGCCAGGCCGGCGTCAGGCGCGTGGTCGCCGCCGGGCCGCGCCGGGATTCGGCCTCCAGGACGATCTTGAGCAAGTTCGCCTCCTCGGACAGGTGGTTCGACCACGATAGATATTTCGGGTAGGGCCGTTTGCCGACGATCTTTTGCGGCTCCACGGTCAGCGAAACGATACGGCTCTCGAATCCGGGCGTCAGATGTTCGATGAGGGCCTGCCGTTCTTCGGGCCGGGCCTTGCGCGTCAGCACCTGCAGAAACAGTCGATCAACCAACTCTTCCGGCGACGTGGCTTCGAGGGCAAGCTGTGTGAAGCCGTGGTCTTCGGAGAGGCGCGTGAGCCAAACCATGACGGTGCCGTTCGCCAAAATCGCGGGCTGCAGCACGTTGTCCGCCGTCTCGCGCACGGAACGCGGATCTTGTCGGGAGCCGCGCCAGCCGAACGCTTCGAGCACGTCGCATACCGCCTGCACGCGCGGCAAGGAGAGACTCGGCCGATCGCGCTCGTTCGACGTCGACGCGAGCATCCACGCACGCCTCGGCTTGCCCAGGCTGATCGAGTTCTTCATGTCTCGGCCGCTGTCGATGTCGAGGCTGACTTCTTCGGTCTCGAGCTTCTTGCCGACGGCCAAATAGAGCGAATCGAGAACCTGTTCCGCCTCGAGCCGACGCTTGGCGGGCGACGTGAACAGCAGGCTCGGTTCCTTCAGTTCGGGATCGACGGCCCGCTGGTACGCGTGCGAGTTCAGTATGAGCCGGGCGAGCGACTTCAGATCGTAACCGCTGCGGACGAGTTCCCGGCCCAGATGGCGCAGCAGTTCGGGATGGCTCGGTTCCCCCTTCTCCCAGTCGTCGATCGGCTCGACGATGCCCCGGCCCATGAGCCGTTTCCAGAGCCGATTGGCGATCACCTGCGCGAAGCGTTCGTTCGTCGGCGCCGTCACGTAGAGCGCCAGGCGATCGCGCGCCGACGCTTGCGGCGGCAGCAGCTTGGCGAGATCCTGCTCATTCGCAAAATGCGGGAAAGGCCAGGCAGGATCGACCTTCGTCCCCGGTTGCAGCGTCACCGAAATGAGCGACTTGCGGCCCGGCGAGGAATGAAGCTTGTCCTTGGGGACGCTGCTGGTCTTGGGCACGACGATCGCTTCCATCTTGAGCATGCTGGCGATCTGGAAAAGCTCCTTCTGCAGCGAACGATGCGCGGGGGCGTCGTGGCAGCGGGCGCACTTCATAGGAACGCCCAGGAACGCCGACGCGAGGATGATTCCCTTCTCGGCCATCGGCACGTCGTTCTGCGACGCGAGGCCGAAACCTGCCGGCGCGCCGGCATGCGCGGAGCCCCCCATGCGCAGAAGCTCCGTGACGAAGAGGTCCATCGGTTTATCGTCGAGCAGGGCTTCGTGAATCCACCAACGGAACGGCCCCGTGTTGTTGAGCGTCGGGTTGAGGATGTTCGGATTCTCCGCGAGCACGTCCTGCCAGTAGCCGACCCAGTGATCCGCCCAGCGCGGATCGGCAAGCAAGCGGTCGATGACGCGCGAACGCTTCTCCGGGCGCGCGTCGTTCTGGAACGCTTCGATCTCCGCGAGCGTGGGGGGCACGCCGACGGTCTCGAGGGTGACGCGGCGCAGGAACGCGAGGTCGTCGGCGAGCGGCATCAGCGTGAGCTTCTGCGGCGCGATGCTGGGCCAGGGGGCGCCTTCCGTGATCCACTGTTTCAGAAGTTTGATCTCGCCGGCACTGAGCTTGTCGCCCTGCGGCGGCATCACGTCCTCTTCGTCAGTGCTGATGACGCGCGTGTAGAGCGGGCTCTTGTCAGGCTGTCCCGGCACAAGGGCAGGCTCCGCTGACGACCCGCCTTTGAGCATGCCCGCGAGCGAATCGAGCCGTAGCTTGCCCTTGACCTTTTGACCCTGATGGCACGAGAAGCACTTGGCCTCGAGGATTGGGCGGATCTGCTGATAGAAGTCGACCGTCCCCTTGATCTTGGTCGCTTCTTGCTTGTGCATTTCGATCTTGGCAGCCAGGAAATGATCGAGTGCGTTGTGAGCCGGATAGCCGTTCGGCAGCGTGGGAACGACGACTTCGGGAGTGGCGTCGAGCCAATCTTTGCCCGCGGCGCGGCGCGCGTTCCAGTACGATGCCTGCGTCTGTAGCGCCTTGGCGCGGCGTTCCTTTTCGAGCGCTGCAAGGCGGGCTTCCTGGGCCTCGGCGTACGGCTTCCAGCCCGCATCCGTGTAGGCGACCTCGCGCTTCGGTGCGATCAGGAAAAACGTCTCGGAACCCTCCGTCGCAATCGCGGCCACGGTTTCGCCGATCTCCGGGCGAAACAGCAGTTTCCCCTTGCGGCCCCCGACGAGCGTTTCGAGCAGGATCAGATGCGTACCCCCGGGCGATTCGAATGTGGTCCAGGTTTCGCGATTGCCTGGCGGAGCGAAGCGAAAGTCGGGCCCCAGATCGAGATAATGTTTCGGAATCGGATTGTGGCCGTCGTTGAGCAACGGACGAAACGGCGTCGTCAGCAGCAGCTTGCCGTCGAGGGTGAGATGCGACGGGCCGCGGGCGCGGAGCAGGAGCCGATGTTTGCCCGCGGGGAGTTGGATTTTGGTAAGCGCCCGTAGCATGTAAGGGTTTCCCCGATCGGTGCGGATGCCGGTGTCGATATACTTGTGCGGCACGTGGAAAAAGCCCATGGCGTCGGCGCGATACGAATCGTTGGGTAGGCCCAACTCCCCGGGCCAGGTTTCCGCGGGGATGCCGTCTTCGATCAGTTCGACGCGGACGTGGTCGGAGGGAAAGTTCTTGGCGTCGATCTTGACGGTCTGCGGCACACGCATGGCGTGGTTGCCGACCGACGAGGGAGACAGCGCGTTGCGGTAGACGGCGACTTCGTCGATCCAGCCGACGAACGAGTTGCCTTGGGATCCTTTCTTGGAGGAGCCGATGACGAGATCGTCGCCGTCGCTGACCGGCGGCCGTTCGGTGGGGCCGCCTTCCTCCCAGTCGCCTTTGACCTGTCGGCCGTCGACGAATCCGCTGATCGAACGCGGATCGCCGAAGGTGTAGGAGACGGCAATGTGATGCCAGCCGGAGTTGGGCAGGAACCCGGTGCGAGAGATCCAGCGATGGAATTCGCCCGGTTTGCCGTCCTCGGGTTGGCTGCGAAACATGAAGCTGAGGCGTGCGTCCTTGCCGATGCCGGCGAGTCGTAGGCCGTAGTTGAGATTCTCTTTCCCGAAGCCAGGATTGTCGGTTCGGCCCTTGCTCACGACGTAGAGGTATTGCCGCTCCTTGATGGCGTTGGGATTGACCCAGGCTTCGAGCGTGATGCTATCGCCGTTGGTGAAGCGAAGGTTGCCGGGGACGTCGGCTTCCTTGACGGTGAGATAGGTCTTGCCGCCGAAGTACGCCGACTGGTTGTTGGCGCGAACATTGGGAAACTCCGGCGCTCGCAGTGCGGTGGGGGCAATTTTCTGCGGCCCGGTCCACGAGCCGACAACGGTATCGCCGAACGACCAGCGTGCGACGGGAGCGTCGGCGCCGGCGCTGTCATTTTGGCCGAGGGTTAGCAGGAGGCAGAGGAGCGTGGGGGTCATGGAAGCACTTCCACTGTGAGATCGACGAACGCCGAGAGGCGCAGGTCGTTGGTCAAGAATTTCGAAGCCAATTGATGTGGGCCTCGGACTCCGCGTCGTTCATGAACTTTGATCCAGCCGCCTCCAATTCGCGGCGGCTTCGCTGCATGAACTCCCACCAATCCTCGGACGGATCGTCATCCACGGACTCTTGGCGCACCACCACGGTGACTCGCCCAGGCGGCAAGTCGAGCGCTTCGTCCAACAACAGCGACCCGTCCGGATTGACGGTTCCCTCGATCACCGTTTCATCTTGGTTCATGATCGTCTCCGGTTTCGCCCCGCGAGACTCTTCAGTCTTTCCGCAATCTCCGTCATGGCTTCCTCCACTCCTTGACCTCGAACGCCTGGGGCGGTTGGCCCGTCTCGAACCGATGCCACATTGTACGATATGCCGACTCCAATTGGGATGCAAAACTTCGGCTGTCGAACAGCGGACAGGTATCTCGCTGCGCGAGGATTTTTTGGCGGATGCGGCGCAGTTGCTCCGGATCGCGCGCCAACTCCAGCGCCCGCGCCTCGAACTCCGCCGGCGTGTGCGTGATGAGTTCCGGCACGCCGACGTTCGTCAAGATGCTGCCCGAGACGCGCGTCACGAATGTCTTGCCCACGCGCGTCAGCACCGGGCAGCCGACCCAGAGGGCGTCGCTCGCCGTCGTGTGCGAAGTGTACGGATACGTGTCGATCGCCAGATCCGCGAGGCGGTAGCGGGCCAGGTGGTCGCTGACGTAAAGGTGTTTCGCGAAGACGATGCGCCCGGGATCGATGCCGCGCAGGGCGGCCTCGCGGCGCACGTTCTGCTCCGCCCAGGTCGTCTCCCACAGGAGCCAAAGCACGCTGCCGGGGATCTCGCGCAACAAGCGCATCCACTGGTCGAAGACTAGGGGACTGAACTTGAACGGGCGATTGAAGTCGCAGAACACGAAGCCCGTGGCCGGCAATCCGCACTCCGCGCGTGTCGGCGTGCGCTCGCTGATCACGCGTTGGCGGTCGTTGATCTGGTAGCAACCGGGCATCTTGACGACCTTCTCCGAAAAATACGGCTCCGATTCGGGCGTGACGATGTACCGGTCGGCAATCACGTACTCGAAGTAATCGCCCCCCATCGTGCCGGGATAGCCGAGCCATTCGACCTGGATCGCTCCCGGATGCAGCGCGAGAATCGCGCAGCGGTCGTGTCCGGTGTGCCCCTTGAGGTCGACGAGGATATCGACCTTGTCGGCGTGGATCTGCCGGGCGGCGTCTTCGGTCGACAGCTCGCGCTGCTCGACGAAGCGGTCGCAGGTCGTTTCGATTCGCTTGCGAATCGCGCTCTTGTCGTCCGGTCCATACGAATAAGCGATGACCTCGACCTGCGAACGGTCGTGCAGTTCGAAAAGTTCGCCCATGAGATAGGCGACGGCGTGGTTGAAGTAGTCGCCGGAGACGTACCCGACGCGCAATCGTTTCCGCGGGCCTGGGGTGAAGCGGAAGTCGAGTTTCTTACGCAGGATCTTCATCGGCTCGTGCACGATGTCGTTCCACTGATTCGCGGCCAACAGTTGTTCCTGAGCGGTCGATTCGATGCCAAGGATGGAGAAGGGGCTGATTTTCGCCTGCCGATTCTCGTTCAACGCGCGGCGCTGCTGGGCGATGAGAGCGTCCAGACCGTGCCAGTCGCACAGGTATTGTTTCGTCTGGATGAGATTGTTGAGTCCGTCGACGTAGTCGGGTTTGAGTTCCAGCGATTTCTGGAAGTAGGCAAGCGACTTATCGAGGACGCGGGTCTTCTGATAGACGCCGCCCAGGAAGTTGTGCGATTCGTGGCACGTCGGGCGGATCTTCAGCGTCTGGAGAAAGTAGCGCTCGGCCAGGGGATAATCTTCGCGCGTGAAGGCGATGGTACCGAGGTTCTTGCACGTCTCGTACAGACTCGGGTTGAGCGCCAGGGCCCGATCGTACCAGACGCACGCCTGGGCGAGGTCGCCCTGAACTTGATACGAGAGCCCCAGGTTGTGCAGAAGCTCGGGATGCTTCGAATTCAGCTTTTGGCCCTGTTCGAGCCAGATCATCGCTTGCTCGAAGTCCTTCTTTTCCTCGAGATACGTGGTCCCGAGGTTGTAGTAAGGGAGATAAAAGTTGGCGTCCTGGGCGATGGCCTGGCGGTAGAACGCGATGGCTTCCTCGAGGCGTTTTTGCTTCTTGCGGAGGTTGCCGAGGTTGGTGTAGGCATTCGGGCCGTGCGGGTTCAGGGCGAGGGCCTTGCGAAACATCGCCTCGGCGACGTCGAAGTTGTTCCGATCGCTATGGATGGAACCGAGATTGACGTAAAGGCCAGGCTCTTGCGTGCCAAGTGCGACGGCCCGCTCGTAGATGGGGAGCGCTTCATCGGCTTGGCCATGATGATGCAGCGTGGTCGCGAGTAGGTAATGATACTCGGCCGACTGCGGTTGCAGGCGAACCGCCTGGGTGAAACACTTCACCGCATCGGCAAGGTTACCCAGCAGGTAGCAGACGTACCCCAGGCCGTGCCAGGCGTCGGCGTTCGCGGGGAGGGCGTTCACCAGTTGCTGAAACAGCCCTCCCGCTTCTTGAGTTCGGCCGGCGCGGAGCAGTTCCCAGGCGGTCTGCTGTGCCTGTTCGGGGGTCAGGGTTGGCATGCAGTCATTCTCGCATCCAGCGCCAATTTCGCCCAGGGGGCCCGGTTCATAGAATGCCGTTGTGAATCGCCTGCGCGTGCGGTTCACCCTGCGGACATCGCTCGCTTTTTTTGCTGACCTCCGTACTTCGCTGCAAGATGCGAAGGAGATTGCCACAGAGGGCACAGAGAAAGAACGCAAGAGAAATAATTCTGCCTGCTTTTCTTTCTCTGTGTCCTCTGTGACCTCGGTGGCTAGATTTGTTTTGCGGCTAGGCCGCGCAAGGAACTCGGCATGATTTCTTTAGCTTCCATCCGCGAAAAAGTCGAATCCGGCGACCGCCTGTCGTTCGACGAGGGCGTCTTCCTTTACGACCAGGCCGACCTCGCCAGCGTCGGCGAACTCGCCAACATCGTGCGCGAACGCAAGAACGGCAAGCACGCCTACTACAACGTCAACACGCACATCAACGCCACCAACGTCTGCATCTACCGCTGCATCTTCTGCGCCTTCCGCGCCGATCTGAAAAGCCCCAAGGGCTACGTCATGTCGGACGAGCAGATCATTCATCGCGCCCAGGAGGCCCACGACCGCGGCGCCACCGAGTTGCACATCGTCGGCGGACTGCATCATCAGCTCCCGTACGCCTGGTATCTGAACGTCGTCCGCGTGATTCACGATGCGTTCCCGGAACTGCATCTGAAAGCGTACACCGCGGTCGAATGGGACTGGTTCGCCCGGCTCACGGGTCGAACGACGCGCGACATTCTCAGCGAATTCAAGGACGCGGGCCTGGGGAGCCTGCCGGGCGGCGGCGCCGAGATCTTTCACGCCGACGTCCGCGACAAAATTTGCGAGCACAAGGCCGACGCCGACTCCTGGATCCGCATCCACCGCGAAGCCCATCAGCTCGGTTTGCGTTCCAACGCCACCATGCTGTACGGCCACATTGAGCAGACTCCGCACCGCGTCGATCACATGATCCGCCTGCGCGAACTGCAGGACGAGACTGGCGGGTTCCAGACGTTCATCCCGCTCGCGTTTCATCCCGACAACACGAAGCTCGACCATCTCAAGAAGCCGAGCGTGCTCATGGATCTGAAGACGATGGCGGTGAGTCGGCTCATGCTCGACAACTTCCAGCACATCAAAGCCTACTGGATCATGCTCGGCATCCCGACGGCGCAGCTCGCGCTCAGTTACGGCGCCGACGATCTGGACGGCACGGTCGTTTACGAGAAGATCTACCACGACGCCGGCTCGCAGGCGCCGCAAGAGATGTCGGTGCTCGAACTGCGGCGGTTGATCGAGGAAGCGGGCCGAGTGCCGATCGAGCGCGACACGCTCTACCGCGAAGTGGTGCGCGAGCGCGGAGTCTGGCGTTCGGGGAAGTCGCTGGCGCTGAATGTTGTTTAGCCGCCGCGTCCTGGCGGCGCGGACAGGTTCCCGCAAATCGATGCATCCATCCGTCAGCAGCGGTTCGCGCCGCGAGGACGCGGCGGCTAAACCAGGCGGGCAAAGGACGGATCATGACGCATCTCCTGGCCAAGATCACGCCCCGATGGGTCATCGAACTCGCCAGCAAAATGCTTTGGCTCCCACGCACGATTCGCAAGAATTCGGCTGCCGTCGTCTGGCGGCTGATGGTCTGGCTCGATCCGTCGCTCGTACACAACGCGGCCGCAACTCGGGTCGCCGCGGCGTCGTTCGTTCCTTCTGCCGACATTTCGCGAGCGCCTGCCTCCGACGAACGGCCAACGCTGCTCTTCAACGCCACCTCGCTCATCACCGGCGCCGAAGCCCTGCGATTGCTGATCTGCTCAATATTCGAAACGCCGACGCTTTCTCCCGGCCAACAAGAGATCTTCGCCGATCTCTCGGAGCAACCGGCGCTCTGGGGAAATCGCGACAAGCTCGTCGCTGCCATCCGCGTTCGCCTGTTGGACGCGATCCAGCGGGGCGGAGCCTCGCAGCGGGAATCCGTGCGAAACTTGACCTTGTTGCTGAGCCACGAAGAGAAGACGCACGCCAGCATGCAAGCGTATCTCCCCGAGGGGCACAAGGGCCTGAGCGTAATCTATTGGCCCAACCCCGATCACAAGATCTATCCGACCTCGCTCTACGAAACGCTCCCGTTCGTTAAGCGAACGCCCATCTTCAATCGCTCGAGTCCCATCGGCTCGGCCGGCAGTTGTTTCGCCGCGGAGATCGCCCAGCGTCTCCAGGAAGACGGATACAACTACGTCGTGACCGAGCACGATCCGGTGACGCCGACGTCCAAGATTTCGCGTTCGTGTACGCGTTGGGGCGCCATCTTCAACACGCCGGCGTTTCGCCAGCTCGTCGAGAAAGCGTTCGGCGTGCGTTCGCTGCCGAAGCTGCTCTGGAGCCGTGAGCAGAATGGCCAGACGATCTATCTGGATCCCTTTCGCGAAGCGGTCGAGTTCGCGTCGATCGAGGAATTCGAATCGACGTACGTCAGCCATATCGAGGCGGCCCGGCAAGCCTTCTTGCAGTCTCAGCTCTTCATCTTCACGCTGGGCATGAACGAAGTTTGGCGTCTGAAATCCGATGGCTCCGTCTTCTCGCGCGCTCCCTGGCGCATCTCGCCCGATCTCGTCGACAAACAGATTCTGACCGTCGAGGAGAACGTTCGCGAATTGCAGCAAATGCTCGATCTTTTACGGCGCTACAACCAGGGCATCAAGATCGTGCTCAGCGTTTCGCCGGTGCCGCTCCATGCGACGTTTCGCGGCGACGACACCCATGTGATCACCGCCAACTGCGCGTCGAAGTCGACGCTGCGCGTCGTCGCGGAGGAGTTCGCTGCCCGCAACAAGGATGTCTACTATTTTCCGTCGTACGAAGTAGTCATGTACTGCGTGAAGGAGGCGTGGGAAGCGGACCAGCGCCACGTCAACAAGGCGGCCGTGCATCAGGTCATGGAACTTTTCTACAAGACTTTCGGCGAATGAAAGGGCTGTCATGTCGCACCGCTTTGACGCCACGCTGAAGGACATCGTCGCCCAGCATCCGGCCGACTTCGCCGACGTGTTCGATCTCCCCAAGATCACGCCTACCGTCGCACTCAACGTTGACCTCTCGACCGTCTCTGCGGCCACCGACGTCGGATTACGGAAAGCCTGGATTTCGAGTACACTTCGAGTATGGCATCGTGCGGCTCTGGCAGGAACCAGTCGAAGGATTTCTGCGGAGCGGCGTCGCCGCCTTGCCGCTGGCGACGCTTTGCCAGCTGCCTGAGGGCCAACCGCTGCCGGAAGCGCTGCGGACTGTAGTCCGCGAGATCGACTGCCGGCTGGGCAAAGAAGTGAATGAGGCCGAGGCGGCCAAGTTGATGATGGCCGCCTACATACTCACCGGTTTGCGCGTGGACAAGAGCGACTTGGCATCCATCTATCGAGGAGTGGGACTTATGGGCGCAACGACTGCATTCGATGAAGCCATCGAGGAAGGCGAAGCGAGAGGCGAACTTAAACGTAGCCACCGGTTAATACTTCGGCTCGGACGCAAACCATTCGGCGACCCTGACGTAGCGACCCAAGCCAGGTTGACGGCGATCACCGACCTGGACCGTCTCGAACGTCTCGCCGAGGCGATTTTCACGGCGAATTCGTGGGAAGAACTGCTCGCAACTCCCTGATGGACTACCCAACATCCGCGGCGGTCACGCGCGCCACCTCGTCGATCGTCGTCGTCCCCTCCAGCACCTTGCGCCAGCCGTCCTGGCGAAGCGTCTGCATGCCCGCCTTCATCGCCTCGGCACGGATCACGTTCGCGTTCATCCCCTTCATGACGAGATCCTTGATCAGGTCGTTCGTCACCATCAACTCGAAAATGCCCACCCGGCCCCGGTAACCCGTCTGATGGCAGCGCCGGCAGCCGGCGCCCTTCCATAAACTCATCGGCTTGCCGGGAAAGTCGTCGGGGATGTCGGCGTAGTTCGGCATGTAGGTCGTCTTGCACTCGGCGCAGATCGTCCGCACCAGTCGCTGAGCCATCACCCCTTCCACCGTGCTCGAAACCAGGAACGGCTCGATGCCCATTTCGACGAGCCGAGTGAACGCGCTGGGCGAATCGTTGGTGTGCAGCGTGCTGAAGACGAGATGCCCCGTCAGCGACGCCTGGATCGCGCTCTCGGCGGTCTCCAGATCGCGCATTTCGCCGATAAGAATGACGTCGGGATCGTGACGCAAAATGCTTCGCAGCGACGCGGCGAACGTCATGCCGATCTTCGTGTGTACCTGGATCTGGCTGATGCCCGGCTGCTGATACTCGACCGGATCCTCGACGGTGATGATCTTGGTGGCCTCGTCCTTGATCTCGTTGAGAGCACTGTAGAGCGTCGTGCTTTTGCCCGATCCCGTGGGACCGGTGACGAGCACGATCCCATGCGGGCGGTCGATCATCTTACGGAACTTTGCGTGCATGTCCGGGAGCATGCCGACGTTCGCGAGGTTGAAGACCATGCGCGACTTGTCGAGCAGACGCATGACGATGCTTTCGCCGTGAATCATGGGAATGATCGAGACGCGGACGTCGATCTCGCGGTTGTGCACGCGCATCTTGATGCGCCCGTCCTGCGGCAAGCGCTTCTCGGCGATGTTGAGCCGGGCCATGATCTTGAGCCGGCTGATGATCGCCGCCTGAAAGCGATTGATTTCCGGCGGCAAATTCTGCGTTTGCAGGATGCCGTCGACGCGGTAGCGAATGCGAAGATGCCCCTCCTCGGGCTCGATGTGAATATCGCTGGCGCGCTCGTTCGACGCCTCGACGAGAATCTCGTTGACGAGCTTGACGACGGACGCTTCCTGAGCCTGCTTGGCGATCTCGCTATCGTCGGTCTCGATTTCTTCGAGGAGTTCGACGTCGTCCTTGGCGCGTTGGGCGACCATCGCGGTGACGGTTTCGCCGCCGACGCCGAAATAAGTTTTGATGAGCCGAGAGATTTCGCGCGGACTCGCCAGCACGGCGTGGACGTGGAGTCCGGTGATCGTGTGCAGTTCGTCGAGCGCGTTGACGTCGAATGGATCGGCAGTGGCGACGGTGAGCGTGCCGTTCTCGCGCGTCAGCGGCATCAAGCCCCGGCGATGCACCAATTTGATCGGCATCGCCTTGAGGACGTCGGCGGCGACTTCCGTCTTGGACAGGTCGACGAACTCCATGCCGAAGTGCTTGCCCAGCGTCTGGAGAAGTTCTTCTTCCTTCGCGAATCCGTTTTCGAGCAGGACCAGATGCATTGGCCGGGAGCCAGTGCTTTTGAGTTTCTCGCGAATCGCGGGCAGGTCGGCTTCCTGGACCACGCCTTGCTGCACGAGGAGATTCATGAGATTCATAACGCACCTTGTGTTCGCCGGTAGGCCAGACACTTTTGTCTGGCCGAGACTCGCGGACGAAGTCCTGTTAGTAAACGCCCCAAAAGGAGGGGCCAGACAGGAGTATCCGGCCTACCGGAGATTAATTCCACTTCGCCAGCGCCCGTTCCGCTTCGAGCATCCATTGGCGGACTTCCTCCGCGTCGGCCGCGTCGGGCGTTTGCCGCTGGTAACGCTGCAAGTGCGCGAACGCCCGCCCCGGCTCGTCTGTGCGTAAATAACAAACCCCGAGATCGCGCTGGAGTTGCGATTCTTCCGGATTGAGCTGCACGATTCGCCTCAGCGTCCGCAACGCTCGTCGCCAATCGTTCGCCTTGAAGTAGATGCCTCGCAGGTTGTTGAGCATGCGCTGGACCATGAATCCCAGCGGCAACGGCTCGAGAGCCGCCCCCTCGAGCGTCAACTCCATACCGGTGGTTTGTCGTACGAGATTTTCGCAGTCGACGACGCTCAGCCGTCTGCCGCCGTGAAACGGGTCGAACAAGATGGGCTCATTCTCGCCCGGACACACGGCGACCACGTGGCCCGGCAACCCGAGACAGCCAATCTCCAGGCCCAAACGCCGACCCAGCGCCATGGCGACGGCCGTCAGCGTGATCGGGATACCGGTTCGGCGGTCGAGCACGTCGCTCAGGTAACTGTTGCGCGGATCGTAGAATTCCTTGGTGTTGCCGTGAAAGCCTAGCTCGTGGAATAGGTAGCGACAAAGCCCCGCGATCTGGGCCGAAGCGTCGCCGGTCAGGAATCGGCGTGCCTCGCCCGCCCAACTGTCGAGGTCCGCCTGATAACCGTCGACGTCGAGCGTCGGATATTCATCCTGTGCGAGCAACAGTCCGATCTCACCGACGTCGAGCGGCGCGAACGGATCGTATCGGAGCGTCTCGAGAAGTTTTTCGAGTTTCATGCGCCGTGCTCCCGATCGTCGAGATCCCGGCGGCGCGGGCCGGCATCAAAATCCGGCAGCGGCAACGTCTCGGCCAACCGCAGAGCATCGGGCAGATTCTTGGCGACGCCCCAACCGCGAAAAATCGGCAGGCCTTTCTGCCGTGCGAGGATCTCGCGCCGAGTTCGGCCGCGAGATGCGTCGGGCCAGGGGTGCTCTTGGATCTGGAACTCGAAGAATGTCGGCAACACTCCTACGATGTATTCCCAATACGGACGATTGTCGGTCTGCACGAAGAATTTTCCGCCCGTCTCCAGCACGCGCAGCGCCAGCGCGAGAAACCTTGGCGTCAGCAGCCGAAGGTGCGCCTCGCGCCGTTCGTGAAACGGTTGGGGATGATAACAATGCATCTCGCGAACGCTCGCATCCTGTAAATATTTGCTGACCAGCGTCTGCCCATCAACCGCCGCCCAACGGACATTGCCGAGCCCGCGCTGGTTGGCGCGACGCGTGGCGTACCGCAATACCATCGGCAAGATGTCCACGCCCAGATGATCGCATTCGGGCCGAGCCAAGGCGCTGCCCAGCAGGAATCGACCGTTGCCGCAACCGAGATCGACAATCCAGGGCGCCCGGCGGCCGAAAATCGCCACCGCATCCAGCTTCCCCTCCGGCAGTTTCTTGAGCGCGGTCTTCGTCCACAAGTTCGCGTCCAGGATCTCACCCGGGATGGGCACGCCCAACTCGCGTTCCTTCATGATACCTCACCCGGCACGAACGAGTTGCTACGCTTCTCATTGCCCACAGTGGTGACAGGCCCATGTCCCGGATAAACGACGGCGTCCTCCGGCAGCGTATAGAGCTTTTTGCGAATGCCCGACGCGAGCAGCGCGAAACTTCCGCCGGGGAAATCGGTTCGGCCCACAGAGTCGCGAAACAGCACGTCGCCCCCCAGCACGATCGTGGGCTTGCCGGCGATCACGAAGACCACATGCCCCGGCGAATGGCCGGGGATCTCGCGCACGTGCATCGAGATGCCCGCGTGCTCGATCGTTTCGTCGTCACTCACCAACTGGTCGGCCGGCGGACTCACGATCGGCATGCCGAAAACGGCGCTGAGATTGGCAACCGGATCGGTGAGAAAATGCGCCTCGTTGACGCCGATGATGATCGGGGCGAGCGGGTACTTCTTCTTGAGCGCCGCGTTACCGCCGATATGGTCGGCGTGCCCGTGCGTATTGAGAATGGCGGCGACGCTGAGGCCGCGCTCCTCCAGGAACTCCAGGATTAAGTCGGGCTCTAGACCCGGATCGATGACGAGAACCTCGGTCCGATCGGGGAGCCAGACAAGATAGGTGTTCTCGTCAAAGGGGGCGGAAACGATGGTCTGGATCTGCAGCATGGGAGTTTCCGAAATTTACAATCGAGGTCGATCGTTCCTGGTAAATTTTACAACCTGACCGGCGCGGCAACCGCGCCAAGAACTCGGGCGTTTTTCGCAAAGCCTTTCAGGCACTCGAGCTACGAGCCTTTTCCAGCGTCGACGCGAAAGCTTGGCACGGAAGGTGCGAAGTCGACGTTGAGCCCGCAGCACGGGCCCGACCGTAAATTCCGCACCCGAGGAGAAAATCATGACGATTCTTCCGCGCCGCTCATGGATGGCCCTTTTCGCGTTTGCCATCGTGACGCCCCTGTGTCACAGTCAGGGGATCCAGCCCGTTTCCGCGACCCAGACGAAAGAGATCGACCAGGCGCTGACCTGGATCAACGAAGCCCGCCGTAATTATACCGCCGTCCGCGATTACTCTGGCACGCTCATCACCAAGGAGCGCATCCAGGGGAAGATGCTCGAAGACAACGTCATCGACATCAAGTTCAAGGCGCCGTTCGCCGTCCACATGAAATGGCAAGGCCCGGCCGCCTCACGTGGCCAAGAAGTCGCCTTCGTGGCCGGCAAGAACAATAACAAAATGCGCGTCCACTCCAACAAGCTGGGCGGCGGCAAGCTCCTCGGCTGGATGTCAATCGACGTCAACGATCCGCGCGTCCTCGAAAACAGTCGCCACACCATCGTCGAGGCCGGCATTGGCAACCTCATTGAGCGGACCGTCAAGGCGCTCGAGACCGACAAGGCGATGGGCAAGACCGAAACGCGCATCTCCGAAGCGCAGTTCAATGGCCGAGGCTGCTATCGCATCGAGAGCATTCGCCGCGAGAAGGGGACGCAGTACTACGCGTACCGTAGCGTGATCTACCTGGACAAGGAATCGAAGCTACCGATCCGCAACGAGAATTACGATTGGCCCTCCGCAGCGAACCCGGAAGGGGATCTACTCGAGGTGTTCAGTTACTTGAACCTGCGCTTCAACTCGGGCATCGCCGACCGCGAGTTCGAGAAGTAAGTCAGTTACCATTGAGCCCGCAGCGCAAGCAAGGGTTGGCGCAAAAAATCCTTGCTTGCGCTGCGGGCTCAATTCATCCCGCCGATTTCGGAAAACGAATGCGAAACTTCGCCCCCGCGAGCGGTTGCGATTCAATCTCCAGCTTCGCAGGGTGATGGCTCAGAATCATCGTCACGAACGACAGCCCCAACCCCATGCCGGCGCTCATGCCGGCGAACAACGCGTTGTTGCGCTTCGTCGAGAAATGCGTCTGGACGCACTGCTGCTTGACTTCCTCCGTCATGCCGATGCCGTTGTCTTCCACTTCCAGAATCACGCCGTCTTCTGCACGCCGAGTGCGCAGTCGAATCGAGCCCTTCCAACTGGCGGCGTCGATCAATGCCTGCCGTTGCGTCCCCGCCTCGGCTCCTTGCTTGCGGGCCTGTTCGCGCAACCAATTGCGCATTTCGAACGTGGCATCCCGGGCGTTAAATAGCAGATTTTCTAGCGCCTGCAGCAGATTCGACGCGTCCCCCTCGATCCAGAGCGGCAGTCCGTCGTCCGCACGATCCAGTTCGAGGTTGAGCTTCCACTTTTCGCGTGCCAGATCGATCCAGGTGCGGTGCATCTCCGTCGCCATCGCGTTCAGGTCGACGCGCGTCTTCTCGCTGCGCGTCGGATCGCGACGGACCGTCTGCAAGATCTGTTGCAACCGCTCGGTCACCGTCCCCAGCGTCTGCTGCACCTCGTGGAGCATGTGCGTCTTCTGCGCGGAGTCCGCAGGCTCCTCGAGACAGCGGCGCAGGAGATCGTTCGGGCGGACCAGAAGGTTCTTAATGTTGTGCGCGTAAGAACCTGCCATGATGCCGATGTTCGCCCAGAGTTGCGAGCCGAGTTCCAGCGTTTGCCGTTCGGCGTCGAGTTGTTTGCGCTGGGCTTCTTGCCGCAAAATTTCCGCCTCGAGCCGGCGTTTCTCGGCCGCGCTCGCCTGGTGCTCCGCCTCGAGCCGGCGCGCCTCCTTGACCCGTTCGCGGCGCTGCACCCAAAAAACCCAGGTCAGTCCGAGGACGGCGAAGAGCAGCCCCAAACCGCTCAGCAGCAGATGCCGGGTTTCGACTTCGCGCTCGCGGTGCTGACGCTGGAAATAGGCGTGCAACGTGCAGTCGACGAGTACATGGATCCGCGATTCGCCGGCGTCGCGCTTCTTGACCTTGAGTTCGACCGTCATCTGCCGAGATTGCTTTTTCCCCTGCGGCAGCAGCGAATCCCACTCCAGGGGTTCCAGTTCCGCGTGATCGGGAAAGCGGACTTCGAGCCGATAGATGATCGGAAAGAGCGGTAGTTGACTGGGGAACATCTTGGTGAGCGGCGTGCCCAGGGCGGCGAGATGCTCGCGCACCTCCTCACGCTTTCCTTTAAGTAACTCTTTGTAGCTATTCTCCTGGAGCAGCTTCGGGTCGCCGCAGTTGATCAGGTCGAGATACTGCTGCACAAGGTCGCCGAGCGTCGTGTAAATGCGAGCTTCGCGAATCCACTCCTGGATCGCTTCCTCGTCGTAAATCTCCTGGCCGCGAAGCCACCAGGTGACGGGTTCGCGCAGCGACACGAAGCCCATGGCGATGAGAATGACGGGGGGCAGCAGCGTCAGAGCCCAGTGCTTCACGAACCGCTCCGCGGATAGGCGAGCGGGGGACGTTAATCCCCCGATACGTGACGCATTGTATGACTATTGAAAGAATGACGCACCGGGGGACTAACGTCCCCCGCTCGACTTACAGCAGTCCGTAGTTCACCAACAATTGACGCAACCGCGCCTCGCCGGCGGCGTCCATGGCGCACATCGGCAAACGCAACTCGCCGGTGTCGCGTCCCAGCAGTTTCATCGCCGCCTTGATCGGAATCGGGTTCGTCGCCAGGCCGAGCAGGTCGCGGCACAAGTTGAAGAGCTTGTAGTGCAGCCGCTGCGCCTCGGCGAGTTTGCCCTGATCGAACGCAGCGACCAGCGCCTTCAAATCTTTCGGCACAATGTTGCCCACCACCGAAACGATGCCGCGCCCGCCGATGCTCATCAGCGGCAGCGTCAGGCTATCGTCGCCCGAGAGGATCGTGATGTCGCACAGCGACGCGATATGCGACGCCTGGTCCATCGAGCCGGTCGCTTCCTTGACGGCGACGATGTTGGGATGCTGCGCGAGTTTGCCGATCGTCTCGGGGAGGATGTTGGAACCGGTTCGGCCCGGGATGTTGTAGAGGCAGATCGGCAGTTCCACCGCGTCGGCGACGGCGAGGAAATGCTTGAGATACCCCTCCTGCGTCGGCTTGTTGTAGTAAGGGCCGACCATCAACGCGCCGGTAGCGCCGGCGTTCTTGGCGAATTTCGTGAGCCGAATCGCTTCGCGCGTCGAATTCGATCCGGTCCCCGGCATCATCTTGATGCGTCCCTTGCCGCGCTCGCAAGTGGCGGCGATGACGCGTTCATGTTCATCGTGATCGAGCGTCGGCGATTCGCCCGTGGTGCCGACGGGGGCCAGGCAGTCGGTCCCCTGTTCGACATGCCAGTCGACGAGTTTGCTGAGCGCGTCGTAGTCGATCAGTCCGTTCTTGAATGGCGTGATCATGGCCACCGTCACGCCCGCAAAGATTTCGCCCTTAGTCGCCATCGCACTGCTCCCAGAGATCCCGAGGATTCGATGCTTCAATCTTAGTCGGCGCGTGGGCAAAGGAGAACGGCGAAACAGCAAGAAGTGCGGGTTGTCGCTTTTCGTGAGGTGCAGGCGGCTCGATTCTAATCGAAGCTCGAGGAACTTTTGCTCCACAAGCTGAAGACCCCGGAAGGACGAAGCGGGTTTGCAAACTTTTACGAGGCCGGTCGGAATCGATTCGCGCGGTTTTTGCCGTATTTTCGGGGCAAATGTTTGAAACCGGAGCGTCCGTTTGGTATACTGTAGTTATCAAAGGGAGGACGGTGCTATGGCGAAAATGTCGTTTGCGCGTCTCAAGCAGGAATTCGATGATGCTTGCACCTTCTTGAGGGGTTTCACCCTCGCGCATCAGGGTTACAAGGCCAAAGATGGCGTCGCCGGCATCAAGCGCCTGGGCGAAGTCTGCGACAAGCTGAACAAATTGAGCGGCTCCGAAGCGGGTCAGGCCGTTCCTCTCGTCGCGACGGGACGAACGCGCATCGCGGCCGCGAACGCTCGCCTCAACTTGCTCGCCAAGAAAGTCTGACCCCGCTCGAATGGCCAACATTCTTCTGGGCGTAACAGGCTCCGTGGCGTCGATTTACACGCCGGAGCTTTATCGCGCCCTTGTTGCCGAGGGGCATGCCGTCAAGGTGGTTGCGACCGCCGCCTCTCTTCATTTTTTCGATGCTGCCCTTATCGCCCCGCTCGTTTCCGGCCAGCGCAATCCGGAAGCCATCGTCCTTGATGAGGACGAATGGCCCGCAGCGGGCTACGCCCGCGGCGATCTCGTTTTACACATCGAACTGCGCCGCTGGGCCGACATATTGTTGATTGCCCCGCTTGACGCACATACCTTGGCGAAACTCGCCCTGGGAATGTGCGACAACGCTCTCAGCTGCGTCTACCGTGCCTGGGATCGCGTTCGGCCTGTCCTCCTTGCCCCAGCCATGAACACGCTCATGTGGGAGCATCCCGCGACCGCACGCCAGCTGGCGCAAATGGCTGCGGACGTCGGCTCGAAGCTGCACACCATCGGCCCGATCTCGAAACGGTTGGCGTGCGAGGACGTGGGGATCGGCGCGATGGCGGAGAGGGCCGAGATTCTCGCCGCCGTTCGCTCGGCCCTGGGATAATGCTTTACGACTTTTTCTTTGCCAGCTTGCGGACTTGCTCGATTAGCTTGGCGTCCTGCCAGAAAATATACACGTACGCAGTAAGCAAAAATCCCCCCCCCAACAAATCGATTAGCCCCGCCGGGAGCAAGCCGATCGCTCCCAACCCTTGAAGCGCCATGGTGACGGCGTAGAGCGCTCCGGCCAACGGCGGCCCCAGGACGAACCACGTCACGAACCAGGTCAAAATGCGTACCGCCTGCCCCCCCAGGTTGGTGTCGTTGAAGAAGTTCGCCAGGGCACGAAGCGTCGTCATGAAAAAGACCTTCGACGCCAGGATCAACAAGGTCAAAACCACCTGGAAAACCAGCAACAGACGATTCTTGGAGTCCTCGACCAATCCGAAACTGTCGTTGTAAGCCATGAGCGTCAAGAACGCCAGGACGATCGTGAGGAAGTCGATAATGGCGCCGGTGAGCGCCGTGCCGCGCGCCTGGGATCGGGGCGGCGCCAAGAAGAGATACCCATTGCCTGCAAGGCTTGGAATTGCCAGGCCAATGGAGATCATTATGAGCAAGCCGATCGGCATCTCACTGGCTCCCGCGTTCATCGTGACGACGGCGCCAAGCATGGGCCCGACCGCAATCAGGGACAAAAAGACGAAGACCTTGATTCGTTGATAGAACAAGCCGTGGTAGACCATGCCGGCGTGGAACTTTTTCACAGATTTTTTGTCGTCGTCCGGCTGATCGTTTTCGTCGTCGTCCGTCTGCAGTTTGGGTTCCGGAGGCGCCTTGACCGCACCGGGCACGACCACGACGGCCTGACACTTCGGACAGCGCACTCGTTTGCCGGCCAAATGATCGGGAAGTTGCAGCGGATGCCCCTGCGGACACGAAACGCGTAAAGCCATGAGAGATTGCCCACAAAGTCCGGATGTTGACCCGGGAATTGTACACGATCTGGAGGCGAAGCGACATGCTAGGCGAAGACCCGACGACGCCGGAAGATCTGCAACGTTCCTATCTGCAGGCGATGGAGGCGGCTGGACGCCCGGTGACCGAGGCCGAGAAGCTCGATGAACCGCCGCAGGTGGAGCGGATCGTCGAGGCGTTACTATTCGTGGGAGGCGATCCTCTGTCGGCGGAGCGCGTCCTGGCGATCATCCGCGGATTCAGTGCGGATCAGTTCGACGCCTGCGTCGCCGACCTCAATCGCCGCTATCGCGCTCAGAATCGCCCGTATCTGGTTCGATCGGGGCCCGGAGGGTACGTGCTGGCGGTGAAGCCAAAATACGCGGAGCTGCGTGAGCAACTTTACGGCGGCCTTCGGGAAGCCCGACTTTCGACCGCAGCTGTCGACGTGCTGGCGCTCGTCGCCTATCAGCAGCCGACGACCAAGGCGGAGATCGAGCGATTCCGCGGCGCCGACTCCGGGACGTTGCTGAAGCTCCTGGTAAGAAGGGGGTTAGTGAAACTCCAGGGGGAAGGGGAAGTCGCGAGGTACGTGACGACGTCGAGATTCCTCGAGACCATCGGCATCCGTTCGCTGGAAGATTTGCCGCGGACGCAGGATCTGGAACTCCTTTGAGCAAGTGTCCGAAGCGAAGAATCGGAGTTGATTGTGAGAAAATAGAGAAGGTAGGAGTTATGCCTGCAGCTGAAGAATCGTTTCTGTTCGCTTATTTTCTCAGAAGCGGCAGATTTTTCTCTGCCGATATTTTTTGTAAGTTGTTTCCATGTCGTAGGTTCGGAGATTTAGGTGGACAAAACTTTAGAGTTTGCTGAAGGAAATGTAAGCACGATGAAGAAATTCAAAATCAGCGATGTAAGTTGTTCCCTAATAATAACTTAATCGAAGAATAGGTGAATTATCTTTGAGCTACTGGGAGCGCCTCACGTCAGCTGCACCCCCGAAATTCGCTGCAGCGTCAACGGTTTAGGGCGAGTCGTCAGCTGCGAGACTTTACAATTGACAATCCCTCAGATCGAAAGTAAAACCTCACCTGTCGAGTGCTCAACGCACTTAGCTCACAAACCTTTAACCGTGTCCGAAACGAGCCGTGTGGATAGCTGTTTTGAAGACGCTCGGCTCACTCCACAGTACCACCGATTGAACGAATCATTGCTCGATTTTCATGAATTCTGAAGGAGAATGGAATTCTCTTTCGGACATCAAGGATGATGCTCTGCGCATGGATTGCGCACTTTACCTGACAGGCCGGGAAGGATCCCGGAATCTCGCCCCGGAAAGAATGAGCCCGCCCCGGCCAAGGAAGGCCGAAACAAGCGTACGGACTACGCGGGTCGGGAGGCGTAAGCCTCGTAGGGGCCTTTCCTCGTGAGATTCCATGAATGGACGTAACCTTGGGGCCAAGGCGGGCTCCCGTTCGTCGCCCTGCAAAGGGAGGTTAGCCTGTTAGGTCTTTTCGGTACCGGCATGATGCCAGGCCGAAAAAAAAGGCCGACGTCGCAAGGGAATGCACGTCGGCCTTTTTTCGCGCGCTGACTTAAACCGGAACGCCGGACGCGATCGTCGTGGCCTCGGCGACCGGCGTTGCACGCTTCTCCATACGAAGATAAACGATGTAGCCGATGATGCCCAGCACCCAGTTGATGCACCGATACACGAGTGACATGAGCACGCCGGCGACGGCCAGATTGCCCACCAATTCATAGATCTTGCCGAAGATCGCCTCGCCACCGCCGACGCCCCCCGGCGCGGGGACCAGCGATTGCATGGTCATGCCGACGGGAATAATCAGGAATTGCACGCCCACGGCGGGGACGTCGTCCGCCGAGCTGAGGACCAGCGCCGAATAGTGATACGTCAGTACGAAGCCGAAATGGCTGACGAAGGCCGTGAGCAGCGCGAGGAAGACGATGCCGCTGCGGTTGCGGTACATCCAGACGGCGTTGCAAAGCTCCACGAAGATGCCGCCCAGTTTCGGGATCTTGCCCAGCAGCATCTTGACCCATTCGAACCACGCTTGCGGCAACAGCACCAGCACGAGCCAACCTGCGGATACGCCGAGCGTGATACCGGTGACCAGAACGATGACCCATTCGCAATACTTGAGTCCGTCTTCGGTTTTTATCCAAGTCTGAAGCAGTCCGTTGTACCAAAAGAAGCTGCCCAGGATTGCAACCAGCGCGAGCAGCGCGAACAGGCCGAGCAGACGATCGAGGATAACGGTGGCGACAGCAACGGTTCGGCGATTCTGTTCGCGCGAGATGAAGTACGCCTTGATGAGGTCGCCCCCCACCGACCCGGGCAGAAACGAGTTGAAGTAAAATCCGACCAGGCCGAGCCGCATCGCGTTGGGGAGCGTGAACGGCAAATCCTGGGCTCGCACCAGCAAGTACCAACGATAAAAGGTGATGAGCACGCTGGCGCAGCAAAGCACCGAAGCAAGTCCGAAGTTAAGCCAATCGAAGGTGCGCTCGCCCAGGGTCGAAAGGCCGACGTCTTTTTCCGGATGGTCCGGGTCGGGCAGATGCCAGTACTTCGCGACGACCCAGACGAGGAGACCGACGCCGAGTAGGTATTTGAATAGAATGCCGGCGAGTTTTTTGTTCACAAAAAGAGCCCTGGCGAATCGTTAATAGTCGTCGCTTTCGCGCGTCACTTTCGAACGAAGATCCTTGAGGTTATCCTGCTCTTCCACGGGGCTGACCAAGCGGAAGCCGATGAAGTCGGCGTCGGTCATCCACCAGATGCTCTGGGGTCGCTGCGGATCGCGTTCGAGCCAATCCTTCGTCGAAGGGAGCCGATAGGCGCTACGATGTTTCGCCGCCGCCTGCACCCAGGCCCCGCCGCGCGTGACGTAGGGATAACGCTTCGCCGTCGGCAGACTCACCGGCTGCAGCGTCGGCAGCGTGAGCGCCCGCTTGGCGTACGCATCTTTGACATAGTAATCGATGCACCACTCTGCCACGTTGCCGTGCATGTCGTGCAGGCCCCAGGGGTTCGCCTTCTTGGCGCCGACCTTGCCGGGATGTTCGTTGGAATTGTCTTGATGCCAGGCATAGTCGTCGATTTTCGAGACGTCGCCGAAACTGTACGCCGTCGTGGTGCCCGCGCGGCAGGCCCATTCCCACTCCGCCTCGGTCGGAAGCCGATAGAGTTTGCCAGTCTTCGCCGAGAGCCAACGGCAATACTCCATGGACGCGTGATGGGTAATGCACAGGCACGGTTTGCCGTCGCGGCCATGGTCGAACGTTTCGTCGGAATATGGAGGCGTGGGCCGACTGACAGCGTCGGCGGCGATATCCTTGGGCTCCTTCGGCTTGGCCGCGGGATCTGTGATTCTTCGCTTCTGCCAGTATAGATCGTACTCCTCCCATGTCACTTCGCACTTGCCCATCCAGAACGCCTTCAGTTTCACCGGATGTTGCGGCCCCTCGTCGCCTTGTCGGTCGGCCTCATTTGCAGGGCTCCCCATCAGGAACGTCCCGCCGGGAATCGCCACCATGTCGAAGGAAACGCGTTCGGTCAGCTTCTCGGTAAAGTTCTTGAGCTTGTTCTCTTCGACGACAGGATATTTCGGCGCCTCGGCTTGCCCCAAAAGCAGCATGCTGAGGGTTACGCTCACGCCCAGGGCGGAGAGAATGCGATACTTCATGGATGCTCCGGCGATCATTGACGTCGTTTGAGTTCGTCCCGCAGCTTGGCAGCACGTTCGTAATCTTCATCGGCAACGGCCTGTTCGAGTTGCTCCTGCAGCGTCGATTCGATGCGGTACTCCTCGCGCAGCGAGTTCTCGATCTTGCGCAGGTGCTGCACCATGCCGTCGTCTTCCATTTCGTCGAGCATCTCGTAAGCGGCGAAGAAGGTCTTCATCTGCTCCAGTCCGACGCGCAGCTCGTCGATGGCGCCTTCGGGATTATCCTGCTCGACCTGCAGCGCGGTGGCGGCTTGAGTTCGCTGAAAGAGCACGAAGCCGCGGTACTGTTCGTGGGCCTCGGTGTATTCCTCGCTGGGCGAATGCTTCTTGACGAAGTCCATGAATGCGAGCGTGTGGTCGGCGTCCGCGACGGCCTTGCCGTAGTGCCGCAGCGCGAGCCAGCAAATCCGGCGATGATAGAACTGCACGAACTCGCGGTCGGCTTCCTGGCACTGCTCTTCGCCAAGCACGAACTTCGTACGAGATTGCTTGGCCATCCGGGCCTGTTCTTTGAGGTAGTTGAAGAAGGTGGCGTGGCCGTGGGGGCTGGCGCCGTCCGGCCTGCCGACGGAGTCGAGTTGCAGGACGCCGAGATCAACGCGCATCTGGATGACCTGACGCCCGTCGCGCGTTTCGACGAGCCTGGCCTGGACGATGCCGGGCTTGAATTCCCAATCACGCAGGATGAAATCGATGTCTTGCCGCACGCATAGCTCTCCATCTCGAGTTGAGAGTATCATAGCGATTGATCGGGCCGGGAAGCAACTTGAATTCGATTCCCGATAGAATGACTTGGGGAGGGAGGATCACCATGCCGATGCACGATTGGACGAAGGTGGATGCGGGGATTTATCATCACTTTCATTCGGCGTGGATCATTGAGATCCATCGCGCCCTACAGCGATTGTTGCCCGCCGACTTTTACTCGCTCGCAGAGCAGCACGCGGGCGGTTACGGTCCGGACGTTCTGACGTTGACGAGCGTCGAGGTCAACAACTCCAGGGGCACAGGCCTCACGACGATCACGCGGCCTAGAACCAAGCTATTTCAAGAAACTCCCGCGGATTTTTATCGTCGCAAGCAGAAGTCCGTGGTGGTCCATCACGTCACCGGCGATCGCGTCGTCGCCATCATCGAGGTCGTGTCGCCTGGAAACAGAAACTCCAAGAACGGATTGCGCGCCTTTGTGAAAAAATCTCGCCACCTGTTACGCCGGAAAATCCACCTTTCAATTGTCGACCCATTCCCTCCCGGTCCTCGAGATCCGCAGGGTCTTCACGCAGCTATCTTCGCGGAATCTCAGGATGCTCCGTTGGCGCTGCCGGCGGAGACGCCGCTGGCGCTTATCGCCTACGAGTGGGATGACGGCGTACGCGCCTACCTTGAGCCATTTGCGGCTGGCGACACGCTGCCGGACCTACCGGTGTTCTTATACCCAGAGATGCACATACAAGTTCCGCTCGAGTCGACTTACCTGGCCGCATGGGACGCGGTCCCGCAGCGCTGGCAGCGCGTCATCGCAGAGTGAGAGCCCCCATGGAAACGCCTAAATTCGGACGAGCCGGCTGGTTCGGCATGATCGCAATCCTACTATTGGCCGCGGGCCTGCGCGGCGGCTACGCCTGGCTGGCGACCGACGGCGGGACGCAGGCCGCGTGCTGGAGCGTGCAGGGCGCGGCCGAAGGCGAGCAGGCATCGCCGGCCATCCCCTGGCTTTGGACCTGGGCGATCCACTTCGACTATCACACGGTTGGCACCTGGTTGTGCCTGCAAGTCCCGCTCAGCACCTTCTCCGTCCTGTGGCTGACGCTCTTCGTCTTGTGGGCCTTTCAGCGCGTCGGCGTGGCGCTCCTGGCCGGGGTGTTCGCGGCCGTTCATCCCTACTGGATCGTCAACGCCGCCGAGTTCGCAGACGGACCGTGGGCTGTCTTTTTCCTGACGCTGTCGCTCTACCTGGGGACGCGAACCGCACGGGTCGGCGGCAACGTCGCGTCGTTTCTTCTGGGCATCTCATGGGGCCTCTTGGTCCTCGTGCGTGTTGAGACGATCCTGTTTGTGATGCCCGCGATTCTGTGGTTCGTCTGGCGTTGCCGCGACGTCTCGGGGGGTTGGCTGTGTGCGCTGCTGACGCTCTTGGGATTCGGCAACGCCGTTCTGCCGTGGCTCGTGGATTCGAGCAACTTCCTCCAGACTACGCCGACTGCGGTCACTGCCGCGTATCGCCACCTGCACACGGGGAATAACTATCGCGCTGACGGCGGACCGTGGGGCCGACCGAGCAACATCTTTGGCAGTGGGTACGTTATTTTCGGCGATGATCGTGTATCCGAAAATCGGTGGCCCGTTGGCGAGGAACTTCCTTCGGGCCCGGCGTCGCTGGAGTTTGTCCGTACAAATCCGTCGCGAGCCCTTGCCCTTCGTTTCACCGCCCTCCGGGCGTTCCTTTTGGGAATGTATGCCGATGCGGCGTTGATCAAGAGTGGGCAAGAGGAAAATTCGTACCGTCCTGCCTTGGAACTTTGGGTGCCGATCCGCGCTCTCGCTCTGGGCATGCTCGGGCTGTTACTCGTTGCCGGGTTCCTGGGGTGGCGCTTCAGCGCCCACGCACCGCCGGGGCATGGGCTGGCGATTCTGGGTTTGTTTCTCTTGCCGCTGCCGTACGTGCTTTCGCACGCGGAATACCTGGTGGGCCCACGGTTGCCGTGGGACGCGATCCTCATCGCGTTCGCCGCCTACGGCCTGATCGGCTGGCGACGCGGGCCGGCCTAGTCTCCGCGCGAAAATTACCGCTGGGCAGCCGCAGCGCAAGCGAGGCGGAAATTCGATCCTTGCTGGCGCTGCGGGCTCTGTCCGATTGCCGTCAACCGAACGATTATGTGCGCGGTGGGCCTAACGCGCCGACTTCTGCCCCGAAACGGCGTCGTCGGCCTTGGCCGGCTTGGCCGGCTTGGCCTCTTTCGCCTTTTTGGCTGTCTTCGACTTCACGCCGCCGCCGCTCCCCGCAGCGCCGCCGCTGTTGATGTTAACCAACGTCCCGGTGATGTCGATCCCGGCGGGGCTGATGTTGACGAAATTGCCCCCCACCTTGAGCGACAACTGGGCGCCTCCTTCGATCACGACTTTCGTCGCCGCCTTGATGTGGATCTCGCCCCCGGCTTCCAGCGCATAATCCTTGCCGATCTTCTGGTAGTGATTCTTAAGAACCTCCTCATAGGTGTCCTCGCTGACCGAGTCGATGCGAGTCCCTTTGATCACACAGGTCACGCTCCCTCCCACCGCCATCGCGATGTCTTTCTCGATCATCACGTCGAGATTGCCCCCGTCGCCTCCCTGAACGCCGTAGCCGATCACCAGCTCCGAGTTGCCTTCGATCTTCTCGAATCGGTGCCGCATGATGTTGCTGCTGTAATCCCGACAAACCTTCTCGTTCAGATCCCCTTCGCTCTCCTTGCCCTTGTCAGTGCCGACCACCATGTGCCGATCGCGTCCCACGGCGATGATCTGATCGTTCTTGATGCGCGTGTCGTGGTTCCTCTCGGCATGAATGAAAATCTGCTCCTTCCCCTTGGCGTCATTGAAACGCCATTCGTTGAAGCCCTTGCCGTCGGGCGATGAGTGGCTCTTCACGCCGGTGAGCAGGTTGTTGTCCGGATGCTGCGAGTCGGGGCTTTGGCCCAGGTACGGCGGCATCTGGTCGGCGTTGTAGACCGAACCGACGATGATCGGCTGATCGGGATCGCCCTCCAGGAAACTGACGATCACTTCCTGCCCAATCCGCGGCCAAAACGACGCGCCCCAGCGTTTCCCCGCCCAGAGTTGGCCCACACGCACCCAGCAGGAACTGTCCGCGTCGTTCTTGCCGAGCCGATCCCAGTGAAACTGCACCTTCACCCGGCCATACTTGTCTGTAAAGACCTCCGCGTCCTTCGGACCGACCACGGTCGCGGTTTGGCTTCCTTCGATCACCGGCTTGGCGGTCGTCTCGGCGGGGCGATACGGCAGGCCCAGCGGAATGCAGTTGAACGTGTTCTGATACTTGAACTCGTCGTTGCCAGTGCGATACTCTTCGAGCCGGGCGGTGTGGCGGACCTGCGTCAGGACGTATTCGCCGTTGGCGTGCGAATGCCGGCTGAGCGTGAACTTGTGACCCGCGGTGAAGTTTCGGCACGAACCCTGGCCCTGAATGCTGACGGCGCCGCTGGTTTCTTGCTGCATGCGGATCTCGGCCGTGCGCAGGTTGTCCTTGAAAATCTTCTCGACGTCCGCGGCGCGATCGCCGCCGCCGGGGTTGACGCCGTCGAATCGCTGAGCGTAGGCGCCCGGATAGTCGTACTGTTCGAGTTCGCCGTTGTTGGTCTTCAGCGAATGCGTCACTGTGCCGACCGCGACGCTGTCCTGGATCGCCTTCGTTCCTTCGAGGTTCTTGCCCGGCAGTTCGAAGCAGTGATCCCACAGGGCGACCTTGCCCGAACGCAGGTCTTGCGTCTTCTCCCAGGAATAGATCCGGTGCTCGGGCCGACTGCCCCCCTGAATCGTTTCGAAAATGATCTCGGCGCCCTCGGGCATGGCCGCGTGCTTTTGCGGCGTGTCGGCGATCACCAGCGTGTGCTTCTTCTCTTCGTGCTTGAAGTAGTAGTAAATCCCCTCTTCCTCCATGAGCCGGCTGGCAAAGCGAAGGTCCGACTCGCGATACTGCACGCAATAATCGCGCGGCTCGTACTTGCCTTGAAGCTGAAAGTCGGCGTCGAGCCCGGTCAGGACTTTCTTGAGGATGTCGGGGACGCTCACCTGCTGAAAGGTTCGACTCTGCGTCCGCTTGCCCAGAAGCCAAAACTTGGGCACGATTTCGATGCGATACGAGGCGAACGTCGTGTCCTGCTCGCCCTGGCTGACCCGGTTGCAGATGCCGTGGAAGAAGCGTTTCTTGCCGCCGGCGAGATCGAGGCGTACGCTGATCGGTTGGCCCAACAATTTATCGAAAGCGATCTTGCGACTCAGCTCCGCGATGAGGTCGAGTTGAAAGGAGAAGAGCTGCGAAAGTCCTTCGCCGCCGGTCAGACCCGTAAGCAAGAGGACGTCGGCTCCGAGCGGCGTGGTGACGGCCATCGGGCGATTGGTTTGCAGGTAACTTGCCATGTGCATCTCGTTGGTTAATCCGGACGGAACCCGCGGCCCTCATTTTGTCAAAGCAGGCCGCGGTGTCAAGCAGCGTTCGGTAACCAGTTATGCGAAAGCAAGCAACCCGGCGGACACCCGTCACTCCTTTTCCAGGCGAAACGGAATGTCCACATAACTCCAGCGCCGTAGCGCCACCACCAACTCCGCGCCGGCACGCTCCGCACGCGGAATCATGAACTGCACGACGAACGAGAACTCGCCGTTGGATTCGCGCGGCTGCTTGGGCAGTCGTACATCGTAATACCGGCCTTCCTTGTTCCGCAGCTTGATCGTGTCCCCCGCGTAATCGGTCAATCCCCGCATAACCACCACCCCGGGACGCAATCGTACCACTTCCGGTTCGTCCGGCGTGGGCAGTATCGACGCCAAATTCTTGACGCGCAGCTCCACCCACATCGCCTCGTCGTCGCGGTCGTCGACGGCGTCGAGCGTCAGACGGACGTCGTGCTTGCCGACGTAGGTTTTGCCTTCGCCGGTGAATATCGCCGGAGCGCTGACGACGACGCGATCCAGCGCCACCTTGAACGTCGCCCGTCCCGCGACTTCGTGGAACTTCAGGTTTTGCGCCGACCAGGGAAACGCCATCTGCACGAGCATCGGCCCGGAGATTTCGAATTTCTCGATGGACTGTTTGCTCGGTTCGCGCGTCCACTGCACGGGGAGCCCCTTAAAGGGGAGGGCTGATCCCTGCGCGTCCGTGAGCGAATCGATCTTTAGGGCGTGCCATTCGAAGTAGTGCGGAATCGACGGGTCGGCGACGGCACTGAACTGCAGACTGCCGTCGGCGTAGTTTTTCGCGGGGCAGGCGCTGAGCCAAAGCTTCGAGGAACGATTCGCCCAACGGGGCGACGGTTCCGCCATGCGTTCCTCCAGGGCCAGGAAAAGCCCGCGTTTGGCGAAGGTGAGCGCTCCCCATTCCGAGTTGTTGTTCCAAAAGGCGATCAGACCCGTCTGGCGACCGAACTCCGCGAGCGCTTGCCAATACGGTAGCTCGCCCGTGTCGAATGACCAGTGCTTCTCGGCGGGAAGCGATTGCGAGAAGGTCACGCCGGGGTACGCCTCGCTCAAGAGCTTGGCGAGCGTGGCGCCGTTCGCATCGGTCGCGACAAGGCGCCGGGTTCGGGTTGATTTTTCAGTAAACGTTCTGAGCAGGACGCTCGCCTCGATTTTGGGCAACACCCCTTCGACGCGCCTTCGTGTCTCGAGATCGGCGACATGGAGAGCCGAGCGTAACGGTTCGAGCGCCGCGGCCCCGAGATTCTCGAGTTGCCGGACCGCCTGCTGACGTTCCTCGAAGCTGGGACTGCCGAGCTTCGCGATCCACTCGGCGGCGTTCTCCTGGGCGCCCAGCGAAGAGCATAAACTCAACAACAATAGACCGGAGGCGTACAGATGCATTTCGCGGTCCTCACTCCGAATGAATCGGTCACCCTGACATCGCAGCTTTGTTTCGAAATTCGGCCTCGACGGCATTGAGTTGGTGCAAATGCCGCCGAGCGTGCTGAGCCAGGAAATATAGCCATTGGTACAGATCGATCTTGCCCAGGTCGTTTACCGTCATGGTGACCCGGCACAACGCACCGACGCCATCGCGGAGACGCTCTAACGAGATCAAACAACCCCCCAACTGCTGATGTAGCGCGATTCGCACCTCGCTGGACGACAGAATCCCTTTCGGTTCCATGTGCTCGGGGCGCGTCCACCCGAAACTGCCTCTTTCGCCAATGATGACCAATCGCTCTAGGTCACTCTCGCCATCGGGAGACGGTACGCCTCGCCGGGCACGCTGCGCGGCGATCTTTGCCCATTTGTTAAGCGTGAGCATGAGGTAGTGGTTAGTAAGCAGGATATGTTCCAGGATCTTATCGATTGACCATCCCCCTGACGCCGGGTTGAATTGTCGCAACGGCTCGTCGCGGTCAAACCATGCATCCACTTGGGCGAATATTGAGCAAAGAGCATCGCGGACGATACGTGTCGTTTGCGGGTAAGCCATCGCCGACGCCTCTACCGAATGAAATGACTGCTATTTGACGCAGCCGCGTTTAGAAAGTTCCTTGCCCGGCTTTCCCGGGCTGGTCGTCTTCCGCGAACTCCGACGTCGCCCGTCTCGCCCCCGGCTTCCGCAGGCTGCCGATCTCGTGAAGGTCGTCGCTCTTAACATCTGGAATCGCAATCACTTCCGATGAAGAGCAAGCGCCGCCGTGCCGATACCTTTGTTGGAAGGACGCCCGACCCAAAACACCTTCCGACTCACAAGTACACCCCGCGGAGGATGGAATGATCGACGAAGACCTACTCACCACCACCACTGCCGAAGCCAACCTCCTACGCGAACAACTCCTGCGGGCCCAGCGCCTCAGCAGCGTCGGCACCCTGGCATCCAGCGTGGCCCACGAGTTCAATAATATCCTGACCACGATCATCAACTACGCCAAACTCGGCCTTAGGCCCACCTGCTCCGAAGAATCGCGAGTCCAGGCGTTCGAAAAGATTCTCAAAGGCGGGCAGCGCGCCGCCGTCGTCGTCAGCAGCATGCTCGGGTTCGCCCGCACGCAACCCAGCGCCCGCGAAAAGGCCGACCTCGCCAGCCTCATTGAGGAAGTCCTCGTCCTGGTCGACAAAGATCTCAGCAAACATCAGGTGCAGGTCGAGAAGAAGTTCCAGAGTCGGCCGCAGGCGCCGGTGGTACGCGGGCAGATCGAACAGATCCTGCTCAACCTCATCATCAACGCCCGCCAGGCCATGCCGCGCGGCGGACGCATTACCATTGTTCTACGGGAAAATCCGCTCACGCAGATGGCCGAGATCCACATCTGCGACAGCGGCGTCGGCATCAAGCCGGAAGAGCTGCGAAAAATCTTCGACCCCTTCTTCACGACGAAGAAGCCCGACGACAACGGTCACGGCGGCAGCGGCCTGGGTCTCAGCGTATGCCGACAGATCATCGAGCAACACCAGGGCCGAATCCGCGTGGAGAGCGTGGTGGGCCGAGGGTCGAAGTTCATCGTGAAATTGCCGCTTTGTCTGGAAGCGGAGACGAACCCCTGAGCACCGCGTGACTTTCCCCGTCCGCGGTGAGCCCGAAGGCGACGGCCTTCGGGCTTTTTCTATTATTGGACGCGGTCAATAATGAGACGTCCAATTTCCGAGCCGGAAGCGACGATCCTGCGAAGATCGTCTATTATTGGACGCGGTCAACAATGAGACGTCCAATTTCCGAGCCGGAAGCGTAAGCGACGATCCTGCGAAGATCGGCGCTTACGCTTCCGGCTCGGAAGGAAATCACGAACGGCTCATTTTCGACCGTGCACAGTAAATTGATAGTCGGCCGGCATTTGTCGAGGAGAGTTAGGAAACCAGTCCTCTAATTCCCCATCGGCACGGCCTTGACCGGCGTCTTCACCAGCTTGACCTTCTCCTGAACCTCGCGGTAACGCTCGTCTTTCTTGCGACGATTCTCCGTCTCGTAAATCGTCACCGAGCGTTCCCACGCGGATTGCGCTTTGGACGACATGCCGAGCTTGAAGTAAACGTCCCCCAGATGGTCCCACAGGACAGGGTCGTCGCCGTCGGAAAGCACGGTCGCGCGCTCGAGTTCCTTGCGGGCGCCCTGCAAATCTCCTTTGCGAAAGAGCACCCAGCCGAGACTGTCGACGTACGCGGCATTGTCCTCGAAGCCGTCCGAGCTGATCATCTTGCGCTGCGCCCGATCGTTGTCGATGGCCTTGCGAATCATCGCTTCCGCCTCGGGTAAGTTCCGGTTCTGATCCGCCCAAAAGTAGCCCAGATCGTTGTTGGCGCTGGCGCTGTTCGGGTCGACCTTCAGGATTTCGAGTAACTGTTCCTCGCTCTCCTTGTTCTTCTTGGCCGAGTGCAGGACGTGCGACAGGAGATAGCGAATGTCGGCCTCGTTCTCCAGCGTCGTGAACTTTTTGAACAACTCCCGGCACTCTTTTTCCGCCTGGTCGTAGCGTTCCGCCTGGCTCAGGATGCGGATGCGGAGTTGATGCGAGTAAAGCAGGCTATCCTCGTTGGCCGAGCGAATCGCCTCGTCGGCGGTCTTGAGCGATTCGTCGAGGCGCTCCAGAGCGGCCTGGGCGCGGGCCTTGTCGATGAGGAAGAGCTGCTTGTTGGTGACGAGATCGTTGTTCTTCAGGCATTCTTCGCACACTTCGAGAATACGATCGTACTTGCGATTGCGCCAGAGCGCGCGAAGGTAGCCGCCGTAAATCGCGGGTTCCGTCCGCAGCCCGGGATCCTTCAGAAGTTCGCGGTAAAACGCTTCGCTTTCGGGGTGCTGGCGATGCTTGTCGGCGAGGGCGGCGAGCAGGCGCAGGACGTCGTAAGAAATCTTCGTATTGGTCTTGGCGGCCTGGAACGCGTGTTGCACGAGATCCTTGGCGAGTTGTCCTTCTTCGCGAAGAAGGTTGACCATTGCCTGCCCCTGATTGCCGGCGAGCAGCGAGCCCGGTTCCGGCGGCTTCGCCTTGGCGAGGTCGATCGCCTGCTGCAGTTGCGTGAAAATCTGGGCCACGCCGTTCGGCCGGGCACGCATGATCTTGAACAGCGGACGATACACCTCGACGCTCGGAGCGTCGACGGCCAGCTTGACCAACACCTTCTCGGCGGCGGCGTCCTGGCCTAAATCGACATGCGTCCGCACCAGAAGGCGCCGAAGCGATACGTTGTGTATGTCGACGGCAACGACCTGCTCCAGCCAGGGTACGATCTCCTTCTCCTTGCCGAGCGTTCGCAGCAGTTCGATCTTGAACTCGTGCGCATCCGTCCCCAGCGGCACCGTCTTCAAGAACTGGTCGACGAAGACGAGCGCCTGATCGAGCTTCCCCTGGTCCTTGGCGATCTGGGCGAGGTGGAAGCTGAGCCGACCCGCGCTCTCCTTGCTCCGCTTCTGCGCCGCCTGGAACGAGACCATCGCCTGGTCGAGTTTCTTCAACTTGCGCTGGAGATTGCCGATGCGCTCGTACGTCTCCGCGGCCTTGGCGATGATCGAGTCACGGTGAAACGGCGCGTGATCAAGCAGGATATCGGGGTGATCCAGAATCTTGGCGGCCTCCGTGAACGCATTCGCGGCCGGCTCGAGTTCCCCCTCCGCTTCCAGGAGATTGCCGAGATCCAGGTACATTTGCTGAACGATCTCGGGACGTTCGACTTTGAACGACTGATCCGCGAGACCTTTCTCGAGGCACCGGCGATACTCCTTGGCGGAGCCGAAGTTTTTCTGCAAGCGGGCGGCGAGGAACCAGGCTTCGGGGTCGTGCGGATCGAGTTGATTGGCCTTGGTGATTGCTTCGAGCGCGTCGCGGATCCTTTCCAGGGCGAGGAAGACGTTGACCTGTTCGCGATAAAGCGGGGCGGCGTCGGGATCGAGCGCGATCGCCTCCTCGAGAACTTTGTGGGCTTCGATGAGCCGATCTTCCTTGAGGCACAGGAGGGCGAGGGCGTATTTCTTGAGCGACTCGCGAGCGCGCAGTTCTTTGGGCGTCGCCTTATCGGGATGAATCGGCGGCAGATCCTGCGCTCGAGACTGGCAGGTGAAAATGAAAACGCCCAAGACGACGAAGCGCATGCATCCGAGCATGAACGATTCCTTTCCTGAAGGGAAGACCTGCGCCGATTCTACCGCGGGGAGGCGCGATTTGCCAGGCGAGCTTGGCCCGGGCGAAAGATGGCGAAGATTGATCGTTCAGGTAAGGCGAAGGATCTTTCACGGCGAACGTGGAGGATTATCGATCGGTTTATGAGCACGGTGCCGTAACCACTCCTCAGTTCGAGGCCGCGGCATCCGCAGTCGCTTCGAAGCTGATCCCTGTAATTAACATGATGTCGAGCAAGTCGTAGCCTTGGTCGAGTTGGTAGACCATGACCGTTCGAGCGTTTTTGTTCGGAAAACGACACGAAGGATCCTCCGCGGCGAGCGCGAAGGATCCTCGACGTTTGACGGGTTCGCTCGGGTTACCAACGATACTCGACGCCGAAGTTGATGCCGTTGTAGAACGCATCGCCGAAATTGAGGCGCGGCACACCGGTGCCGGTCGGATTGAAGTTGTCGGTGGTCGAGAGCTGTTCGGTTGCGAGCGCCACTCCCGAAAGCCACAAGAATTGATAGCCGAGACGGACCGAGACGTTTTGACTGATCTGGTATGAGGCATTGACGCCCAGGTCGGCGACGAAGGAGGCTCGATTCTGGCTATCGTCGCCGCCCCTGACGAA
This sequence comes from Gemmatales bacterium, assembly GCA_038217425.1. Classification (GTDB taxonomy): domain Bacteria; phylum Planctomycetota; class Planctomycetia; order Gemmatales; family Gemmataceae; genus JAIEPT01. The sequence goes on from JBBQPM010000001.1 coordinate 80,836, forward strand.
GCCCACAGCGGGAACTTCAGCTCGGAAGGTGGTGCTGACGTCGTTATTGTAGATGCCGGCGCGAACGAAGCCATCGACTCGCAGCTTGCCGCTGCAGCTGTTCCAGAGATTGGCGTCGACTCCCGTCTGGAGGCCGAACATGCTGTTGTTGACGGTGGAATCCTGGGTGGCGAAGATCGGCGACCCATCGCCGTAGGTCCCGCCAAACCGTTCGTTCAAGTTGATGTAGCGAACGCCGGCAATCAAGGTGAGTCGATCGCTGAGCGTTCGGCGTCCATTCAGTTCGAAGCTATTGAGGTCGGACCGATAGAAGAAGTTGCCCGTAAAGTTGCCGTCAGTGGTGATAAACGTGGGTGGATTGGTTGCAGCCGTGCCGTTGGGCGGGACTGGGAAGCTCGCCTGGGCGTTGGTATCATAAATGCCGAAATAGCGAAACTCGTAGCCCCAGCCGTCGCAGGTCTGATGGATGTATTTCGCTTGAACGCCCGACTCGAAGTCGAAATCGAAATCGGTGGCATTAAACACGCTGGCGCCGGTGACCGAGTTGACCAGCGGTTGCGAATTGGGCGTCGAGCGGCGCATCAGGAGATAATCGAGCTGGACGCTATTGACGGCCGCGGGAGCGGACTCATTGAGGACGATGGGGGCCGACATGATTGGCTGCGCCACCTGTGCTTCGCTGCGTCCAGCAAGGGCCAACGCCGAGGCGGCAAGGCAAGAGCCGAGCAATTTGGAACCGCGGATTCTCATTGCGAAATCCTTCCGAAAAAAAACGGGGGGGAGAGTGGTACGATGCGTTCATCGGAATTTTCAGCTTCGCAAGTAAAACGTTCCGAAGGCATCGACTCCCGAATAGCGCTCCGAGGTTCCGAAGGTTCCCGACAATCGAACTCCAAAAAGAATGCGTTAAGGCGAACGCAAGCGGACCCTTCCGGACAACCCGCATAGGTTCACGCCAGCTCAGAGACGTGTACGAAACGCCAGTATATGACCCCAATTCCGGAACAACCTTGAAACGGCGATTGGACAAGACGCCACTTGCGACCTAGGTTTGAACGGACTGTTTCGATCCCCCGTCGGGGGTCGTGCGCCAAACCAGGAAACTTTATGAGCCTTCGGGAGCCCAACACGGAGCCGATTCCAGGCTACCGCCTGATCGAACCGCTCGGCACGGGCGGCTTCGGCGAAGTCTGGAAGTGCGAAGCGCCCGGCGGCATTTTCAAGGCTATCAAGTTCGTCTACGGCAACCTCAACTCCTGCGATCAAGATTCCGTCCGCGCCGAACAAGAACATCGCGCCCTGCAGCGCATCAAGGAAGTCCGCCATCCCTTCGTCTGCTCGCTCGACCGCATCGAAGTCTGCGACGGCGAACTCGTCATCGTCATGGAACTCGCCGACCGCACGCTGCACGATATGCAGCAGGAATGCCTCGCCGCCGGCATGATCGGCATCGCCCGCGATAATCTCATGCGCTACATGCGCGACGTCGCCGAGGCGCTCGATTTCATGAACGAGAAGCACAACTTGCAGCATCTCGACGTGAAGCCTCGCAATCTCTTCCTCATCAGCGACCGCGTCAAGGTCGCCGACTTCGGGCTCGTCAAGACGCTCGAACGGCAAGGTTCCTCCGGTTTGCTGGGCGGCGTGACTCCGCTCTACGCGCCGCCGGAAACGTTCGTCGGCAAGATCTCGCCGCAAAGCGATCAGTACAGCCTGGCGATCGTGTTTCAGGAACTGCTCACGGGGCATCGTCCGTTTCAGGCGAAGAACGTGCGTCAGCTGGCGCAGCAACACCTGAAGGAAGATCCGGACCTGCGTTCGCTGCCGGAATCGGATCGGCCGATCATCGGTCGCGCGCTCTCCAAGGATCCGAACAAGCGGTTCGCCAGCTGCATGGCGATGGTGTCGCAGCTGTACAAAGCTCGGCAGCCGATTCGGGTGGAGGATCCGAAGGAGTACGCGGAAGTCGGCGTGCGGCACAACAAGACGATGGCCGAGACGATGGAGGACATGGCTCTTCCGGACATGGAGGAGATCGTCAACCTGGCGAGTTCGCCGCCGCGTCGGGTCGTGCCGCCGATGTCGCTGAAGCCGGACGACAACTCCATTTCGTACGCCGACGCGTTGCCTCAGCAATCCCCTCGCCCGGTCGAGGTTTCCGGGTTGGGCGTCACGGTCGCGCAGCCCGATAACGGTGCCCTCAAGCCGACGCTCATCATCGGCCTGGGAAACTTTGGCCGAAAAGCGTTGATGGAGATCCGCTGCCGACTGCTGGACCGCTTCGGCGATCTGCAGAAGATCCCGCTGTTCCGCTTCCTGACGATCGACACGGATGCCGAGGGCCCCCGCCAGACGGTAAACGGAGCGCCGTCGGTGTCGCTGTCGCGGAACGATTTCCTGCATCTGCCGCTGCAGACGCCGGGGAAGTATCGCAACCGCAACCTGGATCAGCTGGTCGAATGGCTGCCGCGCGAGAGGCTGTACGCCATCCCGCGTTCGCTGCAAACGATGGGCAATCGCGCCTTGGGCCGGCTGGCGTTCGCGGATCATCAGCAGCGCGTCGTCGCCCGCATTCGCAAAGACTTGCAAGACATCACCAATCCCGATCGCATCTACGAGGCGGTCTCGCAAACCGGCCTGGCCCTGCGCGACAGCACGCCCCGCGTCTACGTCATCGCGCCGGCGGGGGGCGGGTCCAGCGGCATGGTCCCCGATCTGGGATACGCCCTGCGCCGGCTGCTGGCGCATCTGAACTTCCACGACGCCACCGTCACGCTTTTCCTTCTGTCCGGCGCCCCCAACGATCCGTCGACGCCCAAGCACGAGTTGGCCAACACCTACGCCACGCTCACGGAACTCAACCACTTCAACGACTCGCAGGTTCGCTTCGTCGCACAGTACGGCGCCGACGGACAGCGCATCGTCGATGAGAACACGCCTTTCACCAGCACGTACCTGCTGCCGCTCGCCGAGCGGACCGCGCAAGATCTCGACGAATCGATCGCGCACCTGGGCAATTATCTCTTCCACGAACTCACCACCCCCCTGGGCCGAAAGCTCGACATCCTCCGGCATCAATCGACGACCGACAACAAGTTCCATTCCGGGGCGCTCGCCTCGGGACTGCGGACGTTCGCGACGTACAACGTCTGGTTTCCGCGCGGGCTGTTGCTGCACCTGGCGGCCCGCCAGGCATGCAAGAAAATCGTCGAGTTGTGGACCTCCTCAGGACCGCTCGCCGTCAACGATACCGCTCAGCCGGAGATTCAGAAGCTCTTCGCGAAGATTACCGGGCAGGCCGATTTCGGCCCGGACAAACTCCTCGAGAAGATCGAGAAATCCTCCGCGACGGCGACGGCGACCGAAGCCGCCTCCTCCCCGAGCGAATATCTCTCCGGACTTCTCGCCAAGCTCGAAGAGCAAGTTCAAGAACCGCTCGCGCAGGACGATCCCATCAACTGGGCCAAACAGGCGCTGCACCGGATCCGCGAATTTGTGGGCAACCCCGACGACTCCGAACTGGGCGAATGGCGCAAGACCAAGCTCATGCGCTCGATGTCCCTCGCCACGCAAAAGATCGTCGAAGAGTGGAATGGCTTCGTCAAGGGACGCATTCACGCTCTCATGGATCTCCCGGGCGCCCGCCTCGCCGTCGGCGAGAATCTCATCAATCAACTCGTCAAATGGGCCAGCAAGACCGGCGAGGCCCAGCTCGAACGCTTCCACGTCCAGGTACTGAAAACCGCGCAGATCTACAAACAGCTCCAGGTCGATCTGCAAGATCTCAGCACCCGCCAAACCGGCTTCCGCCTGTTCGGCGGCAGTTCCCGACAACGCCAACTGCGCACCTTCCTGGACCGCCTCGCCCAGTATGCACGCAGCCGGTTGCAGGACGAACTCCTGCAGGCCGTCCGCCATGCCTACACCGCGCTGGGCGGCAAGCTTGGCGATCATGGCCGGGATCTGGGCATCTGCCGACAGCGCCTGCGCCACCTCCTGGATTCCCTCGACCGCGAATCCGACGATGGGGAAGAAGACTTGAACTCGACCCATTCGGGCGAGATCACGCTATCGCATTCGCCGGTCCCCTCGCCCGAATCCTTCTACGAGGTGACCCGTCAATCGCGCACGGCGCGCGTGGTGCTCCCCGAAGGCGAGGAGCACCTCGAAGCCGCGTCGCTCACGTTCTTGCGTACGCTGGCCGACGAACAGTGGCGCAACCTCGATCGCGACCTCACCGAACGCGTCCTCGAACCGCGTGGCGGGCTCTACCACGCCTGCATGAACGGCGGCGATCTCATCAAGTACTTCGCCGTCCCTATGGTTCACGAAACCGGCCTCATCCTCGGACAGCATCTCCCCGTCATGGACGTCGCCGACATTCTTCGTAAGGAAATCTCGCAGATGCTGGCGGGCGCCAAGGGGCAGGGCCGAAAGATCGTCTCGGAGCAGACGCAGATCTATCTCGAACGCGCCACGCCGCCGCTCTACCGCGCCGGCAAGGACGTTCAGGAGTTCACGTTCCTGCTGACGCCCGCCAGTCCCAGCGGCAAGACGTTTGCCGAAGCCGCGCTCCACGTCGTGCCGAGTTTGCAAGTGGTCCGCGTCTCCGGCCAGGCGAACCTGATGTTCCTGCGCGAACAGGCCGGGGTCACGCCTCTGGAGTTCGCCCGGCACCTCAAACCCTGCAAATCCGCCTACGAAGCCGCCGCCCACGTTCCCAATCTCTCGCCGCACGCTCGCTTCGATATTCTTGATTGGCTCCCGCTCGATCCGTAAGCTAACAAGGATCATGCAAGATATTCTCAAGGTATCGCCCGATCCCAAGAGTTCGGAGTACCTCGCCCGTTGGGCTTGTCTCGAGAGAAATCCTCATGCCTACCGGAGCGGAGATAGTCGCGGAGCGTCTGCACCATCAGGGAGTGCGCACGCTTTTCGGGATGCCTGGCTCGCATTCGACTGCGATTTACGATGCCGTAAAACGCCACGGGCGCATTCAGACCATTCTCGTTCGTAACGAACAGGCAGGCGCCTTCATGGCAGACGGGTACGCGCGCGTCAGCGGCCGGCCCGGCGTCGTCTGCACCACCGCGGGCCCCGGCGCCACCAATGCTCTCACCGGCATCGGCGAAGCCTGGGCCGACTCCATTCCCATTCTCCTCGTCGCCGGGCAGGTCAATCACGACCGACTCTTCCAGGAGTGCGGCAACTACCACGAAATCGATCTCGAAGGCATCTTCAGTCCCTGCACCAAATTCACCGGCACCGTGATGGCCGTCGAAGAGATTGCCGTGCTGATCGACCGCGCCTTCGCCGCCATGACGGTGGGCAGGCCGCGCCCGGCCGCGCTCTTCTTCCCGCAGGATCTCATGACCTTCACCTCCCACTTCGTGGCGCCGACGACGGAAATCACCAAGCCCAGCATCCAGCTTTCGTTCCCCGAAGGGCCGGTCCGGCATGCCAGCGAAGTGATCGGCGAATCGAAGCGACCCATTCTCGTGGCCGGTGGCGGCGCGGTCGCTGCCGGCGCGAGCGACACGTTGCGTCAAGTCGCCCGGCGCATCGGCGCGCCGGTCGTCACCACCACCAACGGCAAGGGCATCCTCAGCGAACGCGATCCTCTCTCGCTGGGCCATATGCGTTCGGCCCGGGCCAAGGCCGTGCTCAACGAGGCGGACCTCATGATCGCCGTCGGTTGCCGATTCACGGAAGTCACAACCGACTACCGGACGTTACGGGTGCCGAGGCGGCTCATCCAGATCGACATCGATCCGGGACAGATCGGCATGAACTACCCGGTCGAGGTCGGCATCACCGCCGACGCCCAGGTGGCGCTGCTCGCGCTGCTGGAACAACTCCCCAAGCACGAAAGCGCCTGGGCCGACGTCTGGGAGAATGCCCGCGGCCTGGGCCCCGAACGGCCCGAATGGCTGATCGATACGCTGCGTGCGGAGCTTCCCGAAAATGCAATCGTCTTCGCCGATGCGTGCGAGATGGGTTTCCGGATGCAGACCGACTTCCCGGCCCTGGAGCCGCGTTCGTTCTTTTATCCCGCGAACTTCATCACGCTCGGCTGGGGCTTCCCCGCCGCGATCGGCGGCGCCATCGCGGCGCCGGGACGTCCGGTCGTCTGCGTCGCCGGCGACGGCGGCTTCACCATGGCCGCCCAGGAACTCGCCACCGCGGCCCGCTACAGCCTCCCCGTCATCGCCGTCGTCCACAACGACTCGACCTACGGCGCCATCAAGAACATCCAAAAGAACAAACACGAGGCCCGCTACCTCGACACCGACCTCAACAATCCCGATTTCCTCCTACTCGCCCAGGCGTACGGCGTCCCCGCCAGCCGCGTCCGCAACGCCGACGAGTTGGCCGCGGCGCTGCGTCTGGCGCTGAAACGCCAGGGGCCGACGCTCATCGAAGTCGTCGATAGCTGGCGCTATCTGCGGGGATAGAAAGAGGGGACGCTCGCTTTTGGCTGCCGTGTCCCCTCGTGGCCCGCGGCTTCTGTTTACGTCTGGCCGCCTCAGCTTTCTGGTAGAAAACTCTTACTTCTTCACTCGAGCGTCGAAGTCGCGCAGGGCGACCCGCTGCTGCAGCGCCTGCAGTTCGCGAACGCGCGCTGGCTCTGCCGCGGCCAGGTCTTTCGCCTGCGCCGAATCTTTTGCGAGATCGTACAGCTCGACCTTGTTACCTTTGAACGTGAGCAGCACGTGGTCGCCGTGACGCAGCGCCGTCGTGCCTCCAGGCCCCATCCAGTACAAGGTTCGCGGCGACTCCATTTTTTCACCCAGAAGGGCGCTCCACATGTTGGCGCCGTCCCATTTGAGGTCGGTCTTCGACTTGTACCCGGTGAGATGGGCGAGCGTCGGGAACCAGTCGGCGACGTGGATCGGCGCCGGGACTTCCTTGCCCGCGGGGATTTTGCCGGGCCAATTGACCAGCGCCGGCGTGCGGATGCCCCCCTCGTAAAGCGTCCCCTTGGAGCCGCGGAACGGACGATTGAGCGCAGGGATGCGAAACGACGGATGCGTGCCAGCGTAGCGCGGGTCGAAGTTCTCCGTGCCGATCGAGCCGCCGTTGTCGGAAATGAAGATGATGAGCGTATTCTCGCGTTGACCGGATTTATCCAGCGCGGCGACGATCTTGCCGACGCCGGCGTCGAGGTGCGAGATGCAGGCGCCGTACTGCCGGACCGCCTCGTCCTTGGCGTCGGGATACAGATCCTGCCATTCCTTCGGCTCGTCGATGGGAAGATGGACCGCGGTGTAGGGGACGTAGAGGAAGAACGGGCCGCCCGGCTTGGCCTCGATGAAGTCGGTAGCTTCCTTGGTGATGAGGTCGGTGACGTGCCCTTTTTCCTCGATGAGTTTGCCGTTGCGGTGCCAGGTTTCGCTGAAATCGCCTTTTTTGTAGACATGGGTGTACGAGGTGACGCCGCCTGCGAGGGAGCCGTAGGTGTGATCAAAGCCGAAACGCTGCGGCCCCCATTCGAGACGGGAACCGAGATGCCATTTGCCGACGAGCCCGGTGCGGTATCCGAGTGATTTGAGGGCGCTCGCCAGGGTGACGGTCTCGAAGGGATAGACGCGTTCGTTGGTCGGGCTGGTGCAGCCGAATCGGCTATTAAATCTTCCCGAGAGGAGCGAGGAACGGGTCGGGCTACAGACGGGGAGGCTGTAGTGCTGTTTGAGGCGCGAGCCGGTTTGTGCGAGTTTGTCGAGGTGCGGGGTTTTGTAGGGGCCGCCGTTGAAGCCGACGTCGCCGTAGCCGAGATCGTCGGCCATGATGAGGACGATGTTGGGGCGTTTGGCTTCTTGAGCCTGAAGAACGCCGGCAGAGAGAATGAGGAGCGGGAGGAGGCGTAGCATGGAGATCTCCTGAGTGAGGGACTCCTGCTGTTGTAGTCGTTTTTCATTCGTGCGAAAGCCCAGGGATGGCTATCCCTGGGGACGCCTCAGGAATCGTTATTTTCAGAAACGACTCCCCAGGGATACCCATCCCTGGGCTTTAATACCGGAAGTCGATGCCGAAGTGGATGCCCTCGGCGAAGAAGTCGCAGCGCTCGAATGGCACGAGCGGGCGGATCAGGCCGGCGGTTTTGCCGAACATCTGGTCGATGGGGATCAGCCCGGGATTGACGCTGCGGTCGATCTGCTGACCGGGGCGCACGACGTTGGTCCAGTAGATCAGGTCGTAGCCGACGAAGAGGCGGAGGTTGGCGTTCACGTTGTAGCCGAGCTGCAAGCGGAGTTCGGGGACGACGGAAAAATCGTTGCTTTCGTAGCGTCCCGAGTTGGACGAGACGGCGAGGATGCCGGCGGGTTGGCCGATCGTGCCCTGGCCCGGTTGGCCGAGATACGAGGCGCCGGCGATCTTGATCGATTGATGGTTGACGCCCAGCGCGAGCTTGGCGGCGACGCTGGCAGACCAGGCGCCAAACTTTTGATCGAAGCGCATGCCGACTTGGCCGCCAAAAAATCGGCTCTTGGTCTGAAACAGATCGACAATCGCGAGGGTGCTCCCCTTGGGCGCCACGGTGCCGAAGGTCGACATGGGCGTGACGAGCGTCGAGTGTTGGCGAAGCTCGAGGTCTTCTTGCAGATCGAGATAGCGCACACCGGCCAGGATGTCCAGCGAGAATGCCTCCGTGCCGAGGCCGTAGCCCAGTAGGTTGGCTTCCGCTCCGGCTAGTTGCGAACGGCTAAGAAGTTCAAAGTAGCCGAAATCGCTGCCGGGGTAGGAGATGTCGTAGACGGACTCGGCGTTCTGGAGAACGTCGAAGACCGGTCGGCTCAGGATCGGCTGGCCGGGCTTGGGCGAGACGAGGAGCTGGTGATTGACGCCGTTGCTGAGGAGGAAGCCGCTGACTTCGAGTCCGACGATGCCGGCGTCGTCGAGCGCCAGGCCGAAGGTGGCGCGCAATCCAGACTGGAGGCCGTAATCGAGACATTCGTTCCCCAGGACGACGGCATGGGGCCCGCTGAGCTTGGCGGCATTGGGACCAGGGCCGGGAGCGGTGGTCACGAGCGGCGCGTCGACAGGGCCTCGTTTCATCCACCAGAGCAGGAATTCGGTCGAGACCCAGGCGCGATTGCCCAGGGCGTCGGGCGGTAGGATGGACGGCGCGGCGGGATAGACGGTGGCGACCTCGTCGGGCGGGGCCTGAGCCCTTACGGACGAAGCCGCCAGGCACCACAGGCACGCGAATACCGCCCAGTTTCTCAAGAGTCTCTCCTTCCGGCCGAGCACGAAGCGCCGCAGTGATAATCTTGAGTCGCTGTAGATGCAAGAGGAAAAACCGCGAGATTACTTCATCCGCACGACGCGGAAGCCGATGTACGCCGCGGCGGCAGGAGAGGGGTCGTCGGCGGCGCGGTCGGCGCTGCCGCCCAGCGCCTTGCCGGCTTTCGCCGTCGTCACCCATTCCGCGACGTTGCCTCCCAGATCGAACAACGGCGTCTCCTTCGAACGCAGCGGAAACGATCCCACCTCTTTCAACAACGGCGCCTGGCCCGCGAGTTCGCCGAGCTTGCCGCGCAGCCGCACGCGGTCGTCGGGGTTGATTGCGTAGCCCGCCCAGAAGTCGAGCGTGTTCTCCGTTCCTTCGGGTGCGAACAGCTCCTCCATCTCCTCGGAAGTGCCGAGCCGATACGTCTTCGCGGTCAGCTTGCTGAGCCAGGCGCAGTAGTCGCGGGCCTGCGCGAACGTGATGCCGCTGGCAGGAAAGTTCTCGGTACCGGGGTCGACGGCGTAGGTCTTGTCGAACTGGCGATATTGAGCACGGGTCACTTCGAATCGGCCCACTTCGAGTTCGCCCGCCTTGGCGACTTCCGGGATAAGAATGCCGCCCGGATGGACGTCGCCAAGCAAACCGCCCTGGCGCCTGGCCGCGTTTCTGGCGAGCAGACTGGCGAGCGGCGACGTCGGTTTGAATGCAGGCTCCTCGGCTCCCGGCTTGCGGAAGAGGTACTTGTCGAGCCAGGCGATCTCTTCGCGCAGCTTGCGTTCTTGATGGCTGAGCTTTTTGAGCGAATGCTTTTCGCCGGGGAAGAGGAGGAAGCGCGTGTCGGCCTTGCCGAGTTGCTGGAGCGCGCGGAACTGCAGCCAGCCGTGGTGCGAGGGGACGTCGCGGTCTTCGGAGCCGTGAAAGAGGAGCGTCGGCGTCTTCACCTTGGCGAAGTCGTAGAACGGCGCGTTCTTCATGTAGAGCAGCGGATCCTCGTACGGCGACTTGCCCAGGTAGTAGTTGGAGAACGCCATGCCGAAGGAGCAAACGCCCCAGTCGGCCACCCATTCGCTGCCGCCTGCGCCCGCGGCAGCGGCGGCGTAGTGTCGACGCGTGATCAGCGCCATCGTCAGGATCGCGCCGTTTGACCAGCCGGCGAGGGCGACGCGGTCCTTCTCCACCAATCCCTTCGCGATCAACGAATCGATGCCGGTCTCGATGTCCGCGACCGGGAGCGTGTAGTACTTCCCGTCCGCGATCGACTCGGCGAACTTGAGACCGTAATGCGTCGAGCCATGGTAGTTGGGCTGAAAGACAAACGCTCCCTTGCCCGCGAAAATCTGCGGCGGATAGGCCCAGCTGTTGTCGAAAACGTCGAAGTCGGCCCACGCCGGCCCGCCGTGAATCTGCACCAGCAGCGGATACTTCTTGCCGGTTTCGTACTCGAGCGGATAGTACAGGATGCCCTCGACCTCGGCGCCCTGCGCGCCCTTCCAGCGCACCACCTCCGTCTTGGCCAATCGTTTCTCACTCAGATCCGGGGCGAGCTGGAATGCCTGTTTCGGCTGCGTGATTTTCTCACGCTCCAGGCCGGCGTGATGCCACTGGTGCGGGCCGGCGGCCTTCGTGTGCAAATAGACGATCTGCTTGCCCGACTTGTGTACCGTGAGGTTGTAGATATTGCCGACGTGTTCGCCTTCCAGGGCGTGTCGCTTCCAGGTTGCGCCGGTGCGGACGTAGCGCGCGGGCTGGTGCCGTACGCCGTCTGCCAGCAGCGTGACGAACCCGTCGTCGGTCGCGGAGACGTCGTCGTCGCCCGCCAAGCCTTTGTCCCAGTCGAGTTCGACCAGCGTCGCCTGGTTCTTGGCCAGATCGTAATGATGGAGTCGATAGATGTACGCGTTGAGAAAGTGCGGATGCGTTGTGTACTGGCTGACCGCGTAGAACCCCTTGCCATCCGGTTGCCAGTGAACCTGACTCACGTAGGACGACCGCTCGGCAAAGATGACCTTCTCTTTGCGGGTTTCGAGATCGTGCAGCACGACGAGCGGGCGAATCTTGTTGTCGAAGGCGTACGTCAGGCTCCGTTCGTGAATGGTGACCGCGTGTTTGCCGTCCGGGGCGACGGAGAGATACTGGATGCGGTCGACGTTGCTCGAAAATCGGATCGGCTTCTTGTCTTCCAGATCGACGCGAAACAGCCGTACCGGCGGCTCGCGCGTCTCGTCGTCGACTGTCTCGGCTTCGTCCTTTTTGTCTTTGCGCTCCTTCTCCCAGGCCGATGGCTTTTCCTGAGCGACAAAAAGGATCGTGTCGTCGTCCAGCCAGGCGAATGTGCGGATATCACGGGCATAGCCGGTGAGCAAGTACGGCTCGCCGCCGAGCGGATCGATGAGCCAAAGCCGGGTGCGCGATTCGTCCTTCTCCTCGTCGTCTGCGTCCTTGGACTTCGGCGGCGGGCGTGGGGAAAGGAATGCGATGCGTTCGCCGTTGGGGGCCCAGCGCGGCATCGTGCAGGAATGTTCGCCGCGCGTGAGCGGGATGTCGCGGTTCTTGGCGACATGCGTGAGGACGAGGTGATCGACGGCCTCGTTCTTTTCCACGTCGGGAGCGCGCTTCACCCAAACGACTTTCTGACCGTCGGGCGCGAACTGGAAGCTTCGCGCCGACTCGGACTGCAGCACGTCTTCGACGGCGTACGGTTGCGGTGCTTTCTTGGTCTTCTTGGTTTTGTCGGGAGCGTCGGCCCAGATCGGAAATGCCAGGGACCAGAGGAGTAACAGAACGAAGGTGCGGGACATGATGGATTTCCCATGGTTTCGTTGAGCGCTCGCGTGAATCTACGCGAGCGCTCAACGAATATGGGTATCCTACCCGACCCGCTCGGGGACGGCGAATCCTTGCCGCGGCGTGCGCGTCAGCAGACGGTTCGCTTCGTGGTTGCTGACGAAGCTCTCCCGGCCCGCTTCCAGCTCGAGCTTCGGGCCCGCCTTGTAAACCAGATCTTCGATCCTCAAGTTGTGCCCAGTCACCAGGTGCGATTCCATCCGCTCCAGCGTCGCACGCACTTCGGGGTGCTCGCCGAGCAATTGGCCTCGGCCCATGGCGTTGACGTCCCGGCCCAGACGCTGCGAAATGTTGGCGAGATGGCACAGCGCACTCGAATAGTGGCCTTCGAGAATGTCGGCGTTCAGATCCGCTCGACGTCGGGCGCGCGCCGCCAAGACGAAATTGCGGAAGTGATCGTTGCCGCCCGGCCTGCGCGCCGCTTCACGCTCGGGACGAGGCAGCGCTTCGGCTTGAGTTCGGCCCTTGGGAATGTACTGCGTCGGGCTGATGACGGTCCCTTCCTCGCAGTGAAAGATGTTGCCGACGCTGTTGTTCATGTAGGTCGGGCTGACGAGGCCGCGAACTTCGAAGATGAGTTGAGTTTCACCGAAGTCCATGACAGAGATTTGCGTGTTCGGGGTTTCGCCCTGGTCGGAATAGCCGAAGCGACCGCCGAGACTGACGACGCTGCGCGGCAGGGTGGCGTTCTTGATGCCCCAGCGAGCGATGTCGAACTGGTGGACGCCCTGGTTGCCGATGTCGCCGTTGCCGAACTCCCAGAACCAGTGCCAGTTATAATGGACGAGATTGGCGTGGTAGGGGAGCATCTGCGCGGGGCCGCACCACAAGTTGAAGTCGATCTGCGCGGGAGCCGGTCCGATCGGGCGATTGCCGATGGTGTTGCGGCGTTTGTAGCAGAGGGCGCGTGCGACCTGAACTTTGCCAAGCTTTCCCGAGTGGATCGTTTCGATGGCGTCGATCCAGTTACTGCTGCGGCTCTGCGTGCCGTGCTGCACGATGACGTTGTGCTTCTCGGCCATCTGCACCGCGATTCGGCCTTCGTGGATGTTATGGCTCATCGGCTTTTCGACATAGACGTGCTTGCCGCGCTCGGCCGCCCAGATCGTCATCAGCGCGTGCCAGTGATTGGGCGTGGCGATCGAGACGGCGTCGACATTGCGGTCATCGAGCGCCCGGCGAACGTCGGCGACGTTTTGGCCCGTGTACTTGACCTTGGTGCTGGTCTCGATGCGCGACACGTGGTCGGCAAAGGTGCGGTTGTCAGGGTCGACGAGGTAACTGATACGCACGCCGGGGATGGCGAGGTAGCCGCCGGTGTGGGCCTTGCCTCGGCCGTTGAGCCCGGCAATGGCGATGCGAAATTCTTCGTTGGCGCCCAGCACGCGTCCGGTCGATTTGGTGCCGGCAATCGTGACGGTGGCGGCGGCGGTTAACGTTCTAAGAAAACTTCGGCGCGACAGACGAGCCATCGTTGGCCCCCTTCCAAGGTGGGAGAAGCGGTCGGTGGGTGTTCGAATCGCTTGATTGTAAACGCATTACGCCCGAATGCAACGCGATTTCCCGGATGAGGATCAGATTAAAAACTCGCAATCTCCCGCGCTTCGCCTTTCTCCGTGCGATTGTGGTGCATACTCATAAGGGATGAATCACAATACGGGTCTACTGGTGTTGATCGGAGGCGGCGGCCACGCGCTGGTCATTGCCGAGGCGGCACGTCTCAACGGATCTTCGCTCGCGGGCTTCTTCGACGACAACCCGCGGGCCCTGATGTCGCACGGCGATCTCCAAGTCGTGCATCTGGGGCGGCTCAGCGATCCCAACGACGTCGCAAAGATTCTTCTTGCCGGCGAACCGTGGATATTGGCCCTGGGAAACCTGCTGCTGCGCCGACGCCTTTTGACAGAAAGCCCCTGGGCGCAGCATCCGAATTCCGCGAACGTCATTCATCCCACCGCCTACGTCTCGCCGCTGGCGACCTTGGGGCGTGGCATCTTCGTCGGTCCGCAGGCCGTCGTCCACACACGGGCGACGCTGGGACATCACGTGATCGTGAATTCGGGCGCCATCGTCGAACACGAATGCGTCATCGGCGACAACGTCCACCTGGCGCCGGGCGTGATCCTGGGGGGCAACAACCACATCGGCGACGACTCGCTAATTGGTTTGGGCGCACGCACGCTCCCTGGTATCATAATCGGTCGCGGAGCGACGGTCGGCGCCGCGTCATTGGTGACGCGCGACGTCGCCGATACGAAACTGTGCTGGGCGTCCCCGCCCGCACCAGCCTCCGCCCTCCCAAAGGACCGTAATCATGCGTGCGCGCGTTTGCATCGTCATCTTGCTGGCAGCCGGCTCCGCCTCCGCTCAGGAAAACGCCTGGGTCGATCTCTTTGCCGGAGGACTCGACGCCTTCAAAGGGGGCCCCGCGATCGGCGAGTGGTTCACCTCAACCGAAGTGACGCTCGATCCCGCCAATCCCAAAAAACTCACCGCCAAGGAAGAGAAGGGGACCGTCTGGGTCAATGGCCTCAAGGGCCGAACCAAGGATCTCTTCACCAAGAAAAACTTCGGCGACGTCGAGGTGCATCTGGAGTTCGTGATGGCCAAGAACTCCAATTCCGGCATCAAGTTTCACGGGCACTACGAAGTGCAGATCTGCGACAGCTTCGGCAAGAAAGACGTGACCGGCGCCGACTGCGGCGGCATCTACCCGCGCGCCGAACTGAAGCCGAACTACCATCACATCGACAAGGGCATCGCCCCCAGCGCGAACGCGTGCAAGGCGCCAGGGGAATGGCAGACGCTCGACATCGTGTTCAAGGCGCCGAGATTCGGCGCGGACGGCAAGAAGACGGTCGACGCGATGATCGTGAAGGCGGTGCTCAACGGCACGACGATTCACGAGAACCTGGTTCTCAAGACGCCGACGGGGGACCGCTGGAAGAACGCGGAGATGGCGGAGGGCCCGATCATGCTGCAGGGCGATCATGGACCGGTGGCGCTGCGAAACGTGAAAGTGCGTGCGTTGAATTCGGGACGTTAGTTCGAACACTCAACCTTCGGAGTCCGTTGCCCGCTTGCCGTTTGGCATACGGTGAGATGGAGTCGCCGGGCCGCTGGTAGCGCGTCGCCTTCCGATCCCAGACGGCGCCCGAGCAGGAAAGCCCGGCCTGCCGGGCCAGTTTCTTCGCTCCGGGGAATCAGAAAATTTTCTCTTGCCGCTCTCCACGGCCGGTTATACCTTGTCATACAGAGGCGTATGACACGGTTATACCTCGCTTAACCCACCCTGGAGAGAAGACCATGAGTTCGCAACTTCGTTCCCGTCGCGCTGGCCTCACGCTGATCGAATTGATCGTCGTGCTGGTCGTGCTGGTCGGCCTTGCCGGCATCCTGATTCCGATGCTTCCCAACATTTTGGGCCGCGTGCATACGACGGCCGGCGCCACCAACATTCAAGAAGTCGTCAAGTGGGTGCAGACGCACGAGGCGCTCCACAACAAGTTCCCCTACGGTTGGGACGCGCTCGTCGATGATGCTGGTGTCGGCCCGAACTATTTGCCCCACACAACCCTCGGAGGGCATATTTCGGCAGCAGGAGAACCTCTTACCCTTGAGGAAGCCAACGCTTTAATCGCAGCGGGAATCGTGAACCTATCTCCGATGGTGCCGGTTAAGGCCACCGCTCCTACCGGCTTCAGTGCGACCTTCAATCCTTACCCCGACGCCACTACAACGCTTGCGGTTGTGGATGGAGTTGCACTTCGCACCCTGACCGCTGACGCCAAGACGCATCTGAACCTCGCGCAGTCAGGGAAGTACATCCTCGTCGGTTTCGGCAAGCGGGCGAGTTTAGTCGGCAAGACTGTTTCCGAAGCCCCCGTCCACTTTTCGGATGAAGCCGACCACGGCCCGCAAGACTTCTACGGCCGATTCGGCTTGATCTTCAAAGTCAGCGATGGCAATACCCCCTTCTCTCGCGCCACTTTCGCCGGAGCGGTTGCGCTCCACGGCGATGGTCTGACCACCGGCGGTGAGCACATCGAAGAGTACTACAACGTTGTGAAGGCGTCGCAGTAGGCTTCGAGGGCAAGGCGGGGAACGCGGCCGATCACGCACGAGATTCTCGCAAAAAATGTGTCGCATTTGCGGAATTCATCGTGTAAGATAATCCTCAATCGAGCCCCCCGTTCGTTTCCCGCCTTGCTCCTTCCTTGCTCTGCTCCTCCAGGAGGCCTTCGCCATGCGTTCGTTGGCGTCTCTTTTCGCCCTCGTTTTTCTCACCCAATCCCTTCGCGCCGAACTGCCGACCGAACCGGAGCAGCGGCAAAAAGTCGTCGGCGCGCCGACGGCCCTCCTCGTTCAACCTGCAACCATCGACCTCGCGGGGCCTCGCGCCTTTCAGCAAATCGTCGTCACCGGCAAGTACGCCGACGGCTCCGTCCGCGATCTCACCTTCTTCGCCGACCTCACGTTGGAGACGCCCGGCATCGTGCGATTTGACGGCGAACGTCTGATGTCGCCCCTCAAGGACGGCCAGACTCAGCTGATCGTCAAGGCGGGTTCGCAAACCGCGAAGATCAAAGTTGCCGTCCGCGACTTCGACAAGCCGACGCCCGTCAGCTTTCGCCACGATGTCATCGCCGCCCTCAACGTCGGCGGTTGCAATCAAGGCGCCTGCCACGGCACCCCCTCCGGCAAGAACGGCTTCAAGCTCAGCCTCCGAGGCTATGATCCCACCGCGGATTACATGCAGCTCACCCGCGACATCTCCGGCCGACGCACCGACCGCCTCGGACCCGACGCCAGCTTGCTTCTCATGAAGGGGCTCGGAAAGGTGCCGCACGAAGGGAGCATCCGCTTCGCACCGAGCAGTTTCCCCGCACAGACGATCCGCCAATGGTTCGTCGACGGTCTGCAAGACGACTCGGCCAATCTCCCCAAGCTCGAGAAGGTCGAAGTTCAGCCGGGCAATCGCCTGCTCAACATGCCCTCGAAATGGCAGCAGCTTTCCGTCCGCGGTTTCTTCAGCGACAACACCAGCCGCGACGTCACTCGCCTTACCGTCTTCACCACCAGCGATCCGTCGATCGCCAACGTGAACGCCAACGGGCTCGTCGAATTCACGCAGAGCGGCGAAGTCGCCATCCTGTGCCGTTACCTCGAGGAACTCGTCCCCGTCCGCATCACCTACCTCGAGCCGAAGGACGGCTTCAAGTGGACCAACCCTCCTGAAAACAACTACATCGACCGCTTCACGTTCAGCAAACTGAAGATGCTCAGCATCCAGCCCTCCGAAGTCTGCACCGATCAGGAGTTCATCCGCCGGGCGTACATGGACGCGTGCGGCGTGCTCCCCAACGCGGCCGAAGTCAAGCGATTCCTCGAAAGCACCGACCCTGCCAAGCGGGCCAAGCTCATCGACGAACTCCTCGAACGGCCCGAGTACTCGGACCTGTGGGCCCTCAAGTGGAGCGACGTCTTCCGCAGCACCCGGAAAACGGTGCAGCTCAAGGGAACGTTCGCCTTCCAAAAATGGATCCGCAACCACGTCGAACTGAACACGCCGTTCGACCAGGTCGTCCGCGAAGTCATCACGGCCGGCGGCAGCACCTTCTCGAACCCGCCTGCGAACTACTACCGCATCGCCCGCGATCCGACCAGCCTCGCCGAGACGACCGCCCAGCTCTTCTTCGGCGTCCGCATGCAGTGCGCCAAGTGCCACAACCATCCGTTCGAGCGCTGGACGCAGGACGACTACTACAGCATGGCCTCGTGGTTCGTGCGTGTGAAGCAGAAGGCCGACGTCTTCGAACCGGGCGTCAAAGGCAAGGACGGCGCCGAGATCATTTACGTCGACCGCACCGGCGAAGTCACGCAGCCACGTACCGGTAAAGTCATGATCCCGAAGTTCCTGGGGGGCGGCGTCGCCAACGTCCCCGCCTCGCAAGATCGACGCGAAGTCCTCGCCGGCTGGATGACCTCCGCCGACAATCCGTTCGTCCCCAAGTCGATCGTCAATCGCATCTGGTTTCACCTCAACGGCAAGGGCATCGTCGATCCCGTCGACGACTTCCGCGACTCGAATCCCTCGGCCAACGATGAACTGCTCGACGCCCTGGCCAAGGATTTCGTGTCCAAGAAGTTCGACGCCAAGCACATCGTCCGCACGATCATGAACTCGCGGACGTACCAGCTGAGCGCCCAGACCAACGACTTCAACAAGGACGACGGCAAGTATTTCTCGCACGCCATCACCAAGCTGCACACGGCCGAGCAACTGCTCGACGCCTTATGCTTCGTGACCGACGTTCCGGAGAAGTTCGCCGGCATGCCGCTGGGCACCCGGGCTGTGCAGCTCCCCGACGGCGAAATCAACCACCCGTTCCTCAAGACGTTCGGCCAGCCGGCGCGAGAACTCGCCTGCGAATGCGAACGCGAAGGCGACAGCAACCTCGCTCAGGCGCTTCAGCTCATCAACGGCCCGACCGTCAACGATCGGCTCCGCAACCCCGCCAACCGCATCGGGAAGTTACTCGACAAGAAGACCCCTGAAGCGGACCTTCTTAATGAACTATTCTTAACGACGTTGACGCGTCAGCCGACCGTTGCCGAAGCCGCGGCCATGCTCGAGCACGTCGCCAAGGCGGACGACAAGCGCAAGGCCTGGGAAGACGTGCACTGGGCGCTGGTCAACACCAAGGAATTCCTGTTCCGCCATTAAGCGGTTGCGGAAGTCGAACTTGACCGGGGGCGTCGCCGCAGCGACGCCCCCTTTTTATGGAACGCCCATGATTGTCGTTCGCCACGCCTACGACCCGTTTGAACCGATCTTGAAGATCGTGGAGCAGCTGGCGAGCGACAAGAAACTAGTCGTTGAGGTTGGGCCGGGCCATCGGCCGTTCTCCAAGGCGACCGAATCCATCGATTCCCATATCCTCCCGGGCGTCGTTGCAGATGCCCATCGAATCGACATCAACAAAGATCGCTTTCCGTATGCCGACAAGCAAGTCGACTTCCTTTATTGCCGGCATGTGATTGAGGACATCTACAATCCGATCTGGGCCGTCGCGGAAATGAGTCGGGTCGCCAAGGCAGGCTACATCGAGACCCCGTCCCCCGTCGCCGAGCTGTGTCGCGGCGTCGATGGCGGCGCGCCGCACTGGCGCGGGTATCACCATCACCGCTACCTCTATTGGGTCGAGGAAAACTCGCTGCATTTCATGCCTAAAATGCCGATCGTGGAACACCTCGATTTCCTCGGTGCGGAAAACACGCTGATCGAAAAACTGAACGAAAGCCCCCTTTTCTGGAACACTTACTGCTTCTGGACGGGACAGATTAACCTTCAAGAAGCAAAGGTCAAAGTGCCACCGCTTCCCTCGACCTACTCGCATTTTCTGCAAATGTCCAAGCAAGCGATCGAAGCAAGCCTGGGCTATAATATCGCCCTGGCCAGCCATTTCGGCATCCCGCTCAAATGAGGCGCGACGTGCAACTTTCGATCCCCATTTCTCCCGGCGAACTCTTCGACCGGATCTCGATTCTCCAGATCAAAACGCGCCGCATTGGGGACGAGACCAAACGCCGTAACGTGGCGCACGAGTTGGCCTTGCTCGAGCAGGTCAGCGCTCAATGCGTCCCGACTACCGCACAACTCGAAACGTTCGTCGCCGAGCTGATGGGGGTGAACGAAAGCTTGTGGGAAATCGAAGACGCCATTCGCGAATGCGAAGCCCGGCGCGACTTCGGTCCGACATTCGTTGAACTGGCTCGTTCGGTCTACCGGACGAACGACCGCCGAGGGAAACTCAAGGCCGGCATCAACGAGATTCTCGGCTCGGAATTGCGCGAAGAAAAGTCGTACGCGCATTACAGTGGAGAACCGGCCGCGGATCGCTATAATTAGCTACGCAGAATTGGCGCACGACCCCGGCTCGGTAGGGAGATTCATGAGCCACTCTTCTTTACGCTATCCGCCCCTGACGCCCTCGCTGGCTCAACCCAGGCGCTGCGTCGGCTTCGTGCCCGGCGGCGCGTCGACGCACGTTTCGCAAGAATTCTCCGATCTCCTGCGCCGCCGACTGCGGCTCGGTTGCACCATCTGCGCCTTCGCCTTCGGCGCCTTCTTCGTCAAAAATCTCATCATCCCCACCGTCGACGTCGACTTCTGGGAAAACATCATTCGCGGCGCCCAGCTCGCCATTCTCGCCGCCATCACCGCCGTACTCTGGACAAGGTTGCCGCTGGGCGTACTTTCGCTGCGACTCCTGGAGCTGACGGCCTTCGGCTCGATGGTCGTCTTTTTCTCCTACGCCCAGGTCAACACCTACTATCAGGGCTTCGTGCTACGCTGGGCGCAGGATGATCCCGTCGCACAGGAACGCGTAGTGCTCCTGAGCGTCTTCGCCAACAGCCTGCGTTGGCTGATTCTCATCGTCATCTACGGCACCTTTATTCCCAACACCTGGCAACGCTGCAGTTGGGTCGTGGGCGGCATGGCGGCCGTACCGCTCGTCTTGACTTTCGCCACCTGCACGACCTGTCCGTTTATGTTCGAGTTCTGGTCGCTGGTGATCGCCAATATGTTTCTGATCCTGGCGATCGCCGCCGCCATCGCCATCTTCGGCAGCTATAAAATTGCCGAACTTCAGCAGCAAGCCTACGAAGCCCGGCGTTTGGGGCAGTACGTCCTTAGGGACAAGATCGGCTCCGGCGGCATGGGCGAAGTTTATCTGGCCGAACATCTCCTGCTGCGCCGCAAATGCGCCATCAAGCTGATCCGCCCCGACATCGCTGGCGACCCTGCCAACCGCGCCCGCTTCGAACGCGAAGTCCAGGCGATGGCGAATCTCACGCATCCCAACTCCGTCGAAGTCTATGATTTCGGCAACGGCGAAGACGGCACTTTTTACTACGTCATGGAGTATCTGCCCGGCCTGACGCTCGACGAAATCGTCCGCCGATTCGGCCCCCTCGAACCGGCGCGCGTCGTCCATTTTTTGCGTCAAATTTGCGGCGCCCTCAAGGAGGCCCACGCCAGCGGTCTCATCCATCGCGACATCAAGCCGAGCAACGTCCTGGTCTGCCGGCGCGGCGGCGTGGATGACGTCGCCAAACTGCTCGACTTCGGCCTGGTTCAGGATCTCTCGATCAACAAGCAAGACGATCGGCTCACCCTTCATGGCGCCATCATCGGCTCGCCTCCCTATATCTCGCCCGAACAGGCGCTCAATAAAGCCAACGTCGATGCCCGCACCGATATCTACGGCCTCGGCGGTTTGGCGTACTACCTTCTGATCGGCCAAAGTCCGTTCGTGCGCGAGACGATCATGGAACTCTTGATGGCCCATGTCCGTGACGAGGTCGTGTCGCCGCGGAAGTTACGCGAGGAGATCCCCGAGGATTTGGAAGAGATCGTGCTCCGCTGCCTCGCCAAGAAACCAGACGACCGTTTCGACGATATCGGCGAACTCGCCAAAGCCCTGGACGACTGCAGCTTGGCTGAGCAGTGGAATGCGGAGCAGGCCGAGGCGTGGTGGCGCGAGCACCGCCCGACGGGTCCGAGTTCCAAGCCGGATGAAGCGGTCACGGTCTTGGCGGCTCGGTCATAGGTTCGAGAGTCACGAGTTTTCGCAATGCTCGCTTACCGTTGCTGGCAGTCTTTATGACAGGGAGAAGGTCGGGCGCTCCCTTGTCATCGCAGCGTCGGTTGTTAAAATGAGGTTGAATTCCTGCCGCTCGCGGCAACTTTGCAGCGAGCAGCTGTAGGGGGTAGAGTGATCGCCCCAAGCCCTTGAGTTTAAGCAGTTCTTACCCGGTAGTGTAACGGTAGCACAAGAGATTTTGGCTCTCTTCGTCATGGTTCGAATCCATGCCGGGTAGTTTAGTATCAGGTTGTCTCACCTCGTCGCACCTCGTCTTATTCCCAGCGTTTTCCGGGCTCTTTGCTGCTGACGCACCCATGTGTGCATCGGGTCCGCTCGTCTCAACGTGTCTCACGTTTACGCATGCAGGCGCACCCGTTTGGTCTCGGCGCGGTCCGGGCGCGGAACGATCTTCCGCAGGCCGTCCGTACGTTCCGGTCATCGCCTGAACGTCGGGCGAATCCGTCTTTGTCGTGGTAAGCGCGGGAAGTTGACCAACCGCGCCGGCAAGATCATAAAGCCCAGTGTGCGTGTAGACGTTCATCGTTAAGCGGATATCCGAATGCCGGGCAAGTTCCTGGGCCAACCTCGGAGAAACGCCGCTGCGGCCCAACAGAGTGACATAGGAATGCCTCAATGCATGGAAATCAGCCACCAGCCCCATGGCGTCGCGGTAAGCGATTCCAGAGGCCTTCAGGTCGATCCGGAGCATCTCGGCCGCCGCGACGTTCCACGTGCCCGGCCAGACCGGCACGTTGGCCGCTTTGCCAGGCAGGTAGCCTCGCAGCGCTTCGGCGAGATCGGGGGGCAGGGGCTGCGTCGCTTCTTTTCGGTTCTTGGTGTACGCCGCTTGGACGTTCACGACCGGAGGAGAATCGGACAGATTGAACGCCCCGGGGTGAACGCTGGCGAGTTCGGAAGCCCGTAGGCCGGTCCCCATAGCCATCGCGTACAGGATGCGGCGATCGGGCCCCGTTATCCCCCGGAAGGTCACCGTACTGGTGCCCGCCATGATAAGCAGGCGACGTAGCTCCGCCTCGTCCAGGGCCCGGCGTGCGTGCTTCAGGTAGGGCTTGGCGTTGATGCCCGACAAGTGCGCGAGTGGATCGTAGGCCATTCGGCGATCTTTCACGAGCCATTTGGTGAAACTTCGCAAAGCGACAAGATAACCGTTGCTCGTCGAAACCGACATGCCGGCGCCGCGCTGCGCAGCCAACCATTCGAGCACTGGGCCCGGCTCAATATCGCCCATCCATACAAAACGGCAACCAGAGAGCAGGGCGCCGACCCGGGCGCGACAATGATACACGTGGCCAGCCACGTTCCCTTTGGATTCGAGCAGGCGCCGATAATCCGTCAGGTGCGGTCGAGCCGGGCAGGGGCACGCCTTCCCGTCGGCCTTGCCCACGCTGCTGCACGCGGCGCAGACAAGGGGCCGCTTTCGGTGCTCTTCAAACGGATCGCCCAAGCCGTGACTCGCCAACTTGGCGTCCGTTACCAGTTTGGCGAGCATCTGTTTGCTGGCGGTCTTGTCGCTGCACAGTGGAACCTTGCGGTGGGCGCCTTGGGCGTCCTTGTAGCGGCCGTACCAGATCGGGGATGGCTTGGAGACCTTGATCGCGCCCGGCGTGTTCTTCGTGACGCGCTGGCCCTCGGGGTCGCGGTGTTTGCCGTTAGGGAGCGTGTAGGACGTGACGTTCGGCCGGAACATGCTTGCCATGACTAACCCCGTGAGAGAGGCGGCGGTGCACGACACACCACGGCCAGGTGGACCTACAAAGGTAACCGATGCTTCTACGAACGCCAAGAGCGGTCCTCGCCCCTCACCGACGCCGCTTGGGCTTCGGCAAGGCGGCGCTACCGTCGGCCCTCCGAAACGATTCGATGAACTCAATGGCCTTCGATTTCGCGCGAGGGCTCAAGTCGCCGTTGTCGTCAAATCCGAACTCGTCCCCAATCTCGCTCAGGATTTGATCGGCGGCTGCTTCGAAGGACAACTGCATCGCCGCCAAGCGACCCTCGATAAACGCCTCTTGCTCGGGCGAGCGTTCGGCCTGCTGCTCGGCGGGGCTTTGTGCAAGGGCCTCCTCGAGCCGCTGAAGTCGATTACTTTGGCGCATTGCTGGTTTTCCTTTCAAGATCTGAAAGTCTTCGCTCGAATTCCACGTCCGCTCTGAGTCTCACGCAACTGCTGATAACCTCGCGGGCCGCAGCGAGGCGAATGCTCTCGGTTTCGCTCTTGAGGAGTTCACGTAAGGTTTCCGAGGCGGCGGCAGCGGAGTCGCACAAAATCCCGAGCGCCGAATCGGTCAGGGCGCTGCGGATCGTCTCAACCTTGACGCGAAAGCCCTCTCGTTCCTTCGCTCGATAAACCGATCGCTCTGTCAGGCCCACCTTAGCGGCGGCTTCGCGAACAGTGACCCCGCTCGCCAACAAGGCGGCAAGGAGATCGCTTTTCCCGCTATCGCCAACCTGGCCCGATTTCCTGACGTTTTCCGACATCTCGAACCCTTTCCTTAATCCGCGATCCCCTCGAACAGATCGGCGGAAGCATGCCTCGACTTCCTCAGCCTCCGCGGAGGCCTCGCCCTGTTTACAGTCTCCAGAGCACCGAGGCTGTTCGGCAATAGCTCTTCTGTCCTCGGCGACCATCGCCCGCTAACCTTCGCCCATCCGATGACGATGAATCGCCCGCCGGCGGCGAGCCAGGTCCGAAGCTCTGGGATTCCCCGGGCCTTGGCGAGACGCGCCGAGACGCAACCCGCCACGGTCGATTGCACGCCAAGGATGGGTTCACCGGCCTTGATGGCCACGATGTCGATACAGTGGAACAGGTCGCGCCGAACGCCCGCTTGCGCGACCCACCTTTCCGCGACATCCGCGGCGAAACCGCTATCGCGGAGCCATTTCAGTGTTCGACTCGTCGGGCTCATGTTCGGTCCTCAAGCCGTCGCCGATGGCGCGGGCGCGGGGCGTTTCACGGGCGCCAGCGTCAGTTTCTTCACCTAATCGCCGCGCAGGGCCTTGAGCGATCGCAGATGGTTCACGATGCGGTCGCGCATCGCGTAACTCTTGGGCCCTGTGCAGAGCACCTCGTACACCTTGACTTCCCCGAGAACGAAATAGGCTCGGAGTTCCGGTACGCCTCCGAGACTCTCGATCTTCACACACTGGAGACGGTCCAGGTTGATGAGCGGTCCGTTATTGATCCCTTGAACCCACAGCATAATCTGCTCCTTTGAAATCGCTCTGCTGCATAAACCGGGGTGACTGCATGGCGAAGTTTTCGATCTTGAAAAACTTCCGATGAAAGTTGAGCCGAGCGCGGCCGCGGGGCCCGTTCCTTTGCTTCCTGACGAGCAGGAAAATCTCCTGGATGTCGGGCGGCTCCTGTCCAGGCTCCGCTGTCGTGTGAATCATGATGACCGTGTCGGCGTCCTGCTCGATAGCTCCCGAGTCGCGGAGGTCGGTCAGTTCCGGCTCGGCATTCGCCCCGCGCGAAGATCCGCCGCGAGACAGTTGAGACAAGGCGAGTACGGGAATGTGCAGGTCCTTCGCGATTTGCTTGAGCCCCGCCGAGATCGCCGCAACCTGATCGTTTCTGGTTCCACTGTGGTCGGCCGGTTTCATCAACTGCATGTAATCGACGATGAGCAGGTCCAGTCCTTGCCGCATCTTTTGCCGTCGGGCGGTCATGTTGATGTGTGCGACTGTTTGCCCGCCGGCGTCGTCGATATGCAGATTTTCGCCGTACCCCGAGAGGAAGTTTGCTTGCTCGCAGACGACCGACTTCTCGTATTCGCTCATCCTTCCCTGGCGCATTTTGTGCGAGTCAACCCGCATGCTCATGCAAATAAGCCGTGAAGCGAGATCCTCGCGCGACTGTTCCAGTGAAGCGAACAGGACGCGGCCGTCGAGGCTGGCGACGTAGTTGGCGATGTTGAGCGCGACGACCGTCTTGCCGACGCTGGGCCTTGCGGCGAGAACGATCAGTTCCCCGCGGTGAAATCCTCCGCACAGGTTGTCTAATTCGTACCAACCCGACTTGACAGTATCGACCAGGCCAGACGCTTTGCGGTCAAGCGACGCCATGCACTCCTTTACGCTCACCGACAGCGAGACGGCTTTGCGGCTGAATGTCCGCTGCTGCACATCGAAAAGGCTCTTGGCAGCGTCCTCGACGAGTTCGTCGGGGTTCGTGGTAGGATCGTCGCCTTTGGCGAGGAGGTCGTTGCCAACGTGGTAGATTTCGCGGAGCATCGCCTTGTGGCGAACGATGTCGGCGTAGTGCTTGGCGTTGCCGACGACGGGAGCTTCGTCCCAAAGCTGGGCGAGATACTTGGCCCCGCCGAGTTCTTCGTACTCCGTGATCGGCCTATCCTTGCCGCTGGCGTTCGCAGCGACGTGAACGGCTTGCGTTTCGCCTGCCAGTGTGACGAGATCGATCGGCTTGCCTTTGGCGAACATCCGCAGCATCGCCGTCCAGACGACCCTGTGCGCGACCACGTAGAAGTCGGCCGGGAGGACGCTGTCGCCGATCTCGAAGAATCGCAGGTTGTCGCGGAGACACGCGCCGATCAGGCCCTTCTCGGCGTCGGCGCTGTGCTGGGGTGATCGTGTCAAGTTGGAAACTCCTTTGCCCGCTGAGCTTTCGCCGCTAGGTATGCTTCGGTGAGTTTGGGATCGTAGGTGACGACGTATCGCGACGGGTCGTACTCGCCGGAGAAGACGTCGTTTTTCGGGTCGTACACGTTCGGGTCGAAGTTCTGGGCTGGGCGTGGGGGAGGTGAAGGACCTCCGGGCCGATGCGGCGTGGTTCCGTTGCGATTCTGCCCATTGGTGTCCTCGAAAAGGCCTTCGTAACCGGCCGAGTGCGTCAACGCCGCCACGGCCCGCTCCAGTCCCCACGAGAGAAGCTGGTCGAGTTTGACTTGGGCTGCCGGCTCTCTGAGCGGCGATTTGCGTCCCAAGGCCCATCCGCGCCAAGCGGCCAGGAACCGATCGGTTCGCAGAGCCTCAGGGATTAGCTCGGCGAAGTCCGAGCGATCTTTGGCTTTGGATTTGGGCTTCTTGCCTTCAGGGGAGATTTCCGACGAAGTCGGCTTCGCTACTCCGTCTCCGTCTCCGTCTCCGTCTCCGTCTCCGGCCGAATGGCTTCGCCCCTGATCGTGAGGCGTGTCGGGATGTGGGTCGAAGCCATTCGGAGATTCTCCGACTGGCTTCGCCCCATCCGCTGGGACCGAAATGCCGGATGTTGGGGCCGGAATACCGGACGTCGGTTCCTGATGGTGGGGCTTTTGGTGCCGGCTCCAGGAAGGAATAAGTCCGTATCGCTTCCCTTTCGCCTCGTAGGGGAGGATAAAGCCTTCCTTCGCGAGTGCGTCGAGTACCTTCGCGAAGTCCACCTCGTCCCACGGGAGGATCGCCAATCTCAGGCGGGCGGGGCGCCACTCGAAGCGGCCGTCGCGGTCGCACTGGGTCCATAGGCCGATGTAGGCGACTCGGAGCGGCATCTTGTACTTTCTTTCGGCCTCGAAGAGGTCCTCGTGAACGAAGAGCTCAGGCCGCACCATGCGTTGGCGTCCCATGCTAGCGCCCTCCCTGGCCGCGGCTCTCGGCTCGCTGCGTCCTGGCCATCGTCAGGCGGACCCGCCGAAACAGCCTGGGCATCGCCTCCTCTATCGCGATGGTGAGAGCCGCGTCTATCTCCTCCGGCGATCCCGGCACTCGAGCCCCCGGTCCCAGGGCGTGCATATAGCGGGCCCGCACGAGGTCGACCTGAATGGCGTCGGCGATCGGCGCCGCCGGCATTATTGCCCTGCGGCAGGCCGGGCATGACAGGCTGTCGCTCACCGAGCATAGGTAATGGTCGTGATAGCTCTTGTTTTGCCTCGCGGCGGCGTGTAAGATACTCATGTGGTTCTCGCTTTCCGCCTCGCTGCCGGCCGCACGCCGGCGCGAGGCTTTTTTGCTTGATAGATCGTTTCACTTCACGGTTTTTGACGCTGCGATCGCGCAGCTTCCCAGGTCTGCCGGTCAGGGCAGCGGGCCTCAATCCAAGCGATTACTTCGAGACGATTAAGTAACTGACGAGACCCCAGCCGCGTAAACGCTGGCGTTTTGGCGGCAGCGTGGAGCCGCCACCAAGTCGCTCGGCTGATGCCCGCGAGCGATGCGGCCGCGGCGACGGAAATCAGACGAGCGTCAGCGGTGTTGGGTGGGGTCGGCATTAGCGGCCCCCGATCGCAACGAGCTGCTCACTGGCCCTAGCCGAGTCGATTCGCCGAAGTTCGGCCGCAATTGCGTCAATGGCTTCGTCTGGGAAGACTCGCGCGTTCCCAGCTCGCCCGGTGCAGCGGATGCCGCGGGCTCGGATGACGTACTCGATGCGATGGATTGGCTCGCCCAGCCGACGAGCAATTTCGCCGACCGTGGGCATAGATGAGATGATCGACATGGTCCGCCCCTCTTATGAGTGTGGCGTGCAACGTGAAGCGTGTTGCACATCCTACAATAAGGCAGAGGGCACGGAATCGACGGAAAACTAGCGATTTCTCAGGGAAAAACGGTCCAAGGTGGTCATGACCACTTTGAGGTGGATACGAAAAATCACATTACGGCCCGGCGATTTTGGCTATCTTGCTTTTGTTCTGCGGCGAGTTCTGCAATCTCGCGGGCATCATCGTCCGAGATGACGCCGCGGACGAGTTTATCAATGGTGGCCTCGGCCTCACCTGACGCCATTGACCTTCGAAGAATCGCGAAAGTTTCTCGCTGAACGACGTTTTGATCGGACTGGCCGTGCGCGTTCGCCAACTCTTCTTCAGCAACCTCCAGTTTAACGGGCCGTGCCGCTTTTCGTTTGCTGCGATTAAGCCCGAGTTCCGTCGCAATAGTTTGCCATTCGGGCGATTTCGAGATCATCACATTTGACTTCACTCCCAACACTCGCGCGAGGAGGTTTCGCCCGAACATCCTCTGCGCGCTAACTCGCGCCCCAGGCTTTCCGCGTTTCACGGCTGCGAGTAGATCGTTATAAGTGCTGGACCGCTTCGCTTTATACTCTCGGATGGCAGCGTCAACATCCGCTTGGGTATAACTTCGTTTCGGAGTCTTTTCTTTACTCCGACGAGTGGAACCCGATCCTGTTGTATCCGTCACGAACTTCTGGTTCGCCGCCGGAGCTTCGATCGCCGCGGCCCGCAATCGCTCCAGCAGCGCACGCTCATCAAACGTCGTGGCGGCCTTCCATTTTTCGCGATCGTCGCTCAGTTGGCAGAGGGCGAAGTCCTGGCAGGACCGGCGATGCGGACTTTCCAAGTAGAGCGCGACAATTTGCCCTTCGTCTTCCGCGATGTGCCCGCATAGGTGGTTGATCGGCTCCACCGTCTCGAGGATCTCATCGGCAACCCCCCAAACCTTGGGAGCGTTCCTTTTCAGCCAGACTTCGTGGAGTCTGAGAAATTCTCCGGCCGGGTGCCGCGTGGTAGGACCGAAGTCGCATGCTTTCTGCGGGCTGCATTCGGCGCCGCTCGCCGCAGGTTCGCGAAAGCTAAGGGCGGCGACGAGCAGACCTGATAGCGCGGAATAGACTTCAGGTAGCGGAGAACTGAGGCCGACGGGCGGAGCGAGGTAGGTGCTGATAGAGACTTTTTTCACCACTTCGTCGGGCGCACTGCCCAACTCAGGGCCCAAGCAATCCTTCCCTCCGGAGTCGCTCGACCCGCTAGGGCTGCTGGCCGTCGTGCTCTTCGTCTCCTTTTTGACGCGTTCGATGAAATCGTCGATGAAGTCTATAGACCGCCGTTCCACGTTGGGCAGTTGCCCGCCAGTGTGGTGCAGTTGCCCCGCGATCCGGCACCCACTCGGGAGGCGCCAATCCATGTCGGTGTCCTTATATCGATCGACCAGCAGCCGACACCAGCAATTCCAGGGGGACGTCTCCTTGTACGCGTCCGGGCAGATTTGCTCGATCCACTCCCGCGGAATTGCCGATCCCGCTTTGTTGAGAAGTTTACGCAGAAGCAGTCGCTCGTCCCCGGTGGAGAGCAGCGTGAATCGATTGAAGTCGTCGAGCGGCGCCCGTAGATCGCAATAGAGAGTAGTCTTCTGGCCTTGCTTTGGGTAGTGCCCGACACTGAAGTCGACGAGTCGCTCCCGAACAGCCTTGAGGGCGTCAATCATCGGATTGCCCGAACTCGCCGGAGGTTGTTCTGGCTGGTGGGGGAGTTTGGCCAACGCCGCCTTCGCGAGGACTCGCAAAGCCAGGAGTCGCTTCATCGTTTCTTCCGCTGTCACTCCCACCTTGTGAGGGATTGGCAGTTTGTGAAGCTTCTTCCCGCCAAGATCAAAGGCAGCCTCTTTGATCGCCAAGCAAACGGCGACGAGCGGCACCGCCGGCAGGACGTCGATGGGGTGGTGATGGCGCGATGGATTGACGTTCCTCAGGATCGCCGCGACCTGATCGATCCATTCCAGGACGACGTCGGGCTGATGCGAATTCAGAGGCACCCGGAAGTTGCAGATGGAGCCGAGCGTGTGCTTGTATTGCCAAAGATGCGTCTGGACGCCGAGGCGGCCAGGTTGGCCGCTCTCGAACCGTTCCTCCAGTTCGCGGTAGAACTTCGCCAAGTGCGATTCATTCTCTGGGGTAGCCAACGGCTGCGTGGCAACGTCCTCGACCGCCTGGACTGCGGTCTCTTGCAGCGTCGCGATCGCATGCACAAACGCCGCGTCCCATCCGGACGAGTCCACGCCATGCGGAATCGCAAGGCGGCCAAGCTCACGCCGGAGCTTTCGAAAAATCTCCGCTTTCTGTTCGTCGGT
Source organism: Gemmatales bacterium (assembly GCA_038217425.1). GTDB lineage: Bacteria > Planctomycetota > Planctomycetia > Gemmatales > Gemmataceae > JAIEPT01. The sequence continues at coordinate 111,388 of JBBQPM010000001.1, forward strand.
ATGCGAATAGAGGGCCTGCCGTAAGGTTTGGCGGACTTCCTGGACGGCTTCCAGGATGGGGTCGATGACGGTTCCCAAGGCGTTCTCCACGATGTAGGTTGGGCCGGCGAAAAGGCGCGGGCCCATCGTGGTAAGCCCAATCGCCTTTTCGCCATGAAGGCGGCCCCGCTTCGAAGACGTGACCGCCAACCCGATACCTCAATTTTTCGCAGGGTTGCTGGAAAAGGCAACAGGCCAACGAGCCCCTAACCTGGGTGACGGCCCGCGAGTGGCGGTTTTATTGCGTTTTCGCTACGAAAACACCGGAAATTACTGGGATTTGGCGGTTTTTTGGTATAACAAGAGAGGCGATGGGCGGGCATTTCCAGGGAGACGACAAGATGCTGGCACGATCGATGATGAATGATTTTGAGAGAGCCGAGAATGAAAGGGATGAGGCATTCATCGCCTACTTAAGGGAGCGATATCCCGATGACAAAATAGGCATTCCTGTCGCAGAGATAGCTCGCTTACGACAGGAATTTGACGCCGCTCACCCGGCGTCAGCGTGAAGCCCTCGGCAAGAAAGGCGGCAAAACATGATGGCCAGGGATCTGATGGAGGATCATGAACTCGCAGAACTCGCCCAGACCCGGGCGTTCTGGGCTTTCGTGGAGAAGGAATTCGCGGAAGGCAGAGGCAAAGACCCTGACGGATTGACCGGGGACGAGGTTCACGTTCTCTCCGTTGAGTTCGATGCCAAAAACCTGTTGAGCCTGTTCATGCCGCAAACCCAGTGCGGCAAATCGACCTGACCAGGAGGTTGCGACCGTGAGCGAACCAGCCGAGATTTGCAAGGGGCTGCCGGCACAGACCGCGGAAACGCTGTGCCGGAGCTTTCAGGACTGGGAAGGGCCTGAGGCGTCGGAGTAGGAGAAGACCGCTATGGAATCCTGGATCATCGGAGCAGTTGCCGGAGTCGTCGGCGGCGGCTTGGCTGTCTTGGCGCTCATCCTGTTTCAGAAGCCGAAAGCGTGCGTCCAGTGCGGCGAGCCTGCACTGAAGTTCCGCAAGCCGGCCAACAGGCGGCAGGCGTTATGGGGCGGTTGGACGTGCCTGAAGTGCGGTTGCGAAGTGGATCGGCATGGGCGAAAGGTGGAGGTGTAGCCGTCAGATCGGGGATGCTTGTGGCGACTACGACTCATTCAGCTTGACTTGGGAGCCGAGGAAACCTATGTTTTCGCGTCCCGCTTGACGGCTGGCTCGGATCTGCGCGACCGAGTTAAGTCGTCGGCGGATCTCGCGGAGTAGTCATGAAGCGTGAGATTGAACGACTGCTAGAAACTTCGAAGATACTGACGGCCGAGATGGATGCGATCTGGGTCAAGTTGCAGCGATGCATCCAGCAGTCGAAAGTTGCCCTCGAATATCCTCGCTTGCTTCCGGCGACCCCGCCAAAGGACCGGCCGCGCCTCGCCTGATCATCTTTCTCGTTTCCCATTGGAGTATCGCCTGCAGGCCCATTGATGCGAATTCCTACAATTCCCAAAGCCCAGTTCCAATCGAGCGGCGCAGCCCTTGGCGGCTTCGTTCACGGACATCGACGGCTTTGCCGGTAGTGTCTTAGGACTGCGTTGGTCTTTTTGACTTATCTGCAACCTTAGCGGTCGCTTGTTTAGTCAGTTCGCCAACTCGGGCCATTATCTGATTAAGGACAAGAGGGACAACGACCCCTTTCTCTTCATACCCGCTATTTGCTGGTATTTCTTCTCGCCAAGAACAAATCGCGTAGCTATGTTGCGTGAGTCTGCTAGGCCGCGTTCCTTGGCTGTTCCAAGGGATTTCGAACGTGTCTTCAGGTAGCGACAGGTGCTTATTCTTAGATATTGCAACGGCAAGAATTATTGATGTTGCCCTAATTTCTTCCAATGTGCTTATTACGACTACTGGGCGACGCTTGGTCGCGCCGTCATGCGGCGATTCAATGTCCGCCCAGATAATACGCCCCGGAAACAGCATGCCGTTCCTGACCGAACGAGTCAATAATCTTCGTTATACCATTCTTCGGGCGGCAGGAATTCGGAAGCCGTCTTGGCCAAATCCTCCAGCGAGCCTCGTAGCTTTACGAACTGCTGGTCTAGTTTCTGAGAAAACTCAGGATCGGCCATCGACCGCAACGACGCTGCGTCAATCTGGATTCGTTCACCGTAAACGTCATCAACTTCCATGGCCTCCCCGTCGCCAAACACCGAAACCGTTTGCCACTTGAATTCATTCTCCGGCAACTCGGTTTTGCCGATTGGCAATGTAAACGATTTTCCGTCAGCGAACCGCAATCGCAATCTTGATGGGCTTGAAAATCGGACGTCGGTAAGTTGATCGGAACGAGGCATCGTCAGCTCCGGCAGAATGCAGGGTGTTGCAGCTGACTTGAATTGTATCAAAGCTGCGCCGCGACAGGCAGCCGAGACCTTGAGTTCCTCGAACCGTGGGCCGCTACTTTGCGTCTTTTTCCCCAACGGGGGCTTCAGCGTCAACATGTAGTCCAATCCTTGTGGCGAACTTGTTATCGAAGGTAACGTCAAACCAATACTGGCCAGGTCCATCCCACTGCACCATTACGCGAGAAAACACATTCACGTTGGAGGCGTGCGGGTTGCCGAATTGCATCTCGGCAGCCCCAACCGGGCAAGTCTCTCCTGAAGGCCCAGCCTGGACAATTAGCAGAATCGATTTGCCTACAAAGTCTCCAGCGCGAAACGCGATAGCCATTGTGAGCGGGAGGTTTAGCGTGGACTGGCTTTTGGCCTTTTCGGCATCTTCAGCAGTAATTCCAATTCGGTCAATACAGCGTATGAGGGAGCTGACCCCGTCTTTTTCGGTTAGGACTTGCTCAACTATGAGCGCCGCGCTAAGGAAGGGCCCTTTTGGTTCGTGCCGTTGCGCTGTCGGCGGCGCCTTCTTAGACTTTGCCATTTTTTGCCCCCGCTTCACTAATCTTCACCAAAAAGGCCACGGGCCTTCCAGCTCCTTCCAGTTCCTTGCGAGACGCCACGCGAAGCCGCTCACGAATCCACGCGGAGAGATCAAGCCCAGCGAGCTCTGCTGCGTCACGGAAGGCTTGCTTCTCGGACGCCTCAAGCCGCATATCCAGATACTCGGACTTAATTCGGTCCAGCCCCTTCAGGGGACGGCCTCGCTTTGGGGTCGATTTATTCATACCGTTAGTGTACCGACAAAAAATATCTTGTCAAATACCCGATGCGACCTTTGACGTGTACCGTTAGTGTGCCCACATTAAATGCAGGGAGAAAGTTCATGAATTGCCCGACGTGAAAGAACGAGTCGCAGAAATTCGGCAAGAACCGGAAGCGTTCGTCATTACCCCCGAGAAGGTGCAAGGGCTGCTGATCGACACCTATCTGACAGTGATCGAGAAATATGTCGCTTGCGAAACAACGAGGAGGACGGTGCCTCCTCAAACTCCGTCCACGCCGCCAACTGCCGCGTCGTAAATGACGAATGACCCGGGAGTCGCCGTCGGCTATTCGCCCGGGCCCCTTCGTCCGTATATCCTGTCCGCTGCCCGAAACGGAGATTCGTCCGCAATGTCGAAATCACTGCCCGGGGCAAATCAGACTGGCTTAAGCGGCACGTGTGGCTCCGGTGGAAGCTCGACGCCAATCGCGTAGCCGGGCTTCGCCGCCCCGCCAATCAAAACGATCCCCATGATGCCTGCTTTGAAGCAGAGCCTGCCATCAGACGAGCGGCGGGTTTCAAACGGCGGGCTTCTGGCGGAGACCGATTATTACGAGTTCCCAATTGGGAAGTCGAGATTAAACTGTTGGCGTAGCCGATAAAGTTCGGCGGGCGAGAGGTCTTTCGGGCTCTCGATTCGGCCGGCGGCGAACTCGGATTCCAAAAACGCCCGGAACGCCCGGTACTGGGCCATTTCCGCGAGCTCGTCTTCGTCCATCAGTGAATTTGCCATCATTGGTTTGGCCCTTTCATTCGTGCAAGATAGTCAGCAAGTCGTTTACTGTGGGGCATCGACGGCGTGAGCGGCATCAAACTCTTTCCGCAGCCGAGTCAGCTCTGCGGGCGAAATATCAAGCCGGCCCTCATGATCGACCGGATACCGCTCTCGTAGCCACGCAATAAACGCCTCGTCCTTCGCGTCTTCCGCCCTCTCGAAATCATTCATCATCGAACGCGCCAGCATTGCCAAATCCCTCAAAAAAAGTGACAACGGCATTATACATAATTTATCGTAAAACGCCAGGCAAATCCCGGCTATTTGCTGGCTTCTTCGGCTAAATACTCCTGGAGATTGCTGGAGAACGCGAATCCTATTCCTGCGGCTCGGCCGGCTTCCTCCCAACCCCGCTTTCACACGACCGGTAATGCATCTCGACGTACAGCCGCCACGTCGCCTCATACGCCTCCCTCACCATCTCGAGCAGCGGATCGTTCGGCATCGCAACCTTGCCCATACGGTCGCGTAGACGCAGCAGGTAGTTGACGCCCGGAAACAGCGCCTCGTGAATCCTGCCGGCCTGCCATGGCTCAAGCTCCATCGTTTCACCCTCATTAGGCCCCGACGGCGCGGACAGCAAACCCCGACGCTGATCCGGCGCGCACGAGTTCCCCGTCGTCGGTCAGTTCAACCTCGGCCGACCCGCCGCCACGCCCTCCACGGTAATGCAGCACTTCCACACCCCAGCGACGCACTGGCGAAGATGACTCCGTGAGTCTCGGCGTCACCAGCAGCCGGACCGCAGCCCACGAGGGCTCCCCAGGATTGCCCCTCGGCCTGACGATCATGCCAAGGCTTCCGCCCGTCTCCGCCGCGAGTTGCAAGCGCCGGTAGCTGCGTTCCTCGAGCCGATCGAACCAACCGAGCACCAGGGCGCCCGTGGGCGAGCGGACCGCCTGTTCGAACGCCCAGAGCGACTCGGCGGACGTTCCTGGCTGCACGAGCACTGTATGTGCGAGATCGACGCCAAGGGCTTGGGCCGCCGGCGGGTAGAAGTTTCGCACTGAGTCGATCACCACGAGCACGCTCGCTTGGCGCATCAGCGAACCACATTGAGCCAGCGCAACCGTCAGGGCTCCGCTTCCTTCGCCCTCGCCGAGCCATTCTGTAAGCGACCCGCGCTTCCAACCGCGATCGGGGAGCAGCGAGTCGATGGCCGTCCCCGAGCGAACGACGTCCGCCTCCGGGCCCGAGCGGCGGTCCTCCATCAAGCGGACCTTCTCCTGCAGTTTGCGGATCGTCGCCAATTTGGCCGAAGTTTCCATAGTCCAACGCTCCTGCCGTTACTTCCAGCTGCATCAATCCAGTCTCACACGATGCACAAATTAACATTACAGTGAACACAATGCAACTCCTTTCGCCGCAACCGTGGGCCGCGACCAAAGCGCGCACCCAAAATTAGGTTTACCTAACGATTCGAATAGGCAAACCTAAAATAGTTGATAGAATGGATGCGTCGGGAGCCGGTTTTCGTGCCAATCTTTCGGCCTGTGCGAGGTTAGATCGCGAATGTTTACCGACCAGCAGATTTTTCGGTACTGCTTCCAAGGGCAATGCCGTGCCGCTGACCCGATGGCCGTCTTGGGCCAACTTGATCGCTACACCGGCGGCAGCGCTAAGGCGACCAGTGAGGTCGCGCGCCGCGAGGCAGAGACACTTGAAGAGCGACTGGCCGCCATCGAAGCTCGGGCCAAGTTGCTGGAAGCAGTTCGCCTGGCGTTTGACCTACCATCATTCGACGTGACGACCGGTGAAGGCACCCTCGCTGCGGATCTTGTGGCGATTTGGAACCAGTTCTGCGAATTCATCGAGGCAACCCGTAAGGGCTGACTATACTTCGTGGAATTTACTTTCCTGTTCCCGGGAACGATCGACGTGAATCTGTTTTCGTACGAGCAATTGCTCGGCGTCTGGCTGAACCGCAAGGCTAAGGTCAGGGTTTGACATGGAAAAGCCCGAATCGGACAAGCGAACGATGCTGGCGGCCTACAAAATCGAGTCTCCTATCGGCGGCGAACCGCAAGCCGTCCCCCTCAGAGCCTTCCCCGACGACGATGCGATCGACTTCCACAGCGGGAGCCGCATGCAGTGGGCCCAGGGCGAGGGCGGCGAATGGTCGCCTCAAATCTCGCATCTGCCAGACATTGAGGCCTCGGCCCCACAGACTCTTGAGAACGAGTACGGGCTCGACACCCCGCTGCCCGGCGACGAACCGCGCGAACCGCCTGCGATCGATCCGCCGCAATTCCAATTTCCCGACGCGCCAGCGCCACCGCCTGTGGTCGAGCAAGCTGCCCCCGGCGTCTTCAATCCGCGGGCCTTCGGGACGACTTCGCAACCACAGCGAACGCCCGGGGCCCCTCGGCCGCCTCGTCCGCCGAGCGAGCGGCCCATTCGCGATACTCTGCCCGGCTACGTCCCTGGCGCCGTTCGCGACCTGCCTCCGCTCCAGATGGAGGGCCTCGCCTCGCCGCCTCCTGAAGACCACGAACCAGTCCGGGAGATGCAGGCGGAAACGACGCTCACGCCGCAGATACTCGCCTCGCCGCCGGACTTTGCGGAGGAGGTAGAGGCCCCTCGGCTGCTGCCGGAAGCGAACGACGGGCCCCTGTCGCCCGAGGCTCCCAACGCATGGAGCGCGAAAGCCGATCTCTCGGCCGCCGAAGTCCACTCCAGCCCGTTTGGACAGTTGCCGATCGGCGAGTCGGACTTACTGAGCGGAGCAGAATCCGCCGCGCAGGATGCGGCCATCACTGGCAATAGCGGAGGCGACGAGCTCAAGGGGGCCATCAAGGAACTGACTGCGGAACTGAAGGAAGTCAAAGAGGCATTGAAGGGCATGAAGGCCGACGATTCGCGGTTTGGGCCCCAGGCCGACGGCAGTTTCAACCCGATGGGCGACAAGATCGCCAAGGAACAACCGCCCGGCAGCAACAAGCACGAGGTTTCCGTTTTTCAGCGGAAAACGGCGTGGGAAGCTCTCTTCGACAATATGCCGGGCTTTGAATAGTAGGTACGCTTATGAGGATTCTGTTCGATCACGTCGAGTTCCATGCCCTCTTCGCCAAGCAAATCGAGCGCACTGCGATTTACTCGGACGACAAGAGCACCTACCTCTGGACCGACTGGCGCATCGAGATCGATTGCATCTACAACCCCGGCGCCACGAGTTTCACGACCGACGTGGCCGGCACCCCGGTGATCACGCCCCCGAACAACTCGGGCGTTCTGGCGCCCTTCACCGACGTCGCCCTGCGGCACTTCCTCGCCCAGCCTCGGCGCCGGCTGCTGATAACCGACGACCCGGCCGTCATTCTGCTCGACACCGGGACCTACGTCGATGGGGCGGGCGTCACGAGGGCCAAGCCCGACTGCACCAATGGGCCGAGGTGTACGGTTCAGTCCATCGAACGCCTGCACGGCTCGAGAACTTATCAGTGCCGGCTCGTCTTCGAGTGTTCCATCAATGAATGCGAATCCGCCAGACTCCTACTCGCGCACCGCTGGGCGCAATCCATTGACATCAACCAGGATCATTTCCAAGTCGTCCACACGCAAGGCCAGTGCGTGTTCAACCAGTCGGCCCTTATCGTCAATGACAACTTCCCCGACCAACTCCGCTCGACGCTCATGCACCCGATCCCCGCAAACTTCCGACGCTGCGCCATCAAGGTCGAGCCGGGCTCGGACGGGTACACCTACAACTATTACACGATGGACGTCGAGCAGCCGTTCAATTTGGGAACGAACTTCCCGGCGGTGCGCATCGAGGCGATGCAAGAAGGCCAATACAACCGCGGCGGGACGTTCAGGGCTTCTGTCATGGCTGGAGTGGCGGGACTTCGAGCTTGGTCGCAAGGAGGCACTTTCTCAGGGTTGGCACCTGGGGCCGCCAACGCCGCGTTGCATTTCTGGAAAGGCACTCTGCCGAAGTACACGGTGAAGGTGACCGTGAGGGCCTGGGGCAACCGTAACTCCACCCGAGACAACCTACGCGACCGCGCCCTGGCGATCATGGCGTACCGGATGAGTTTGGTGAACAGCGGTGATTTGACCCCGTCCCAGGAATTTTACATTCAGGAAGACTTGGTGGGGCGGTACGTCGAGGTGAGCAAGACGATCGCCTGGAGTATCAACACGAAACTAGAGCTGAACTGGAAGACGATCACGAATATCGCCTTTCCCAACTCCGGGCCTGGCGTAATCGGGAATTACGGCGAGCCCCTTGCAGTGGTCGGCCCGCTCAAGGGGAACGAAAAAATTCTCGCGGCCCTGGGGCCAAACACGGAGAGCACCAATCCGTCTCCGCATCAGGGGGCATTCGGCGCGCCGTCTCAGGGAAGACTAATCGCTGCGATCTCCCAGGCCTTATCGGAGCCGTGTGCAGCGCCGCCTTCGCCGAGGGTAACCTATTTCAACAGCAACCCCGCGGCAGCGATTTAGGAGAAATGGAATCATCCGGTGAAGAGGTAGAGTAGCAGGAGGAAGATCGCGGCGATTCCGATGGCTCCCCACTGAAGTATAAGCGTTTCTCGGAGCGTGAATTTCGGCACCCTGGTCCCGCAAGCCGGGCACTTGATCGGCCCAGGCTTCTCCAGCCTAGTCGTCGCGTGGCAGAAATGGCAATGAACGTAGGACTCTTGCATCGCAAACCCCTGGGTAAGGTGCACGCCAAGATTATAGGCCGCGTTCCGCCGACGACGCAAGAAGAAACACGGATCGACCACACCGATTGGAAAAACCAGGTTTAAAGGACCGCCCCATGAAAACCAGCCAGTATCAGACGACCAAGATCTACAACATCACCCGGTCGCGCAGCCACAACAGCGGTCTCGTGCCGCTCCCGGCTTGCGACGACGGCCAGTCGGAAACGGAGTTCGTGCGCGTCCACGCGCCGACGCAGACCGAAACCGTCATCTTCGAAGCAGCCAACGAAGGCGCGCCGCCGGAAGTCCCCGGGCACGTTCTCGCCAGCGACAATTACGTCTACCTCAGCGGCGTCCAGACGGCCCCGACACCCATGGAGATCGAAGGCATCCAGGTCTGGGCTATCTCAGGGACTTACATCTACGGACTTCGGCGACCCACCGGGTTGGCGGCACCGTTCCCGACCGGCAAGCCGCCCTACGAGACCGGTTCGGCGTCGGACAACACGATCCCCGAACGGTATTTCCGGAACGACCTCATTGCAACCGATCCGGGCAGCCGTCCGCGAGCGTAAGGGGGTGCATCATGCCGGAGTTTCCGGAACGCGTGAACGCGGCCGACCTGGAAACCGTGACGCCCGAGTTCGCCGAGTTCATGGCCAAGATCAAGGCCGCGTCCGGTTGGGCCGAAGACGGAACTCGGCACGTGGTCGACGGCGCGGCGTGCTCGCTCGACGACTTCTATTTTGCAATCCTCCGCGAACTGCCAATCGAGTCGCTCTACGGCGGCGCCGACTGGGCCGTCGAGCACAAGAGCGGGCAACTCCCGAGCCCGGCCGCATTGCGAGCCGTCGCCGCTCAATGGCAGGCCTGGAACTTCGGCGAGGTCTGGGGCAAGACCGGACGCCTGCCCGTGGGCACGCCGGCGGGAAGACGCTGGGTCGCCGAGTCGATTGTGGGTAATAACTTGCTGCCCCAACGATGGATCAAGAAGCCGACGGCAATGTAGGCCAAGCGGGGATAGCGAACGCCCCACCATCAAACCAAGAAGCCGATGAATAGGTGAGGCGCCGAGTAGCCGCTCTGGCCTAGTCGCCGATAGTGATTCTCTGGACTTACAACTCCTACTCAAACGACTTGTTCCATTTTGCAACAGCAGCGTCAAAGTCACATCGTTGAAAGTAGCACTTTCGCTTGATTGTGGGCGGCGGATCGGTTCCCGGCGGCGAAGTGGCCACTACATCGAAAGTCTCAATTCGCGGCGTTTCTGTATCTACTAATTTGATCGGAAGTGAAAACTCGACTTTCTTGCCATTGGCGGCCGGGGACGGCATCGCAATGTTCAGCCTCGTAGCGTTCGCGAGCGGCCTGGGTGCAAGGAAGGTGAAGATTCTGTGTTCCTTCGGTTCAATAGCTCCGATCCGCTTGGGTTTATCGATGCCTTTCGCGTTATTATACGGGCCACTCTGCAAGGACATATACCCATATTCACTAATCGATTTGTACTTGTTGCTAAACTCGTCTGTAATCGAAAGCTCATCCTTATACTTTCCGGAAAAAACCTCAGACAAATCTGGCTCTCCTCGCAGCGGGACAAGCCTGGTGTCGCTTGGATTCTCGACAGTTAACCAAATCTTGACCCACATGATCGAATTGATATCCGATACGAATTCCTCGATCATCAGTACTCCCACAATGAGCCCACCGCTCTCCTGCACAGCATTGGCGCTCTTGACCGCTTCTTTTGCCTTTTCAGTTTCCGACTTACCGATGCTCGCGATCCAGGGAACAAAACATACCCCCAGCCACAATAACAGGCACAGAGCAGACGCCCCAACGGCTATCGTAAGTCGCTTTCGCCACGGCCCCCGAACCGATGAGGCTGACGGCGTAACTATTGGGCCTGAGGTTGATGGCGGAACAAGCTTGCCGACGGGAATCGGAACCTTCGGCGATCCAGGAGGATCGAATGCGGCAATGGGATAGCCGTGGGAGCCGATAGGGATCTCCGGTAGTTCGCCCGAACGCAGCGGCACCGGCTCGATCGTACCGAGGACGGTCTTGTTCGCTGGCGGCGAAGGAACCTGAAGTCTCTGCCCGCATTTCGTGCAATTGAACTTGGCGCCCGCATTGACGGGTTTCGCATCGAACGCGGTTTTGCACGCTGGGCACGAAAAGCGGATCATGGGCGGACTCCTTACCGAAAATCCTAAGGCAGGGATGCCGCCGATGCAAGCGATTTCGGTTCGCGAAGAGTGTTCCGGACCGATCGTGCTGGGCAATTCATCTTGCGGTCAGATATCGCATCCAGCTATGGATTAGCATGCACTTCGGTTCGGCGGCCACGCTGGGAGTCGCAAAGCCGCAATCGGCCGACGATGTCCCGAGATCCCAGGTGTGAAATCCGCCCTATTGCGTCTGCTCCGCCCTATGGTAGCATTTGTTCACATCATGGAGGGCGAACGGATGGACCTCGAACCCTGGCAAGCCGGGATCGTGCACAAGAAACTCTTCCCGGGACTGAACTACCTCCTTCGGCTTCGTGATCGTCTGGCGAAGGTGGCGGCACCCGATGACCCGCTGCTCCAGATGGTGCGGGACGCCTACGACGCTTCTTGGCGTCTCTCGCTCGAGATGCATTACCGATCGTGCGCTCACGGCGTCGGCAAAGAGTCGGTAAAGACGCAGACTGATCAGGCTCCTCCGGCAGAGCCGCTCGGCGACTTCACACAGCCCGAGGCCTCGGGCGTCAGCCTGGAGTCGCCTTGACCTTGCCTGGGTAGAATTGAAGGGAAGGGGATCGGTCCTTTGCCTTTGATGTGGAGTTGTCGTGCGCGCCATTTGTGATTCACTTTTGGTTCTTGCTGGAGTGATTATCGGGGCCGTCATGGGCGAGGTTGTAGGCCATGCGAGCGGTTTTGCCACTGGGCGGTTGGGGATGGCAGCAGGGCTGCTATGTGTAGTTGCAGGAAGCGCAATTGGCTGCCTGGCAGGGATCAAACTTGTGCAGCGTGTCCGCTGGCGAAGGGACTGACCGCGCGCCGATTGACGCCCCTGGGCCTGCTTCGCCACGCCCTTCGCAGGGCCGCCACGCCGGGCCCCGCCAGGTTGGCGACCTTCATAAAGCCCGAGGCCTGGGCGTTAGCCTGGAGCAGCCTGTGCGTCGCGGGGCGTGGTTTCGTTGGCCCATTCCTTGAGCCGATCAACAGGGTAGAGTACCCGCTCGCCGATTTTCTTGAAAGGCAAGCCGCCGGATTGGCGAAGCCGGAACAACGTCCGCTCCGACACCCCCAGCCGCTCGCAGGCTTCCTTCGTCGTCAGCAGGATCTTGTCGCTCGCCGCTTCTCCTTCGCCCGCTGGCTTCGCTGTTCCGATGGCCTGAACCTGCGGCAATGGCCTCGCGCTCTCGTACGCTCTCGCCAACTCCTCTGACGCAGTAGCGAGGCGTCGGCAAGCCTCAGGGACAGAGAGGACTCCTTCGCCCAGTTTATCTTTCGGCATGACGCGTCCTTTGGGCACGAAAAAGGGATGCAACGCATCCCTGGCGCGACGCGATTTCTGGCCCGGGTTTCCGGACTCAAGTTGCGTTCGCGGTGTGCAGATTCGTTGGGACTCACTTCTTTTTCTTCTTTAGTGGCTTCGGAGCCTCCACGAATGCCTTGCAATCGACGCCGAGCGCGTCGGCCAAAGCTATGACGGCATCCCATGACGGCTTGTTTCGGCTGCTCTCCAAGTGGCTTATGGCCGCTTGGTTCAGGCCAGCTTTGTCTGCGAGTTCTTGCTGAGTCCATCCAGCCGCGACGCGAAGCGCTTTCAACTGTTGGGCGAACATATCTGCCTTGTCCATGGGAATAAATTCCGAGAAAATATTACAGTTGTAATTGACAAAAATTACACCTGTAATTAGAATCGTACAGGACGGGAGTGAGACTGTCAACTTCAAGAGGCCCTGCCATGCAAGCGATCCTCGACATCCTGAGCAACCCGCGAACCGGGCCCGCGGTTCGCAAGGTTCGCCGCCTGCTCGGGGCCATGACGCTCGCCCAAATCCATGCCTTCAAGCGTTTGCTGGGGCTCAAAGCCTCGGCGCCGCGCAAGACGCTGCTGATCGACAAGCTCCTCTCTCGCCTGCCCTTCGCGGCCTCGGCGGCGGCCACGTTCCAGATGGCCGAACCGGCCGGGCCGAAGGTCTGCGTCTACGCCGCCTTCGGCATCGAGGACCATTCGCAAGAGATCCTCCGCAACCGCAAGCATGACTTGCCCCGGGCGATTGCGTTCGAGCGGCGGACTGGCTGCAGCTGGATTGAAGCCGCCCTCGGCGTGCTCAGCAACCTCGACTCGAACCTCCGCGGGCTCAGCGCCGAAGCCCGCTGGGAGATGCTGACTCAAGGGAAGGTCTGGCACACGATCGCCCCGCTACTCGCCTCGGAAGGCTTTCGCCACGATTTCGGCTCCATGACCCTGGTGCAACTGCAGCGAATCGTCAAGGTCATGCAGGACATGCCCTTTCCGGTGGGCACGCGGCGCCTGCTGTCGCACGTGCCGGCCCGCCAACTTCGCCGGGCGCTTGGCTTCACCCTGGCCGTTTAACGAGGACTTCCATGAGCAAGAACCGAACCTGCCCGAAGTGCGGCAAATTGACCCTCTACCACGCGAACGGCCTGTACGAGTGCCCGGTACCCGCGGAAGTGACCGACGCCCTCAGGGCCTTCAAGGCCAGGCGGGGCGTCTGCTGGAAGTACAAGTTGCGCGTCCTGTGGGCGAGCGGCGCCGACGAAGACCTATTGGGTCAGGCCAGAAACATGATGGGCCCCGACGGCATCGGCAAGATCAAACTGTAGACGACAGACCCCCAACCTTTCTCAGGAGCCTCGTCATGACTCACCAGGAAACGTTCAACCTTTGTGCGTCGCACCTGCTCAGGCAGGGCGTCCCGTCGATAATCGGGAAGCGGTTTCGCTACCGCGGGCCGAAAGGCCGCAAGTGCCCTGCGGGCGCCCTCATCCCGGACAAGGATTACAAGAAGAACCTCGAGGGTCTCGACGCCGGCTGCAAGAAGGTGGCGAAGATTCTCGAGAAGCTCGAGCACAACGTCCGACTCGTGGCGGTCTTCCAAGAGATTCACGACACCATGGAGCCTGACGAATGGCGCGTGGCGATTCGCTGCCTGGCGAACGGCTGGCGCCTGTCCGACGCCGTCCTGGAGTCCGCGCCGAGGATACGGCGAACGCACAAAGTCCGACCCGTCCCGATGCGAACCCGACCCTATTAACCCCAACCCAGAAACAAGGAGCCTCCCCATGACTCTGCAAGAAACGTTTGACCTGTGCGCCGCGCACATGCTGAAACATCGCTGCGTATCCATCATCGGAAAGACCTGCCGCTATCGCGGCCCGCGGGGACGCAAGTGCCCGGCCGGAGCCCTGATCCCCGACAAATACTACCGCAAGGACATGGAGGGCCTTTACGTCAATCGCCTGAGAGTGGCCAATGTGCTCACGAAGCTCGGGCACGACGTCGACCTGGTGCTTGCCTTTCAGCAGATCCACGACAAGTGCGAGACGGAGGAGTGGACGCAGCAAATCTGGTGGCTGGCGAACGAGTGGGGCCTTTCCCCTGCGGTTCTGCCGAGCAAGGATCGCCTGTTCCTGGCCCCCTGGCCGAAGCACACGGCCGACCTGCTGGCGCTGCCGCCGGTGTTCGCGACGAAGCCCGAGGGCGCCGCCTCGGCCCGACAAACCGCCTGACCCGCAATCCAACCATCCCCAACATCACAAACAAGGAGAGTAGGCCATGGCAGCAACCCGAATCAAGACGCAGCCGGGCGCGAAGCCGTTCGCAAGGGCCAGGCTCGACGCCGATGAACTGAACGCCCGAGCGAAGCAGGGAGCCCAAGAATTCGAGCTTCGGTTGAGAGCCGACAGGCGGAAGAAGCACCAGGGCGAGGAACGATGGGCCGCAATCCGACAGCTCTTGGCCGGCATCCTGGAAGAGATCTGCGGCGACGGCAACCCCGGCGGACTGGCCGACATCATCCAGTCTGGCCCTTGGGAGGTCGATGAGATCGCGGCCTATTACGGCGCTGGCGCGCTCAAAGACTTCATCCTCGCGGTCAAGAAGTGCTTCCATGGCCCCGACGAGCTGTACACGGTCGACACGCTCGACCGGTTCAACCGGCTGGACGATGCAGCGGACTTCCTCTGGGACCATCGGCGCCGCCACGTTTTGGGGGTCTAAATGCCTTCCAGGCTATTGAGAGACGGGATTCTGGACAGCGAACGCGTCTGCTCGCTGAGTTGGCTTGCGGAGCTTTTCTACCGCAGGTTGATGTCGGTGGTGGACGACTTCGGACGGTTCGACGGCCGCCCGAGCATGCTGAAGAGTCGAGCGTACCCTTTACAAACGGATCGCGTGCGTGAGGCCGACATTTCCCGCTGGCTCGCCGAGTGCGAAAAGGCCGGATTGATCGCTCTCTACGAAGCGAACGGCAAGCCGTACGTCGTACTTTTCAGGCTCGGCAAGCCGCGGGCCGAAGCGTCAAAGTTCCCTGCCCCTCCCCTGAGCGTCAAGGATGCCGTTCGCGAAAGCAGCGGCGCGCAGGCGCCCGCAGATGAAAACAGATGCGCGCAGGCGCCCTCGTATTCGGATTCGGGTTCGAGGTCGAATGCGGATTCGGGTTCGGATTCGGGGGCGGCGCCGCCCGGCGGCGACACACACAACCCGAAATCGGGGTTTGCCCCGCCCAGCGTCGCCGAGGTGCGGGCTTTCTGCGCCGAGCGCGGCAACACCCTCGATCCCGAGGCGTTCGTGGCCCACTACGAGAGCAAGGGCTGGATCGTGGGCAAGAACCGCATGCGGAACTGGCAAGCCGCCGTTGTGACCTGGGAGAAGAACCAGGGCAAGTTCGCCCACAAGTCGCCGCGGGCGGGTTCCGCTGGAAGGTACGACCCGCTCCGGGAGTTTATCGCCCAAGGGGCAGAGGAGGCGGCACGTGACGCGGGATGAGTTCGCTGTGATCATCGCCTACCTTGCGGACGGGGTGCAGAAGCCCGTTCCCACGAAGGAGACCGCCAACGTTTACTTCCGCCTCCTGGGCGACTTGCCCGCCGAGGTGCTCCAGGTGGCAGCCGACCGCGTGCTCTTGGAGCACAAGTGGGCGACCTTCCCCACGATTGCGGAGCTGCGGACGGCTGCGGCGGAGAGCCAGCGCGGTTGGCTCAACGAGGGGTCCGCCGCGGAGGCATGGGAGATCGCCTGGGCGGCCGCGGGCAGGATCGATCCCGACATCCCGGGTTCCGAGGAGCGTCACATGGCCGGGGTGCCCGAGGCGGTGGCCAGAACCATGCGGGCCTTCGGGATCGTCGATCTGTGCGCCAGCCAGAGTCCGATCGGCGTGCTCCGCGGGCAGTTCATGACGATCTTCGGCCAGTTGGCGGCGAAGGCGAAGCGCGAGGCCCTGCTGCCGGAGCGGGTCAAGGCGATCGTCGCGGAGATCGGCAAGAAATGGGTTTGCGAGCAGGGGCCGGCGAAGGGGATCGAGCAGGAAGGCGGGCCCGCCCGCCTGACGGCGGCAAAGTCGTCATAACCGGAACGCTTTGCCCGAAAACCCCAGATTTTGTGTCGCCTTGGCCTTGCTCGATCGCGATCACCGGCAAAGGCTATTGCGGAAGCGGCTCCGTGATCGACGAAACTCGACCTTCCATTTTCTCGAGACAAGAAAGGTTTCCCGTCATGTCAGCTTTGCCAAAACTGATGATCGAGCCAAGAAAGTCCACGCCGCGGCTGCGTCTGAGTCAGACTTTACGTGCCCTGATCGAGGCGATACAGGAGATTGCCTCGACGCTGGAATACGACTTTGAACCGCCCGTCGAGCGGGCGCCGCCGACGCGGTTTGAGTCGCCGATGCACGCAGCGATCTACGAGGCGGCGACGGGATCGCCGATGTCGACGAAGTCCCTGGCGAGACGTGCGGGGTATCCGTGGCATTCGATGTTTCGGCAGGCGGTCGCGGACTTGGTGCGGTCTGGGCTGTTGGCCAGGGTGCCGGAGGGGGTTAAGCGGGCGTGATCGTCGCGAGCGCGCAGCGGAAAACGCTCGATGCGCAGCCGACGGCGTAAAGACGGGCTGCGTTGCGAGTCGCCTCCCCATCGTCCGTTTCTGAAAGATTCCCCGCAAAAACGATGGACTGTCTCCCGACTATCGGCGATATTCGAGGAAATCGACGCACATCTCTCGGGAAAACGCTCAAGCCGATTCGAATCCGCCGCCCCGGGGCACGAACTCAACGTGAAGGTATTCGGCACTGGGAGGAAGAACCATGAAACTCTACTCGGTTCGCGAAGCCGCCGAGCAAATCAACATGTCTGCGGCTCTGGTCTACGCCCTGGTCGCGGCCAAGAAAATTCGGCACGAGCGGCACGGCATGGGCCGCGGGCGAATTCGCATTCCCGCCGACGCTCTGGAGGAGTACCGCCAGCGGGTAACGGTGGACGTGGGCAAGGGCGTCAAGGCGCCACTACCTCGCCGTCGTCTTCCGCCTTTGCAGATCCTGTCCCACTGAACCCTTCTTGGCTTGCTCTAGCAGGAACCGAGGTCGGGGCGGAGCCTTCAACGACGCTTATATCCGCGAGGCGTGTATCACGCGAGGAACGAGGAGTGAGATGGCTAAGCTCGTGTTCGGGATGAACCAGTCCCTTGACGGATACGTCGATCATATGGCGTTTGGGCCGAGCCCAACGCTCTTCCGCCATTTCATCGAGGAGGCACAGGGGCGGGCGGGAAGTGTTTACGGGCGTCAAATGTATGAG
Source organism: Gemmatales bacterium (assembly GCA_038217425.1). Taxonomy (GTDB): domain Bacteria; phylum Planctomycetota; class Planctomycetia; order Gemmatales; family Gemmataceae; genus JAIEPT01. The sequence goes on from JBBQPM010000001.1 coordinate 128,856, forward strand.
ATCATGCGTTACTGGGATGACGATCATCCTGAATGGGGCGAAGAGGAGCGCGCCTTCGCGGCGGCGTGGCGGAAGCAGCCGAAATGGGTCGTCTCGCGCTCGTTGAAATCGGTCGGCCCCAACGCCAAGCTTATTGAGGCTGAACTTGAGAGTGCGATCCGCACCCTCAAGGCCGATCACGACGGGGAGATCGAAGTTGCTGGCCCCGGCTTGGCGCAAAGTCTCACCGAACTTGGCCTGATCGATGAGTATCGAATCTACCTGCACCCCGTCGTGCTTGGCCAAGGAAAGCCCTATTTCGCCGGCCCCCGACCGCCGCTCCGCCTCGTGACTCATAACCGGATTGGCGAGGATGTTATCAGGTTGACCTACGTTCCTGCGGAACCTCGCCCCGCGGCTTGCTGATTTTGTTCGTTCGATAGTCGGGGGTCGCGGATGAGTCGCCGAGGTAAGTTGAGCCCGAGTTACGCAGATCCGCATTTCAACCTCGCCGACATCTTGGACGAGGCCGGACGATCTGCCGACGCCCGCGGGCACTGGCAAGCGTACCTTCGGTTGGAACCGATTGGCGAGTGTGCCAGCTACGCTCGCGCCTGCCTTCACAAAACCGGGTGATATTCAGAGCGATCACGCGAATTCGTGACGGACTTTTGCTTCCGACTCCAGTTGAGCGTAGAATGAGCTTGTGAGGTCTCCTACCCGGCCTTCAATCGTTCTTCGGTTGGAGGCCATTTTTTCTGCGCAAAGCGCGGTATAATAGAGCGGTGACTTTGGTTCGCCGTTTCGCGCAGGGTAGCGAGTCCTCACAAACCCCTTCCTGCACCTTCTGGCAACACTCACCAATTCAATCATGATGGTTGCGTTAAAACCACGATGCAAATCGTGGAATGTGTTTCCATTTACAGGAGGTGTGCCGTGTTGAACCTTGTAAGTCTTGACTCGGAAATCCGAGAGCTGATGCTCGCGGAAGCAGCAGACGACATCCGGAGCGGGCGGCTTTTTATCAGTCCTCGCCTCACTGCTGCCGGCGCGAGAGAATATCCCGAGATTCTGCTCGATGCGATTAGGCAGCACGACGATGACTGGATGACAGACGAATTAGCCCGCCGGGGGCTGATTAAGCAGTTCGAAGAGCGGCGGAAGGCGAACGGCGGGGCCTCAATCGTGAAAGTGCCGCACACGGCTTCGCAAACAATTGCCGAGGGCGAATTCAATCGGTATTACATTCGAGCCATCTGCATCTCGACAATGAGCCAAGGTCTCGACTTCGTAGAGGTGTACCGAGCGAAGCAGGTGCAAATTCCAAGGCCGGAATCTCAGCGAAGAATTGGGGCACAAATTCATGCCCAGTCCCTGCTCGCCGACTTGCGAGCCAATTCGGGAGTCGAGACCGCTCTCGGCGTACCGGGCGGTCCGAACTCCGGGCTAAGCGTCCGATCCGCTAAGGCGATCTCATAGCGCGGGCTGTGGCTCGTTGGCCGCAATCCGCTCAACCTCGCGCAGCGTGATGCCGTGATGCGACAGCCCGGATCGGAAACGCTCGAACTCTTCGGGCGTCGCATTCATCTCTACGCGCGTACTCAACATCCGGAACAGGTCGTACATCGCGCGTTCGAATCGCCACGTTTCGTCGGGCCAGGCCACGAATGCATAGGTGTTGGTCGGCTGCATTTGTGATCTCCCTTTGGTTGTGCTCATAGCGTAGCTCAATCGCAGCTACAATGCCAAATTTAACTCAGCAATAACTGCGCCGCTCCGATCGCACGCCGATTCCGACGCGTTACTCGAATTTCTTCCACTCCCTCAACACCCATTCCTCGCTCTCGGGCGAGCCCTCCGCGCCGTCGGCATCCATCCCCCGCGGATGCTCGTCGCCGAAACTGCACCGCAGAGCGTTGTGACGAAAGATCAGTTCGGCGCCTGCGATCTTGCAAAAGCCAAGCTCGGCCAGTTCCGCGGCTGAAAGTCCCGTGACGTCGCTCCACATGACGGCGAGCGAGTCCTCCCCGAACAGACTGCAAACGGTGTGGATGATGGCCTGCCGGTACGGATGAATCGACGGGTGAAACACGGCGGCCCAAAGGAAGAGGACGTGCCCGACGTATTCCTCGATTGCCAGATCCTTCCGCAGTTCGTTTGTGCCCCGGGTCAAGACGACATGAACGCTGTGCAAGCCGCCGGAGTCGTTGTCGCAGACGTCGAAGAGTTGTTCGCCGTCGTGGATCGCATCCGCCCAGAGAATCTGGTCTAGCGCCAGTTTCCCGATCACGTAACTTTCCAGACCTTCCCTGTCTGGGCAGCGGATCGTGACTTCGACGTTGCGAACGTAGTCCTCCAGTTCGCTTCGGGAGATCGAGGCGGAAAAGGCGTAGTCGAGGGTCAACATGGCAAGCCTCCTGCGGGTTTCGCGTGAGATCAATTGGCAACATCGTCGCCGAGTGCGGGCCTGGCCGCAAGAGCATCGCCGCATTGCCCCGCTGGCGGGCTTATTGACGTCGAGGCGCGAAAGACTCTAAACGCCGTCGGCGGCCCCGGCCAGCAACGCCAGGATCGCACGTCGAACGTCTTCCGCGAGATCTGGCCAAACGTTCACGACACGGGCCAAATCGGCATCGGTGTCCTGCGGTTTGGTCTCGGCGCAGTCCGGGCGCGAGCGTGATTTTCCGCAACCCTTGACAGGTTCAGTCTTATGTCCGAACGGCAAGAGATTTTGGCTCTCTTCGTCATGGTTCGAATCCATGCCGGGTAGTTTCGGAAGCCCTTGCAACACATGAGGTTGCGAGGGCTTTTTCTTTTGCGGATGAAGTCACTGCCAGCCATTACTGCCGTCCGCTCCGGTCGCTCGCCTTGCTGGGCGGAGCGTCGTGCTTGTAAAGATAGACCTTATGTTCCGCCCACATTGTCACGCCGTACTCGGGGATGAAGGCGACCACCGGCATGGCAGTGCGCTTGAAGGGCCATTGTGATGCGAACGGCTCCACCTCCCGATAGTCGTTCGCGTCGCTGTCGAACTCAAACCCCTTCGGGCCGGCTTCGTCGCGGGCGGTCAGGATCAAGTAACGACCGGAAATCGGGTCCACGGTGACCCGGTCGGCGCGGACGCCCAGGTCGACCGGCGCGTCCTTCAAGCGTTCGATCTTGCCGTCTTTCGTCAGGCGAGCAACGACGCGCCGGTTGTTGTTGCCGCCGGTCAGGAGCACCTCATTGCGAAATGGGTTGTGACGGAACAGACTGTGGTATCCGTCGACGGGGCTGCTCCCCAGGTCCTCCCACTTCTGCCGCTTGTCGCTGAAGAACCACGACTGTTTGCCGAGCACGACCAGGCCGTCCATCGCGTGAAAGAACTCGATGCACATGCCGCCGCTTTTCGCAGGCCGCGGCGGCAGCTTGGTCCACTTCTCCGTGAGCACGTCGAAGTAAGAAATGCCCCCCTTGAGTTCCTTGTAGTCGCGATGGAGGTGATAGAGTCGGCTCCGCTCGTGGTCGAATCCGTTCGTGCCGTAGATGTGGCCAAAGTTGGTCTGAAAAACGGGATTGTCGCTTTCCTTGTCTAGGGGAATGACGCGCCAGGCATTCTTTTCTTCCGAGTAAGCGATGAACTGCCGTGTTTGGCGAATGCCCATGTAGAGGAACTGGCCGGTGCGGCTGTCCCAGTGGGCGTCGTCGGTCCAGCCCGCGATGTGCAGCCCGCGGCTCGGCGGTGGAGAGGTCCAGAGCTTCGCCGGCGGCGCCTCGGTCTTGAGCTCGGCCCACGTGCCGGGCTTCATCGCGGCCGCAAGTTTCGACAACGGCGTCTTGCCCCGCCGCGCCTCGACCGCTTTTTTCGTGAGTTCACCGCCGGGAAGGTAATCCGCAGCGCCGATCGGGGCCGGCAAGGTCAGCAGGCTCGCACCAATCACGGACGCCAAAACGAATCGGATCATGGGGGATCGTCTCCTTTCCTCTCTATTTTCTCAATGAACTCCGGCTCGGACGCCACACCCGCATCTCGCACTGGCCGCTTTCCTGCGTTTACCGGGTCACCCAGTCGGCGAATTGAGCTTCATCGAGCGTCTCCAGACTACTTCAGTCGCTCCAGTTTGCCCTTGCGCTTCACGATATTCTTGTAGTCCCACTGGATCTCAATCGCCTTCTTGAGCCACCGCTCGAGATCCTTGGCCGCGATCTGATCGTCGGATGTGTACCGTGCCTCGGCGGCCTTGAAACTCCCCTCGGCCGCAAGGCCGGGCTCGTCGAAGGATTGGCCGCTCCAGAACAGGAGGCGGACGCAATCTTTGAGCTTGTGGTAGCCGACAATCGGGTTTCCGTCCAGGAACCACACCGGGTGCCGGTGCCAGATCTTGTTCTCGGCCTCCGGCAGTTGTTGATCGATGGCCTTGGCGAGGGCGCTGCAGATACGCTTGTCGCCGGCGGACTGCGTCGCGTTGTAGGCGCGGATGTCTTTGTGAATTGGCATGGGGATTATTCCTGCCTGGGCGTGAAGCAGTAAATCACGCCCTCCGACGCCGGCGAATAGTACAGTCGGCCATACGCCGGCGTGGGGCTCGGGCAGGCGTTGGAAGTAAACTCGTAGGACCACGTCACCATTTTGGGGGTGAGCAAGCCGCCGTCGCTCGATTCGGAATCCTTGATGGCCGACAGCTTGTTGCCGCCGTGGCCCGTGCTGAAGCTATGGTGGCTGTACCAGAATCCGTTGGCGTAGATGGGCCAGGCGCACACCGCGGGAGGAAAGACCCCCTCTTGCCCCTTACTGTTCATGTAGCGATCCGTGAGCGCCTGGGAATACCGCGTCGACTTGGCGGCCCCTTTCCAGAGGAGCTTTCCGGTCTTGGCATCGAGGGCGTGATCGCCGTCGTTGTTGAACACGACCAAGATCCCGTCACGGGCGGCGACGCGCGCTCGAAAGGTGATGCTCAGATCCTTGTTGGACCAGAGGATCTTGCCGGTCACGGGATCGAGCCCCAGCGTGGCGCGATCGCTGATGGAGACGCACCAGACTCCCCCGGCGATGACGCCGCTGAAGCGTGGCGGCAGTTTCAAGCCGGGCGGATCGAGGTCGGGCAAGTCCTGTCGCCAGACTTCCTTGCCGGTGTCGAGCGCGAAGGCAACGGCTTGAATCTGTTTCTTGGGAACGATCTGCTCGACAAACACCTTGCCATCGTGGACGACCAGTCCATCGTGGTTGAAGTGATACTTGAACGTCATCGGCTGATGCCACAGGACAGTGCCGGTGCGTGCGTCGTGACACCAAAGGCCCTCGCCCGCGGGTCCGCCCGAGGCGCCGGAGACATAAGGACTATCGCCCTGGCCGTTGCGGGAGCGCATGATGAGCAGTTTGCCGTCAGCATAGGTGGGGGCGGGGCGGGATTCGACGCCGGGGTGGTGCGTCTTCCACAGGATCTCGCCGCTGGCCGCGTCCAGGGCGGTGAAGTTGCCCAGACGGCCGCCGCAATAGACGCGTCCGTCGGCGACGATCATCGGGGCCTTGAATACGCTCCAGAGGCGCGCCTTCCACTCGACCTGGTACGGCGGTTTCACGGCACGGTCGCTGGAGACGAAGCTGAAGCCCATGTCGCCGCCAGGCGTCGGCCATTCGCTCCCCTTGAGCGCGATGGGCGGCGCTGGCTCCTTGAGCGTGACCGGCGCGTCGACGACGGCGACTTCCTTGCCCTGCCCCAACCCATAGAGGATGCCGTCCTCCCCGCCGAAGTAGATCGTGCCATCCACCACGGCGGGCGACGAGCTGACCGCACTGTTGGGTTCGCCGGCGCGCAGCGTCCGATACTGCCAGCGGGGTTTCTGAACCTTGGCCCCTTGCAAATCGAAAACATGGACCAGACCGCGCTCGCATCCGACCACGAGCACGTCCCTGGCAAGAGCGGGCGAGGAATGGAACCCGCCGTCGTAAAGGTCTTCCTTGTCTGCGCGCCAGATGAGCTTGAGTTTGGCCGAGTCGAAGCATTTGTCGCCGCGGTAGATCAGATTCCCGCGGACGGCCGGCAAGGAGCGTGAATCGCTGATGTCGCCGGCGACCATCGGCTTGGCGTCATCCTTCATCAGATAGAATCGGCCCGATTCGCTGTCGAAGCTCTGAAACGCAAAGGAATCGTCGGTCACGAAGACCGGACCGGCCATGGGACAACAGTTCGAGGGCGCCGGCGTCTTGCGAACCACCTTGACGCTGGTTCCTTCATCGAGCAGGCGATAAAGGCCAGTGTTCGTCGACCCGGCGAAGAACAGGATCTCCTTGCCTCGCAGCGCAAACTCCGTGGTGCTTTGCCGGCCGCCGTCGAACGTCCATTGCACTTTGCCGGCAAGGTCGATCTTAACGAGCTTGCCCGTAAGCGTGCTGAAGTAGACGGCTTCACTGGTAACCGCCGGGGAAGTGAGGACGCTGCCGTGTGCGGGGACCTTGTGCACGACCTTCCCCGAGGCCGCGTCGAGGATGAAGAGGGCATTCGCGGAATTGCCGACGAAGACTTTACCCTCGGCGACGGCGGGCGACGACGTATTGTTGATACCGCCGAGGGACGTGACCCAGAGGGTCCGATTCTTGGCCGGATCGATGCAGGCGACGTTGCCGCGCGCGTCCTGGATGTAGACCTTGCCAGCCGCGACGGCCGGCGAGGCGTAGATCGGCGCCGGCAAACGGACCGCCGTCGTTCGGGATAATGGAAAGGAGAGCGTCGCCTGGGGATTATCGCCGGTGCGGCCCGCATCGCGGCGAAATTGAGGCCAGTCGTGCACGGACAACTCCGCGGCATCCACGGCGTTCAGCGCTTGAAGTAGAACCAGCAATCCAAGAGCAAAGCCCGTTCGGTTTGGAGAGATCATCGAAGGTCCCTTGAGGTAAAGAGTGTGTCACGGCGCGACGCGCACGACTCGGTAGTTGAAGCTGTCTGCGAAGTAGATCGTGCCATCGGGGCGGATATTGACGCCGTGCGGATCCTTTAGTTCGGCTTGCAGCGCGGGGCCATTGAGCCCGGCATTGCCGCGCTTGCCGCAGCCGACGAGGATGGTCAACTTTCCGGTTGCTGGCTCGTAGCGGCGGATCGTTTGGCTTTTCATGTCGGCGAGATAAAGGTTGTCTTTTTGATCGAAGCCCAGGGCCACGGCGTAAATCGGCAGTTGCGTGTTGTTCGCGTCGAGGATCACCCTCGATTCCTTGGCGCCGGGTTCGAGGACGCTGACCATGTCTTTGTGACCCACGTAAACTCGGCCCGCGGAATCGACCCCCACGGAGCGGCCTCCAGGGATGCCGGCGACCGTGTCGATGATGCCCGTCCTCAGATCGATGACGCGGACGCGTTTGCTGAAACCGGTCGAGTAGAGTTTCTGCCGTTTCGCGTCGAGGGCGACGCTGGCGGTCCCATCGAGGCCGGCTTTTTCTGCCGGGCCGCCGTCGCCGGAGAATTCCTTTTTGCCCGTGCCGGCGATCAGCGAAACCATGCCGGTCCGGGCGTCGATCTTGCGAATGCGGTAGTTGAAGCTGTCCGCGACGTAGATGTCGCCGTTGTCGGCCACGACGAGATCATGGATTTCATGGAACTTGGCTTCCAGTGCGGGCCCGCCGTCGCCCCCGTAGCCCTTCTCTCCCGTCCCGGCGACGATCGTCATGACCCCGTCGGGACTGTATTTCTGGACGCGGTGGCCGTAGATCTCGCCCACGTACATATTGCCTTTGCCATCGAAGCCGACGCCGTAGGGGGTGGCGATTTTCCCCATGCTGAGAATGCCTGCGCCCCCCTGGCTGCTTCCCGCGACGAGCATGAGCTTGCCCGAATCTTGCGCCCCCACCGGAGACTGCAATGCCAGCCCCAGAAAGCTGACGACCAGTAGTCCAAGGCGCGGGCAACTTGTCTTCAAGGGATGCATAGAATTCTCCTCGCGGACAGCAGCGGCTATTTCTCGCCAATGCACCAAAGGTGTTTATGCGTGCGGATGAACAGACTGCCGTGCGCGACGGCGATGGATGCGTTACACCGTTCGTTCAGGTGGTTGAGTCCAAGCAACTGATACTTGGGGCCGGCGGCGAATACAGAAGTGGCGCCGTCTTGATCGATAATGTAGATTCGGCCGGCTGCATGGATCGGCGATCCCCACGCGGCTTTGCCTCCGGGCCGGTTCTCGATCTGGCTCTTCCAGATTTCCTTGCCGGTCTTCCATTCATAGCAGGCCGGTATTCCCACGCCGCTGTAAGTGTAGAGGTAGTCGCCTGCGATGGCGGCGGTGCTGATGTACATCGAACCGACCTTGTAACGCTGCCGGCGCTTGCTGATGTCGCCGACGCCTCCCACCTGGACGAGGTCGCCGCCGAAGATCGCCAAACCGTCCACGAACAGCGGCGAGGAATAGCAATAGTTGCCTGGCCCGGTGGACGACCAAAGTTCCTTGCCGGTCTTCGGATCATAACCTTTGAGCTTGTGAGGCACCGCGAAGAGGAGTTGATCCTGATCGCCGACGCGGACGATCATCGGCGTGCTCCAGGAGCCGAGAAACTTCTTGCTGGTGATGCCGGTATCGCCGCCGACTTCCGTGGTTTCCCACACCTTCTTGCCCGTGCGTTTGTCGAGCGCGACAAGGAATTGGCGTTCGCCGGGGCCGCACCACTGGATGCACAGATTGCCGTACAGAATGGGTGAAGACGCGTTGCCCCACAGATGTTCGAGCTTGCCGATGTCGTAACGCCATTGCTCCTTGCCGTCGAAATCATAGCAGACCAGCCCCGCAGATCCGTGGCAGGCGACGACGAGTTCGCCGTCGGTGACGGGGGACGCAGAACAAAACGGATTGGTCGGATGCGTGATCTCCGTTTCCTTGTAGAGGACGTCGCGCTGCCAGAGGAGTTTGCCGTCGGCGCGCGCAAAGCACATTACCGAACGCTTCTCGGCCACGGCATGACCGCCCGCCGACGAGCCGCCCGCGAAGTTTTTGGGCACCTTGGGCGGCCACATGGTCACGTCATTGGCCTGCGTGATGAAGACGCGGTCGCCCCAGACGATCGGCGTCGAGTTCCCGGCCGACGGGAGTTTCACCTTCCAGCGCACGTTTTCTGTGGGGCTCCAGTGGATCGGCAAGTCCTTTTCCTGGGAGACTCCCAGGCCGGTCGGTCCACGCCAACTCGGCCAATCGTTAGCGCCTGCCAACGCGGCCTGCCCCAGGAAAACCAGAAGCGCGATCGTTTTTCTCATGTCACAGTCCTCCCGGAAGCGTGTTGTTCCGTTGGGGGCGCTTTCAACTTGTGCTGCAATCATATGCGAACACCCATTGCATGCACGCTGTTAGCTGTTTCGCGAGGCAATCCTGAACCACTGGTAGCCGGACGGAAAGCGCGGGCCGCCGGAGGCCGTCGTGGCGCCAGGTCGCCCCTCATTTCTTCATGGGCGCGAAGCAGTAGACGACGCCTTCGCCGGCCGGAGAATAGTATAGCCGGCCGTACGCGGGCGAAGGCGTCGGACAGGCGTTGCTGAGGAAATCGAAGCTCCAGACGACTTTGCCGCCCACCGTGGCTTGCATGCGGTTGTTCGACGAGGCCGGGAAATGGCTGTACCAGACGCCGTTGGCGAGGATCGGCTGCCAGCAGCGTCCCGAAGAGTGCAGATCCTTGGTTCCCTTGCTCTCCAAAAAGAGATCCGATAGCGCGTGAGCGTAGATATTCTTCGGCGGGTTCTTCCACAACAACTCGCCCGACTTGGCGTCGAGGGCGCAATCGCCTTCGGGCGCGCAAACGAGAAGGGTGCCATGGCGCGAGGCGATGCGCGAGCGGTTCGAGATCGCCAGGTCGGGATTGCTCCAGATGAGTTTGCCATCCTTCGGATCCAGCGCCACCGTGCCCCAGTCGCTCAGCGATGCGCACAACATGCCCGCGGAGAGAACGGCGCTGAAGCGCGGCGGCAACCGCATTCCCTTCGGCAATGCGCGGACATCTGCCGATTTCTTCGCATTGATGCGTTCCTTCAGGTCCGCGAGAGCCGTGCGCCAGAGTTCCTTGCCGGTGTCGGTGGCAAAGGCCACGATCTGCGCCTCGCCCGATTTGTCGAGTTGCAACCCGAAGACTTTGCCAGCGTCGATCACCAGACCATCGGGATTGAAGTGATAGCGGATCGGCATCGACTGATGCCACAGCAACTCGCCCGAAGCGGCATCGTGACACCAGATGCCTTCCCCAGGCGGACCGCCGGACGTGCCGACCACGAACGGGCTGTCTCCCTGTCCGTTCTTCGTACGCATCAGGAAGATCTTCCCCTCCGCGAAGGTCGGGGCCGGTCGCGATTCGACGCCGGGGTGATGCACTTTCCAGAGAATTTCCCCCGTGCTCGCATCGAGCGCGATGAGCGGACCCTGGCGGCATCCGCAGTAAACCCGGCCGTCGGCGACGATCATCGGTCCCTTGAAGGTACTCCAGATGCGCGTCTTCCAGGCGATCGCAAACGGAGGCTTGATCTCCTTGTCGGTCGATACGAAGCTGTAGCCCATGTCGCCGCCGGGCGTCGCCCATTCGCTTCCCGCCAGCCGCGCCGGCTGCTTTCGTTCCTCCTTGATCGCGAGTAGGGCGACCGCCGCCTCCGGGCCTTTACCGAGTCCGTAGAGGATGCCGTCCTCGCCGCCGAAAAAGACGCGCCCGTCGACCACCGCCGCCGACGAACTCACGGCGCCGTTGGGCCGATCGGCGCCGAGCGATTTGAACGTCCATACGGGTCGGCGAATCGCTTCCTCTCCGTCGAGCGAAATGAAGTGTACCTCGCCGCGCTCGCTGCCGACGACTTGCACGTTCTTCGCCAGCGCGGGGGACGCATGCGAGCTGCCGTCGTACAGAACCTGCGTTTGGACCCGCCAGAGCAGCTTCAGATTGTCTGCCGAGAAACACTTGTCGCCACGGTAGATGCGATTGCCACGAACGGCAGGGGTGTTTCGACCATCGTGCACGTCGCCGACGATGGGCTCCTTGGCTTTGGGTTGTTTCGCTTTGCCCATTGCAAGCGGCATCAGGAAGAAGCGGCCAAATTCGCTGTCGAAGCTCTGGAATGCGAAATTCTCGCCGGCGAACGCCGGCCCGCCGACCGGACAGCATTGCCCCGGCGCCGCACGCTTGCTGACCACGTTGATCCGATCTCCGAGGTCTTCCAGATGATGCAGGAGCGTGTTGTCCGAGCCGGCAAAGAACAAGATATCCTTATCGCGAACCGCGAACTCGGTGATACTGATACGGCCCCCGTCGTAGGTCCAGAGCGATCTACCGGCGAAGTCGATCTTGTGCAGTTTGCCGGCGAAGGTGCCGAAATAGACTGCATTGTTCGCGACCGCCGGCGCCGCAGTCACCCCGCCTGCGGCAGGAATCTTATGCAGGATCGCGCCCGACTTGGCATCGAGAACGGCAAGATAGCCCGCTGTGGAACCGACGAAGACCTTGCCGTCCGCCACCGCCGGCGACGACGTGTTGTTGATCCCGCCGAGCGATGTGATCCAGAGCGCACGATTCGCGGTCGCATCCACACAGGCAACGTGGCCGCGCGCGTCTTGCACGTAAACTAGCCCATCGACCACCGCCGGCGAGGCGTAGATCGGAGCAGGAAAGCGAATCGCCATGATGCGCGCCAACGGGAATTCGAGTCGGGCATCCGGATTGTCGCCGCTCCGCTGTGCATTCCGCCCGAATTGCGGCCAGGACGCGGATTCGACGTTCTGCGCACTCGCCGTAATCGACGGGAGTACGAGAGGAATGCCCATCGCGAGCAAGAGGTTGCGAACGAAACAAGACATCTTGCGCTCCCGGTGAAGAAAGACGGAGTTGAGCCGGTCCACTTATTTGCCGCACGCTATTGGAACAGTTTACGCCCCTGACAGAAAGCCCTGAGGGGCAAATTTTTTTGTTCGAAAGGCAATCGCAGCCCAGGTCGTCGACGGCGGAGCCGACCATGTCCTGCGCTCAAAGGCAATCATGAAACGTCGCACCCAGCGGCAATTGCCCCTGCCAACCGACGCCTTGATGAAGACTTTGCCGGCCGGAGCTATGTTCCCTGAACACAGTTGATTGCCGGAGCCTGGCCCTTGCCGCGCGCCCAGGGGCTCCCAGAATGCCCTCATCTATTCCCGCTGCGAGGTCTCCCATGCGTGCGCTGCTGTTGGCGTTCCTTCTGCCTGCCTCCCTCTTCGCCCAAGGGACTCGTCTTACCTATCTCGATGGACGTAGCGATCCCTACTATGTTTCGCGGACCTTCCCCAAGCTGACCACGCCGCAGTGGGTCGGCGAATCGGGCGTCGATGCGGTCGTGATCCTCGCCATCGACGACATGCGAATCGGTACCGCGCCCAAGTTCGAGGCGTTTCTGCGGCCCATTCTCAAAGCCCTGCAAAAGTCCCAGGGAACCTCAGCCGTCAGCATTATGACGTGCCAGGCCGATCCCGCCGATCCGCAGCTCCAGGCCTGGCTCAAGGAAGGCGTCGGGCTCGATATCCACACCTGGGATCATCCCTGCCCGCTCTTAAACGGCAACGATCTCGCCAAGGCGGCGGCGACCGTCAACAAATCCATCGACGTCCTCGCGTCTGTCCCCGGCAACCGTCCCGTCGCGTTTCGCACCCCATGCTGCGATTCGCAAAACACGCTCAGCCCGCGCTTCCTGGCCGAGATCTTTAACAAGAAGACCCCGCAGGGGAATTTCCTGCACATCGATACGTCGGTGATGCAGATCTTCACGCCCGCCGATCCGGAGTTGCCGCGCGAGCTGGTGATGGAGCGCGGCCAGGAACGCTTTCGCCGCTACGCCGTCCCCAACTTCGTCAACACCATCGAAAACTATCCGTACCCGTATGTCGTCGGCAGGCTTTGCTGGGAAATCCCGTGCGTGATGCCGTCGGATTGGGAGGCCCAGAAGTTGCACAAGGAGAACGGCAGCCCGCTCCTCACCCGCGATTGGCTCGCGGCCCTGGACATGACTGTCGCCAAAAAGGGCGTCTTCTGTTCGATTTTCCACACGCCCGGCTGGAGCAAGCCGGAACAGACCATCGCGCTCATCGATCACGCCGAGCAGAAGTACGGCAAACGCGTCAAGTTCATGACCTTCCGCGAAGCCCTCGAGCGTTTCAACCGCCATCTGCTCGGCGGGCAGTCTCTGCGGGCGGCCGACGGTTCCGATAACGGCGTGCGCCTGCTCGACCTCAACGGCGACGGCTTTCTCGACGCCGTCATCGGTAACGAACACGTCAAACAGACGCGAATCTGGTCGCCCAAAGAGAACCGGTGGCTCGTGAGCGATTTCCCGCTGCTCCTCCCCAACGCCGACGTCCAGTTCGGCGTCCTCCATGCCGACGGTCGGCCGTCGTTTGCGACCAACGGCAAAGTCTGGCACTTCGATGGCAAAACCTGGGTTGTAGAGTCGGGTCCGGAAGTCGCGCGACCGTTCCGCTTCGTCGATCTCGACGGCGACGGCATCGACGAATGCGTCGCCAGTGACAAGGTGCTGTCGCGAACCGAGACGGGCTGGGCCACGCTGCCCTTCAAGCTGCCGATCGGCACCAAGCTCGACCTCGGCCTCCGCTTCGCCGACATCGACGAGGATGGCAAACTCGACGCCTTGTTTTCAAACGAGGAGCGCTCGTCGCTGCATCTGTTCGACTCGATGAAGACCGGCTGGTCGCGTGAAGTCTTCGCCCATCCGCGCGGCCTGACGCCCGAGTTACCGATCTTTAGCCGTAAGGGAACCGAGAACGGCGTCTGGTTTCACTCGCGCAGCATCTGCATCCAGAACGAATCGGTCGGCTTTCAGCGCGTGAGCTACAACGATCTGCTCGCCAAGGTGCAGCCGCGCGGCAAGTCGCCGATGGCGTCGCTGAAATGCATCGAGATGCGTCCCGGGTTCGAGATCGAGCTGGCGGCGGCTGAACCGCTCGTGCAGGATCCGATTTCGTTCGCGTTCGGACCCGACGGCAAGCTCTGGGTCGTCGAGATGGGAGACTATCCGCTCGGCAAGAATGGCGGGCGCGTCAAGTACCTCGAGGATACGAAGGGGACCGGTACGTACGACAAGGCCACGATTTTCCTCGACGGGCTGCCGTTTCCGACGAGCGTGCTCCCCTGGAAAAAGGGCGTACTGATTACCGCTGCCCCCGATATTCTTTACGCGGAGGACACGAAGGGGACCGGCTCGGCCGATCTCGTGCAAAAGCTCTACACCGGCTTCGGCGAAGGCAATCAGCAGCATCGCGTCAACAGCCTCGTCTGGGGACTTGACAACTGGATCTACGGCGCCAACGGCGACTCCGGCGGCGTCGTCAAGTCGATGAAGACCGGCCTGACCTTCGACTTGCGCGGCCGTGATTTCCGCTTCAAACCGGACGATGGCAGCTTCGATCTGCAGACCGGCATGACCCAGTTCGGCCGTAGCCGCGACGACTGGAATCACTGGTTCGGCAACAACAACTCCAACCCCATGTGGCATCTCGTCCTCGCCGATCATTATCTGCGCCGCAACCCTTCGCTCGCGGCGCCGAACCTGCGCGAGCCAGTCTCGATCACGCCCGGCGCCTCGAAGGTCTTTCCAATCAGCGTCACGGCCTCGCGGTTCAACAATCCGCAGTCGGCCAATCACTTCACCTCCGCGTGCAGCGCCATCGTGTACCGCGACGACCTCTTCGGCCCCGAGTTCTCGCATAGTACTTTCGTTAGCGAACCGGTCCACAATCTCATCCATCGCGAAGTCCTCAGTCGCAAGAATTACACGTTCTCGAGCATGCGCGCCCTGGACGAACAGACGTCGGAGTTCCTGGCGTCGAGCGATCCGTGGTTTCGGCCGACGTCGATTCAGACCGGCCCCGACGGCGCGCTCTGGGTCGCCGATATGTACCGCGCGGTGATCGAGCATCCGCAGTGGATCCCGGCGTTTTGGCAAAAGCAGCTCGACCTCCGCGCCGGGCACGATAGGGGCCGAATATACCGAATCGTGCCCGTCGGCGCCAAACGTCGGCCGATCCCCCGGCTCGACCAGCTCGACACCGCCGGACTGGTCGCGGCGCTCGACAGCCCCAGCGGCTGGCAGCGCGACATGGCCCAGATGATGCTCTTATGGAAGAACGACCGGGCCGCGGTTCCGCTGCTCGTCAAACTCGCCGCGAACTCCGATCGGCCGCTCGCCGTCGTCCATGCCCTATGCACGCTCGAAGGGCTCGGCGCCTTAACCGCGGATCATGTGCGCCCGGCGCTGACGCACGCGCATCCCGGCGTACGCGAACAGGCGGTTCGGCTTTGCGAAGGCCTACTCGTCAAGACGCCGGGACTGGGCGAGGATCTCCTCAAGCGGACCGCCGACGCGGACCTGCCCGTCAAATTGCAACTCGCCCTGACGCTCGGCGAATGGAAGCACGCCAAATCCGGCTCCGGTTTGGCGACGTTGGCGCTGGAGAATCGCGACCGCATCGTGCTCACCGCGGTGCTCAGTTCGATCCATGCGGACAACCTCGACGAAGCGCTGCGCGCGATCCTCGCCAGCCCCACACCGGCGCCGACGGGTTTGCTGGAGAACCTCCTGAAAGTCGCCAACTCGCTGAAAAACACAAAGGCGCTGGACACGCTCCTCACCGCCATCGCGAAGGATGCGCAAGGCACGTACGCCCCCTGGCAATTTCACGCGCTCGCGGGACTGCTCGATTCGCTCGACCAGCGCGGCAGTTCGCTGCTCGAATTCAACGCCGCGTCGGCGCTTCAAAAGTTAGACCCGGTCTTCGCCGCGGCGCGGAAGTCGGCCGGCGATGACCGGGCGCCCAACGACCTTCGGGTCGCCGCAGTGCGCCTGCTGGGCCGAGGCTTCGACAAGCACCAGGCCGACCGCGCCCATCTCGCCGAGTTGCTGGCGCCGCAGACATCCGCTGAGGTGCAGGCGGCGGCCATCGCAGCGCTGGGGCAAATGAAAGAAAAAGACGCGGCCGAGCTGCTGCTCAAATCCTGGAAAAGCTTCGGCCCGGTCCCGCGCGGTCTCGTCCTCGAAGCGCTCCTGCGCCGATCCGAGGGTATCCTGATGACGCTCGACGCGGTCGAGCGCAAGGAGATTCTCCCCGGTGATTTCGACGCCGCCCGCCGGCAGTTTCTCACGAGCCACAAGCTCGACGCGATTCGCCTGCGCGCCGTCAAGCTCCTTGCGGGCTCCATCAACGCGGACCGTCAGAAAGTTATCGACGCCTATCAAGGCGCGCTGACGCTCACTGGCGACCCGATGCGCGGCGCCAAGATCTTCGCCAAGAACTGCGCGACGTGTCATCGCCTCGGCGCCGTCGGCAATCAGGTCGGCCCCGATCTCGTCTCCGTCGGCGACAAGTCCGCCCTGGGGCTCCTCACTGCCATCCTCGATCCCAATCGCGTCGTCGAAGCCCGTTACCTGAGCTACGTCGCGGTCACCAAGAACGGCGTCACGCTCAGCGGATTGCTCGCCAGCGAATCGGGCGGCAGCCTCACCCTCGTCGCCGCCGACGGCAAGCAGCACATCATCCTTCGCAGCGATCTCGACGAGTTCTTCAGCACCGGCAAATCCGTGATGCCCGAGGGCGTGGAGAAGGAGATCGACGTCCAGGCGATGGCCGATCTGCTCGCCCACGTCCGCACGAACCTCCCCGCGGAGGCGCCCAAAGTCGGCAGCGAAAACGTCAAGGAACGGGAGGGAACGCTGGTCCTGAACGCAGCCAGCGCACGCCTATCGGGCAAAACCGTCAAGCACTCCGCAAAAGAGCAGGCCCTCGGTTACTGGGGCAGCGAAAACGACGAGGCGGCCTGGACGGCCGAAATCGCCAAAGCGGGCACGTACGAAGTTTGGCTCGAGTGGTCGTGCCCCGACGCCCAGGCGGGCAACGCCTTCGCCATTCGTAGCGGTGAATTGTCGCTGACGGGCAAGGTGGCGAGCACGAAGGCATGGACGAACTTCCAGACGCAGCGGCTGGGCGAATGGACCCTCGCCGCGGGTCGACACGTCGTGACGGTCCGCTCGGCGGGGGCGATCCGCGGCTATCTTTTCGACCTGCGCTCGGTGAAGCTCGTGCTTGCAAAGTATCTAACGCCAAACGGCCGAAAGAACGAACGCGGCCCAGAAGTGCGGCGGCGTCCGCTGGCCCTTCCGCTCCCGCAAAACCTTCTCCCCATCGGGGACTGCGCGGGAAAGTGGTGCGAGCCGGCGCGAGTCGTCGGGCTTCGCGGTCCGGCCCGTGAGCGTCAGCCCCTGTTTCGGGTCTTCCAGTTCCTGTGCGGCGAGCGGAGCCAGGGATCGTATCAATCCGAAGACGGCGGTAAGTCTTCGTATGAATTTACCGCCCAAACAAAGCGTGGGTCGGCGGCCCATCTCCGAGTATAACAGCTTTCCCAGGGGTGAAGGACGTTTGTGCGAGGGACTGGCCGGATGGACGATGAAGACGCAGACGATCGAAAATTCCTCAAACTTCTCCTCGCCGCCCGGAATGGAGAACGCGATGCACTGGGGCGCCTATTGGAACTCCTTCGGCCCTATTTGCAGGACATTGCACAGTCGGAGCTGGGGGCGAAACTTCAGGCGAAAGTGGGCGGTTCGGACCTGGTGCAGCAGACGTTCCTCGAAGCCAACCTCGACTTCGCGAACTTCCGCGGAAGTAAGCCCGAAGAATGGCGCGCCTGGCTCACGGAAATCCTGCAACACAATCTACGCGATCTTTACAAGTATTATCGTACGTCCCTCAAACGCTCGCTGCTGCGGGAGGCGGCCAACGCCGACCGCTCGCTCTCGGCGCTGACGCCGGGCCCGGTGCAAACGGCGATCGTCGGCGAGCAACGCCAACTTCTGGAGCAGGGGCTGGCTCGACTGGACGAGGCCCAGCGCGAGGTGATCCGGCTGCGCGACGAAAAGATGACGTTTCCGGAGATCGGCAAACGCCTGAAAATTTCGGAGGAAGCCGCGCGCATGCAGTGGAGACGGGCGGTCAGTGAGTTGCGCCGGCTCACGCCGGGGCTGGAGGATCGCTCCGAGTTCTGAGATCAGGCCCAGTTGAGGAATGTCGCCGAGGTGCGCATCTCCGAGAAGACGGCGACGGCGCGAAGGCCGTCGGTGAAGTACGGGTCGCCGGTGAGGTTGTGGCGCGGCGCGGATTGCGGGGCAGCCTGGGCTCCTGGGACGTATGCCACCTGCGAGACTCGCCCCGCTTCCATGAGATCGTCGAGAACATAATCGCGGGCGTCGTCGACATCGGGATCAACCTTGTGCGTGGTCAGGTTCCAGGTCTTCGTCGTAAACCGCACGCCGATGTCCCGGCTCACTTGACCGATCCAGACAGGCTTTCCCTCGTAGCGAAGCGGCGTGATCCAGAGCCGAAGGTGCAGGCGTTCATTGATCGTCTGACGAACTTTTTGCAGCGCAAAATCCTGACTGCGTCCCAGTGCGTAGAGCGAACTGACGGGCGAGTACCGGTAACGCGACCCCAGCGCAAACGCCTTGAAGGTCTGCCAGCACGAACGCAGGCTGATCGCCTCGGTCTCGTCCCAGCGGGCGCCGAACCCGCTCAGAATCGAATCGAAATCGCCGATCATCACCAGGTTGAGCGGGTCTCCCTCCGTGCGGCCGCGCCGGTTCGTCGTCGCGCGAGGAAACTCCTCGAGTCGCTTGCGCAGCTCGGCGGTATCGCAGTCGATGGTATCCGCGGAGCCGCAGAGTTCCTGCAAACTTTTGGCGCCATGATCGACGCGTAGGCCGGGAATCGCGAGCGCGAAGGCGAACTCCTTGACGTGCTCCGCTCCTTGCATGCGTACGGTGACTTGCTTCGACCCCGCATCGTGCGAAGTGAAAACGAATCCCGAGAGTTCCTGACCGGGCCGAATGATTCCCCAGCCGATGCCGTGCTTGCGGAAATAATCGTTCATGCGACTGTTGGCGATGCGAGCGCCGAGGATCTTGAACGGCAGTAGGATCAGGAGCGGCAAGAAGAGCCAGGCGAGCAGGCCGAATCCGAGGAGCCGTCGGCCGATGCGGTAGTGGTTGACGTACGCCGCCTCCAGAGGCGGGTAGTAGCTCGGATCGAGACTGGCGAGCCGGAGTCGGTAGGCTTGGGAGCCGCGGTTGACGAGGTGCAACCAAACGGGCTGTATTCCCCTGCGTGCGAGAGGAACGCCGAAGAACTTCTCGCTTTCGCGGTCGTCGAGCACCGCGATGCGAACCGAGAGGTCGGCGTCTTCCTTGCTCTCGGCTCGGGTGAGGAACGACTGGGTATCGGGCAGGGGCGCGTACGAAATGCCGAACCAGGAAAACGTCCAGGGTTTCACGAGGTGCTCATTTCAGGGCAAGAGGACGACTTTACCGACGAGGGTGCCGACCCCCTTGAGCGTGTTGTCTTCCAGGAACTGGTGCGCCGCCGCGGTCTCGGCGATCGGGAACTTCTTGCCAATCGCCGGCTTGAGTTTCCCTTCCGCGAGCCAGCGATTGATGTCGTCGGCGCTCACGCGCTGTTCGTCGGACGGCGAGTTGAACATCGCGTAGCCGAACATCGAGAGATCCTTGACGTAGAACGGTCCGACGGGAAAGGTCGGCTGCGAGGTTCGTCCCGCCATGACGATGATTCGGCCGCGCTGCGCCATCAGGCCGATGATCTTGACGAAGTCGTGTTCGCGCAGGGTTTCAAACCAGACGTTGACGCCATGCCCCTGGGTGAATTCTTTGATGCGCGCGGGGATGTCATCGATCTTGTAGTTGAGGACGAGGTCGGCGCCCCAGGACTGGCACAGCTTGGCTTTTTCGGGGGAGCCGACGGTGGCGATCGCCTTGGCGCCGACGGCCTTGGCCATTTGCACGACCATCGAGCCGACGCCGCCGGTGCCGCCGTTGACGAACGCGGTCTCGCCCGCCTTGAGTTTCGCGAACTGGATCAGGCCCAGATGCGCCGTGATGCCCACGAGCGCAGCCGCGGCGGCGGATTCGTCGCTCACGCCGGGGGGCGTCGGATAAAACCACTTTTCCTCGGCGCACACGAACTCCGCACACGTCCCCTGTCTGCCCAGCAATCCTTGATTGGACCCCCAAACGCGGTCGCCGACCTTGAAACGTGAGACGCCGGGGCCGACGGCTTCGATGACGCCGGCCACGTCCGAACCGGTGACGAAGGGTTTGGGGAGCGGCGCCGCGATCGTCCCCGCGCGGATGTAAACGTCGATCGGGTTGAGCGACGCCGCCGTGACGCGAATCAAGACTTCGCCCGCCTTGGGGCTCGGAGTCGGCATTTCTCCGTAGGTGATGTTCGAGGCTGGGCCAGGCGTTTCCAGGATCGCGGCTTTCATGCGAGGGCTCCTATTCGAAGAGTCGGCTGACCGATTCGTTGAAGTGAATGCGCTTGATCGCGTCGGCCAGGAGCAGCGCCACGGAGAGCACCTTGATCTTGCCGAGCTGTTTATCGGGCGTGAGCGGGATGGTGTCGGTAATCGCGATCTGGTTGATCGGCGCGATCTTGAGATTGCTGATGGAAGAGCCGCACAGAACGCCGTGCGTGGCGCAGACGAAAATTTCGCGGGCGCCGTTGAAATAGGCGATATTCGCGGCGTTGATGACGCTCGAGGCGGTCGAGATCATGTCGTCGAAAATGGCGACGATCTTCCCCTTGAGCGAGGCGCCGATGATGTTGGCGGCATTCGTCTCGGTTGCGGAGAGTCGGCGTTTGTCGACGATGGCGATCCCCCCCCCGAGCTTCTTCTGATATTTGAGCGTCCGCTTGATGCTCCCCTCGTCGGGGCTGAGCACGACGAAGTCCTCCGAGGCGATGCCCATGGCGCGGATGTGTTCGTGCAGCACGGGCCCGGCGTGCAGGTGATCGACGGGGATATTGAAGAAGCCCTGAATCTGGGCGGCGTGCAGATCCAGGGCGACGACGCGGCTGGCGCCCGCGGTGGTCACCAGATCCGCGATCAGCTTGGCCGTGATCGGCACCCGGCCCTGGTCCTTGCGATCTTGCCGAGCGTAGCCGTAGTAGGGGAGAACGACGGTGATGCGCGCGGCGCTGGCGCGCTTCAGACTGTCGAGAATGATGAGCAGTTCCATCATGTTTTCGTTGACGGGATGGCAGGTCGGCTGGACGAGAAAGACGTCTCGGCCACGGACGTCTTCGTCGATGCGCGCCAGGAATTCGCCGTCGGGAAAATTTTGTAGAGTGATTTTTCCGAGCGGATCGCCGAGATACTGGGCGATCTTCTCAGCAAGGGGGACGTTGGCCCGGCCGCTGAAGACCTTGAGCTGATTGTTGTTGTTCATGAGGAGCGCCGGGTGCCGATCGAGGACTCTGGAAGATGCATGGGCATTCTTAAGGGGAGGTGTTGAGAGCGTCAAGAGCGGATGAAGTCTTACGGAAGGGCTCCAGATCGCCCCGCTTTGCCAGTCCGCAAGGTGTTGTGGCGAGGCCAGATTCTTCGAAAGAATCGTTAAAGTTCGTCCGCTTTCGTGCCGATGGTCTCTTTACGGAATCATCTCAGGGAAGGACGGGACCCGAATGAGTCAAGCGCCGCCGAGCACCGCCAAACCGAGGCCGGCGCTGTTTCGCGCGCTGGGCAAGCAAGATCCGCCGCCCGTGATCGACGTGGACGGCAAGACCTTCCAGCGCGTCGAGATCTACAAGCACGATTCGTGGGCTGCGACCGCGCTGTACCAATCCGGCGAAGAAAAGATCGTTTGCAAGTTCAATCGGCAACAGTCGATTCTTGGGCTGCCGATGCGTTGGCTGGGCCGTTGTCTCGCCCGCCGGGAGTCGCGATTCTACCAGCTTTTCGCAGACCTCCCCGCCGTTCCCAAAGGTTGCGGCACAATCTCGGCCGAGGGACGCGAGCTGCCCCACGCCGCGGGCCATGCGTTCGTCGAGGGTCGGCCGCTGCGCCCGGACGACCGCCTGCCGGCACATTTCTTCGCGGATCTCAAGGCACAGCTCGCCAAGGTCCACGAACGCGGCGTTGCCTACATGGATCTCCATAAGCGCGAGAACATCATCCTGGGCCGCGACGGCCGCGGCTACCTCATCGACTTCCAGGTCAGTTTCGGCATTCACCCCAAGACCTGGTTCTTACCGGCGCGTTGGCTGCTGCGGCTGTTCCAGTCGGGCGACCGTTACCACATGATCAAGCACGAACTGCGTCATGCTCAAAACGCGGTCGACCAGCGCGAGAAGCAACTCAGCGAAGCACGTCCCTGGTGGATCCGCATGCACCGTCTCATCGCCCAACCGCTGCGGAGCCTGAGGCGGATGTTGCTGGTACGGCTCGGCATCCGCCAGGGCAACGGCCGGGCTCAGAGCGAGCACTTCACGGAAGACGGCCTCCGCCACGACGCGCCACGTCGGGCGGCGTAGTTTTCGGCGAGGATTTCGATCTCACATCCCGCAATCCGTCGCGGCCGTATATGATGATAGCACTGGGGTGCGCGGGTGACTGAAGCAAGTAATGCTGAAGAACTCGCAGTGGCTACGCCCGGTGGCGACATTCATCGCATTGGCGGTGCGAGCGTCGAGAAACTTCGACTCAAGCCGCGTGAAGCAGCTCTCGACATTCCAGGGATCTCGGTGCTCAAGGCGCCGACCCCTGGAGCCGCGGCCCAAGAAATACGGGCCGGCCTGCCGAGAGCCTTTGCGTTGCACGAACAGGCGAAAACAATAGGAACTGCAACAGCCGAAGAAATTCGATCCGCGGGTTTCGACGTTATCGCCGCACCGTCCATTGCACTCCCGAGCCATCACCGGATTATTCACCCCAAAGGAGCCGAGGGATTCGACGACGTCAATCTTGGCCGACTCGTCGAGGTTTTTCGAAACACCACGGGTCATTAACATGACAATTCAAACCGTCCGATTCATCGATGCATCCCGAAGCACGCTCGCAACAGCCCAGGTTACGGATGAGGGAAACCACTTCGCGGGCGTCATCGATTTAGAACTCGCTCCGGAAAGTCTTCGCGTTCTTTTGGATGAGTTCGAAGAAGTCGTCAACGGGCAGATGTTCGCTTTACTCGACGAAATCCAGGCCAAGATCGGGGCGATGTCGATCACGGCAATTTTCGAGGACGGTGCCGAATTCGCCGTCGAGGATCTGCAGGCTTTTCCGAGTAGTGGAGACGTCTCATTTCGAATTGCAAGAAAGGTTCAAACCGGCCGCTGTTCTGACGAACTGGTAGAGTTGTCGTGGGCTGCGGAAATTCAGGATTCCGCGGCCTCGCGGATGTTGGCGATCGCGGCCTCGAGCGTATCACCATCGGAATAACAGCCCGGCAACGCCGGCACTTCCGCGGTGAAACCAACGTCCCCATCCGAAAGGAGAAGTGCGTAACCTACGTCATTTCCTAGAACCGCCTGGAGGCAGGCCTCAATTTGATGCATCGCGTGATCCGACAGAAGTCCAATCACCGGCCCCATTTTCGGATTGATCCCGAGTGAGAAAATCCTTGCACGACCCCTTTTCATACTCGTTTCCGAGCAGGGGTTTGGTCGGCAATCAAGTCGTCATCCGCGTCGTCGTCCCATACCTGGCCCGCGCCGCCCCCGATGATGCCGCAGGTTAAATCGTAGACGCTTTTACGAATCAGCACGAAGACTTCGTTTGTTGTGGGATTCACCAATTGTACGGGAGTTTTCCAGGCCGCGATTGCCTGGACCTGTTCCTGGGTGAGTTCGAGCATGAGGTTTCTCCTTTTCAGGATCGTAGCGACATTTCGGCAGGCGATCAATCGGAAGACGCTTGCTACTCGCAAATCGCCCGTCCGCGGATAAAATCCCTCCAGCAGATCTTCGACTCTGGAGGAACCTCCCCGTGGCCTTTCACAAACATACTCTCGCCAATGGCCTGACCCTGGTCGCCGAGCATAGCCCGTCGGCGCGCTCGGTGTCGCTGGGCTTTTTCGTGCGCACCGGTTCGCGCGACGAGACGCCGGAAGTCGCGGGGGTTTCGCACTTCCTCGAGCACATGGTTTTCAAGGGGACGCCGCGGCGCTCGGCCCTGGAGGTCAACCGCGATTTCGACGCCATCGGCGCCGACTACAACGCCTACACCAGCGAAGAAAGCACCGTCTTCTACGCCGCCCTGCTCCCCGAATATCTGACCCAGGGCGTCGATATCCTCGCCGACATTCTGCGCCCGAGCCTGCGCGGCGAAGACTTCGACATGGAGAAGAACGTCATCATCGAAGAGATCGGCATGTACGAAGATCAGCCGACGTGGTGCGCCTACGATCTCGCCAAGAAGGCGTTCTTCGCCGAGCATCCGCTGGGCAACACCGTGCTCGGTTCCAACGCGAGCATCACCGCCCTCACGCGCGATCAGATGCAGGCGTATTACGACCGCCGCTATGTCGCGGGGAACATCACCGTGGCGCTGGCGGGGAAGTTCGATTGGCCCACAGCGATCGCGCTCGTGGAAAAGCAATGCGGGCATTGGCCCACGGGACCGGCGCCGCGGAACAATCGCCTCCCGGCACGGAGCAATCCGCTGCGGCAGGTGGTGACCAAGGAGAAGACGCAGCAGGAACACGTCTTCATGCTCTCGCCCGGCCCCGACGCCCGGTCGCCGCTGCGTTACGCCGCTCACATGCTGTCGATGATTCTGGGCGACGACTCGAATAGTCGGCTCTACTGGGAACTGGTCGATCCGGGCCTGGCCGATTCCGCGGACGTTTCGTTTCACGATTACGACGGCGCCGGGGCGTTCTTCACGTCGCTCAGTTGCGAGCCCGAGAACACGGCCGAGAATCTGGCGATCATCGAGAAAGTCTTCGCCCAGGTACAAAAGGACGGCATCACCGAAGCCGAGTTGGCGACCGCCAAGAGCAAGCTCCTCTCGCGCGAAGTCCGCGCCGGCGAACGTCCCAAGGGGCGCATGCAGGCGCTGGGCCTGACCTGGACCTATCTGGGCGAGTATCGCAGCGTCGACGATGAACTGAAAGCGGTCGAGGCGGTCGATCTTCGGCAAATGCAGCAAGTGATCGACGAGTTCACGCTGACGCAGCAGGCGATCACCGCCCTGGGACCGCTCACGACTTTGGACGGATAGAGTTCGCACGGTCGTTCGTCTTTATCGCGGTTGCAACGTGTTCGGGCGAGGATTCGTCATGCGATTCTTCCTGCTACTCCTTTTTGCGCTCATTTTGGATCACGCCGCGGTGGCGCAGACCGTCGACCCGCTCCCCGAGCGAGCGCTGCAGCGCATCGGCACGCCGCGGCTGCGGCACGGCAGCCGAATCATGGCGCTGGCGTTCACGCCCAACGGCAAGAACCTCGCGGCCGCCGGCGGCGACGACCTCATCAGGCTCTGGGATCTGGAAACCGGCAAACTTACCTGGCAATCCGCGGAGGCCGAGCCATGGGTCCAGGCGCTGGCGTTTAGCCCCAGGGGCGCCGCGTTCTTCACCGGCGGCGCGTTCAAATCCGTTCGCTTCTGGGAATCGATCAGCGGCAGACCGCTCGGCAAGCTCGACAAGCACACGACCCCCGTCAAGGCGCTCGCCCTCTCGCCCGATAGCACGCTCATCGCGTCGGGAAGCCAGGACGGTACCATCATCCTCTGGGAGACGATCGTCAGACTCCCGGTCATTGAGCTGAAAAATCATAACGACGAGATCAATCAGATTGTCTTTTCTCCTGACTCGGCGCTCTTCGCCTCGGTGAGCGCGGACCGCACCGTCCGCGTCTGGGATGTCGAGAAGAACAACCTCTTGCACACGCTCCCCGCCGGATGCCATCCGTACGCTGCTTGCTTCTTGTACGACGGCAATCCGGATCGCAATGACGTGAAACGGCTCGCCTCGGCCGGCGATGACAATCTCATCACGTTATGGGATGCGAAGGCGGGGACGGTGCTGGGCAAGCTCGCGGGGCACGCCAGCGCGGTGGTTTCGCTGGTCGGCAACAAAAAGGGGACGCAGCTCATTTCCGCGAGCCTCGACGGCGCCGTCATCGTCTGGGACGTCGAGAAGAAAACGAAACTGCAGACGTTCCAGCGTTCGCTGGGCGACGCCGACGCGTTGGCATTGAGCCCCGACGGCAAACTCGTCGCGGTGGCCGGGATCCATCAAGCGATCCGGCTGTTCGAAGTCGAATCGGGAAAAGAGATCCATCTGGGCAAGGGGCCGCAGGCGGGCATCGCCGGGGCCGTCCTTCTGGACGCGGGGAAAGTCGTCGCCTCGGTGACCGCGCATGGGGAGGTGCAAATCTGGGAGGCCGGCGTCCAGAAGAAGGCGTGGAACCTCAAGCGCCAGCCGCTGCAGCATGCGGACTACCTGCTCGCTTCGGCGCCGGACCACAAACTGCTCGCCACCGCCAACAATCTTGAGTCGGAATTTCGCCTGTGGACTCCCGAGGGCAAAGACGCCGGCACGCTGCCGCTCGTAAAAGGCGAGGCGCCCGTCAGCTTACACTTCGCGCCCGGCGGCAAGCATCTCGCGGTCGGCCTGCGCAGCGGCAAGGTCGAACTGTGGGACGTCCCCGCGAAACAGAAGCTCAAGACATTGGCTTATCCGGGAGTTCCGTACGCCCTGGCATTTACGACGAAACACGATCGGCTCGCGGTCAGCGGCGAGTCCAGCGTCGTCCTCTTCGACGTCGCCGCCGGCACGACGATCCGTACGTTTCCCAGCAAAGAGGGAATGCCCGCGACGGCGACGCCGAGCGTGGCGTCGCTCGCCTACTCTCCCGACGGCAAGATGCTCGCACTGGGTTGTCGCGATTCCCTCATCCGCCTGCTGGATGCCGATACCGGCAAGGAGATCCGCGCCCTCGAAGGGCACGCCAGCGTCGTCAATTCGCTCGCATTCTCTTTCGACAGTCGCACGCTCGTTTCGGGGAGCTTCGACAAAACGGCTCGGCTCTGGGAGGTCTTTTCGGGCAAAAGCATCCGCACGTTCAACGGGCACATCGGCGAGGTGACCGCCGTCGCGATTTCCTCCGACGCGCGCACGCTTCTCTCGGCCAGCACGGATACGACGATGCTCCTGTGGGACGCTACCAGCGTGGCCGCCAAGCTGAGCAAAAGCAGCGACGTCCCGCCGCCGTTCTCCACACTCTGGGATCAGCTCGCGCACGTCGAAGCATCCGTGGGGCAACCCGCGCTCTGGGAGTTCGTGCCGCTGGGAAACGTCGGCGCCGGCCATATCGAGAAAAAGGTCGCCGAGATCCTCGTCGACCCCGCGGCCATCGATCGTTGGCTGACCGAACTCAGCTCCCCCGACTTCACGACGCGCGACACGGCTCGCATCGAACTCGAGAAGAAGGGAATCTGGATGGAGGGGCGCTTGCGCGTCTCGCTCAAGGGAACCGACAATCTCGAATCGATTCGCCGCATTCAGAAGATGCTCGAGAAAATCCAGGGCCGATTGCCGCTCGAACAGGAGCGCCTGCGCCTACGCCGAATCATGGCCGCCCTGGAGCAGATCGGCACGGCCGAGGCGATCAAGACGCTCAAAGATCTCGCCCGCGGCGCGCCGGAGAAAGACCTTCAGGTCGAAGCCCAGGAAACCGTCGTCCGCATGATGCAGCGGTCCGTCAAATCAGGTTGATCCGCATGACGTGTCTACTCACGGCGTTTCTGCTCGCGCAGGCCGGCGAGCCCGAACTGCCGAACATTCTGCCGGCGGACTTTAGCGGTTTCCGCGCCCTGGGACCGATCCGCGTTTCCTTGCATCCCGACAAGACCGAGGTCGCGCTCGAGGAACCCGTCCTGGCGGAGGTGCGCATCGAAGGCCCGATGAGCGCGAAGTATCCGCCGACGCGAGCGAAGCTGAGGCCGTTTTCTCCCGAAACGGAGGATGTTTTTTACCTCGAGCCGGCGCCCGACGGCGATCGTCGCGACGGGGATGCCTGGATTTTCGCCTATCGGCTTCGTCCCAAGCGAGTGGGACTCTTGAAGCTCCCGCTCATTCGGCTCGTGCACCTCGACGAGCGCGGCCCGGCGACGGCGTTTGCCGAGGAGGAGATCGACCTGCGCGTGACGCCTCGGCCAGTGGCGCCCGCTCCGGCATCGCCGCTGGAAGCGCCGGACGACTTCTTCCGCCTGGCGCCGATCCCCGCGCGGAGTTGGCTGGACGATTGCGCCGAGCCGTATCCGGGAACCTGGATAATGATCTTGTTTTTGCCGCCGCTCATCGTCTGGCGGCTGGAACCTCGACGCACCGCTGCGCCTTGCAGCGCTGCCGCGGCGACTGCGTTGACGGAGTTGGACCGCGGTCTGATCGAGGCCGACGTGTTGGCCGACTACTTGAAGCGCCGATTCGTCTGGACTTGCAACGAGGTCACGCCACGCGACGTCGGGGATCTGCTGACCCGCGTCGGCGTCCATCGGCGTTTGCGCAGCCGCTGGCAAGCGTTCTACCAGCAAGCCGACGACGTGCGTTTCGGCGGCATGCCTGCGGCGCCGAGCGATCCGCGCGCCTTGATCCACGACCTGGAGGCCGACCCATGCGTGGTGCGCTACTCCTGATGGTGATCGTCGGTCCGGTGCTGGGCAACGACGAGTTCGAGCGCGGCGTCGAAGCTCGTGACCGACCCGCGCTTGCCAGGCAACATTTCGCCCGAGCTGCCGACCGACTTGCATCGCATGGATCCCAAACTCCTGAGCATTATCTGAACTTGGCGAAGGCCCGCTATCTGGCCGACGAGCTTCCCGAAGCGATCCTCGCCTGCCGCGTGGGACTCGCTTTGCGTCCCGGCGACCGCGAACTGCGCCGGCAGCTGGCGTGGCTCAGGCAGCAACTGCGCGGGCCCGATCTCATCTTTGAGAGTCCGTCGGGCTTCCCCGGGATGCCGCACGCCGGTTGGCTCGTGCTGGTCTTCACGGTGGCTTATGTCGCCGGTTGGATGATTCAGGGCGCGGTTAAAATTGAGGCGTTCGTGATTTCTTTCCGAGCCGGAAGCGTGAGCGACGGACCTTCAAAAATCGTCGCTCACGCTTCCGGCTCGGAACTGCGACGTCGCATGGCTGCCCGCTTGCAAAATACTTCGCGGTTGTCGTGGATTTGCTTCTTGATCGCGGCGGCGACGGGCGGCATGTGGCTTTGGCAA
The DNA here is from genome assembly GCA_038217425.1 of Gemmatales bacterium. Lineage (GTDB taxonomy): Bacteria > Planctomycetota > Planctomycetia > Gemmatales > Gemmataceae > JAIEPT01. The sequence continues at coordinate 157,860 of JBBQPM010000001.1, forward strand.
CACGCGATTCGAACGGAAGAAACGCGTTCGCCGCTCGCCGTCGTTCGTGCCGATACTCGGCTTTTGCAAGGCAACGGCCCCTCGTTCGGCGTCGTCCGCGCGCTGCCGCGCGGTCAGGAGCTGCGCGTGCAACTTCAGCGCGGCGACTGGGTGCAGGTTCGCCATCCGCAGGGCGCCGTCGGCTGGCTGCCGCGCGAGGCGCTTGCGGTTCACGCGAAGCCCCAGGGATAGCCATCCCTGGGCTTTCAACCCGGAAGTGACATATGCCTGTCGCAACGCATCGTCTGGAACTGCCGATCGCCGCCGAGGTCGCCTTCGCCCAATGGCGCCAGGCGGCGAGCCGCATTCTCTGGACGCCGCCGGAGTTTCGCCTGGAGCAAACGGACGGCCCCGCCGAGGCGAGCCTGGGGGTGCGCTGGAAATGGAAGATGCGCCGCTGGGGTATGACGCAGCATCTCGAAACCGCGGTGACCGCATGCGCCCTCGCTGATTACGAGGAGACGCAGTTGTGCGGGCCGTTGCCCAGGTGGGTGCACCACATCCGATTCGAGTCGAACACGCCCGATGCAGTTCTCGTTGAACAGATCGATTTCGAGGCGCCGGGCGGCATGCTCGGACTCTGGCTCACCGCGGGCAAAATCACGCAGGAGATCCAGGCCGGCTGGGCATATCGCGACGACGTTTGGCGACGGTCTATCGGCAAATCTTGAGTCGGGTCTGCGCGAGGGGCAGGCGAATCGGCCTTTCGATCCGCTCGAAATCCTTGCAAATCATGCGAATCGCGAGGAAGTGTCGCTGCGATTCAAAGAAAATCGCCGTCTCCGGAGCGATGCCGGCGTCCAGGAGCGTCGTCATGCCATAAAGCCTGCCGAAAGGCGTCAGGGCCCCGTGCTCGCAGTCGCGGAATAGGTCGCCCAGTTCCTTCTCGGTTGCCAGGCGGACCGGCGTTTCGAAATGGTGCGTCACCACATCGAGATTGACGCGTAGCGTCGCGGGGAGCACAGCCACCAGAAACCCGTTCGACGACGCCAGCAGCACGCTCTTGACGACCTGCTTACCCGGAACCTGCAAGAACTTCGCCAGCCGGGTCGCCGTGAACGCGGGGGCGTGCATCATGGTTTCGAAATGAACCTGTTGCTCGGCCAAAAATTCCGAGACGCGCATGATCGATCCCCGCGAAATATTGACGCGAAATGAGCTGACTACGGGGAATGTACCGCGCACGAGAGTGCTGGAGCTTGAGCCGATTCGCTCGAATCACGAGAAAAATGGGGAAATGGGGCAGGCTCTACCGATTGTGCGGGAAATGACGGGAAATTCGAGCCGCAGAGGGCACAGATGAAAACAACCGGATCATCGCGATTCTTCGTTCGTTACCTCGTGCCCTCCTCTGTAGCTTGGCTTTTCCCTACTTTTTCTTGTCGGCAGGGTCCTGTCCCACGGCAGTGGATTGCTTCGCGCCGGCGATCCTCAACTCGCGCAGGATCGAAGCCGTCACCTGGTCGGCCAGCAGTCGATAGGCTTCGGGCTTCCAGTGAAATTGATCGCCGCGCGCCAGCTCGAGTTTCTTTTGGAGCAGGGCGTAAAAGTCGTTGACGGGAACGTTCAACTCCGCCATCACCTCGGCCGCCAGTCGATTGTGCTCGACGATGATGGGATTGATGGCGGGTTCGAGTTCGGTCGGCTTGTTTTTCACGGTAACGGGCGTGCTGCTCGCCCAGACTATTTTCGCCTTGGGGAGCTTGGCGCGGATCACCTCGACGTACGCCTTGGTGAGCGGCTTGAAGGTTCCCTCCTTGATGCGGTCTTTTTGCCACCCGTGCAGCCCCATGTTGAAATGCACGACGTCGTACGGACCATGTGCGAGCACCTCGGCCAGCAGCTTGTTGACGTGCGGCGACTGGTTGTAGGGATTCACCCAGGCGTCGACGTAGGCCTTGCCGTCGAGGTCGGCGGTCACCTGTTTGAGGTAACCGTTGAGGATGGAATCGCCGATAAGCAGCACGCGCGGCCGAGCAGCGTCGGCGACCTTCGCCTTGTCGAGCCGCCAACCCTTGCCGTCGGCGTGGAGGCGTTTGTCCTCTTCTTTCGGCTGCCCCGCGCTAGCCTGGGACATCAGAACGAGCGAACATAAAGCGGTGCACAGAATCTTCATGGCGACTCCGAGAATGTCTGCGGACGACGAATTCACCCACGTTACGCGATTCACCCCCGGGACTCCTCAAAAATCCGGGGATTTTCGACATGCCGAACATTTCGATAGAGTATCAAGCGGCCCTGCGAATCTGACGAATGGAATTTTCGCCATGCCCTCCGCACGACATTCTCTGACTCGCGACGAAGCGCGCGCCCTGGATCGCCGGGCGCTTGACGACTTCGGCATCGCGTCGCTGCAGCTGATGGAGAACGCCGGGCGCGGGGCGGCGGACCTGCTGATGGCGCTGGGCATTCACGGCCCTGTTCTCATCGTCGCCGGCA
>JBBQPM010000002.1:0-151044 GCA_038217425.1 Gemmatales bacterium
ATGGTCGGGAAAGGTACAACGAACGGGCACAGGACCTGGCATAGCGGCCTCCTTTCCTTGCCGGGGTTTTTTCGGGATTCATCTCCTTATACCAAAAGTCTATCCTAACCCGGACGTTATTTGTGAAACGGACCACTTAGCTCACCGCGGGATTGGGACTCGCATTGGGACGTTCCACAAGCAACACGGCACCCTCGAACTCCGCAACGACCTGCCATATTCCATAATACCACGTTCTACCAGTCGCTCTGCAGCGTGCTGGCCGATGACCTATTTTTCCTCCGAGATGAGGTTCAGAATTGTTTGGAACAACCTTCCCATCGATCACTCCTGCGTCAACTTTCACGATCCCGAATGAGCGCCTCCTTGGCTCGCTTCGAGAGCGCCTTGATCGCGTACTCTCGCTGCAGAGCCAGACTGCGTGTCGCCTGGCTCTCCTGATATGCGAGCTTCGCCGGCAATCTGCTACGCGTGTAGCGCGACGCCGTCCCCGCGTTGTGCTGACGACAACGGCGCTCCACGTCCGTCGTGATGCCGGCGTACAGCGAACCGTCCGCACATCTCAGAAGATAAACGTACCAAGTGGGATTAGCCGCCGACGCGCTTGACTTTGTAGCCGAGGCTCTCGAGTTCCGTCGTGATGCGCTCGCGTTGGTCGCCCTGGATTTCGATTTGGCCATCCTTGACCGTCCCTCCCGTACCGCAACGATTCTTGAGTTTTGTCGCCAACTCTTGCAAGCCCGCTTCATCGAGCGGCACGTCCCAGATGAGCGTCACGCCTTTGCCACGCCGGCCCTTCGTTTCCCGCCCCACTCGAACCGTCGGCCCGCTCTTGGGCTTCTCCCTGTCCGCTCCGAAGCGAACGGCAAGCTTCTGGATCTCGCGGTCAATCAATTCGAGAGCCTCCAGCGCGTCGTCGATGTGCCAGTACTCCAACTTCTCGCACCACTCGGGATGGCGTTCTTGCATCAGCGGCAGATGTTCGGCATGCTTGAGCGCGACGATGAGCCCTGCCCGGGTGAAGTCATCCGCGGTCACGCTCATCGGAAAGCGGGCAAAGTCGAAGATGGCGCGGACGCCCTGGCCTTCCAACCGCTTGATCGCGCTGGGCGCCATCGGCCCGACGTTGCCGACGCCGCGCTCCAGGGCCAGGCCGCGTGATGTTGCGCGCCAGGCGAGGCCCTGCTTCTCCGCGACTGCGTTGAAAAGCGATTCGGCGTAACGGCCGCGGAAGTAGTTGCCGGTACAGAGAAAGAGGACCGTCTTGCGTGCCATGGATCAGCGTCCCAGGAACCAGCGCATCAATTCGTGCCCCTTCGCGAACTGCAGAGGCGCCGCCGCGGCCACCGCTTCGTCGTAGGCGAGTTGACCGACGCTCGTCACGCCGGTCCCGGCAATCGCGAAGGGTACCATGCCGTAGGAATGCGCCCGCGTCCTCATGAGCGTGCGATGATCCGGCGAGACCAGGATGCGCCAGTCGCCGTGCTGCGGCAGCGCCGCCAGGAGCGGACCGACGACGTGCTCGTCGATGCGCTCCAGCGCCTTCACCTTTTCGTCCGTCTTGCCTTCATGGCTCGCTTCATCGGGCGCCTCGACGTGTACGCAGACGAGATCGTGCGACTGGAGCGCCTCCACGCCGTAGCGTCCCTTGGCGGCGTAGTCGGTGTCGAGATAGCCGGTGGCGCCAGGGACGTCGATGCGTTTCCAACCGAGCAGCATGCCGACGCCGCGGACAAGGTCGACTGCCGAGAGGATCGCGCCCTGGGCGCCGTAGATGTCGTGGAACGTTCGCAGTTTCGGCGCCCGGCCCTGACCCCAGAGCCAACATTGCGTCGCCGGTTTCTTGCGCCCCTGGTTCACGGGGTGTTGGGCGAAGATCGGCCGGCTTTCGCGCATCAGATGTTGCAGCAGTTCGCTCCCCGGACCTTGAGGTAGATGGTTGGCGATCGGCTTGTCGGGGACGTCGTGCGGCGGTTGGGTCTTGGTGCCGGACGCGAACGGGGCGCCGGGCCCGCGGTAGATCAGGATGTTGCGATAACTGACGCCCGGATGAAACTCGAGCGTGCCCCTTAGATCGCCGAAGTTGATCGGTCCGCCGAGCTTTTCTTGCAAGGCGCGCACGAGCGGGGCGCCCTCCTCGGAGGTGATGTGCCCTGCAGTGAAATCGCGCATCTCTTCATTATCGACGTGCACGAGATTGCAGCGAATCGCCCAGTCGTCGGGGCCGAGCTTGAGGCCCATGGCAACCGTTTCGAGCGGCGCCCGACCAGTGTAGACCTCGAGCGGATCATAGCCGAACAGGCTGAGCGTCGCGACGTCGCTGGCCGGCGTGAGCGTCGGCGGCACGTTGTCGGAGCGGCCCACCACCCCCAGCTGGGCAATGCGGTCCATGTTCGGCGTGTGCGCGGCCTGCAGAGGCGTGCGCCCGCCGAGGGATTCCTGCGGTTCGTCGGCACAGCCGTCGGGAATGATGATCGCGTATTTCATGCAGACATGATACGAAAAGATCGGCGAGCCGGACCTTCGCACGGACCGAAGCAATGGAAGGTGCCACGGGCCGTGCGATTCGTCCGACGCGCCGAATCCGATTCGCTAGCTGACCATCGGCATGACGCCGCTGGAGTCGGCCTTGTTGATAAGCCGCCAACGGACGAGATCGGCGACGGTCTTGGTTTGCATCTTGCGCATGATGTTGGCGCGGTGAATGTCGAGCGTCTTGGTCGAGATTCCGAGGTGCTCGGCGATCTTGCGATTCTTGTTGCCGGCCACCATGAGATCGAGAACCTCGACCTCGCGCGGCGTGAGCGTGGCGACGCGGGGGCCGACCGCTGCGCGTTCGCTCTGGAACTTCTTGACCGATTCCCAGCGCTGCAGCCCTTCACGGACCCGCTCGATCAGGGTTTCTTCCTTAAACGCCGATTTGGTCAGGACGTCGACGGCGCCGTGACGCATCGCCTTGACGGCGGTCTGCACGTCGGCGTTCGCCGTCAGCAAGACGACGGGAATCAAGACGTTCTCCGAGCGCAGACGTTCGAGAAGCTCCAGGCCCGAGAGACCGGGAAGCCGGACGTCAAGAACGATGCAGCCGACGTTCTTTTGCTCGTAGCCTTCGAGGAAATCCTCAGCCGAGGCGTAGCTGACTTGCGGGATGCCGGCGCCCTTCATCGACACCTTGAAATTGGCGCGCAGATCGGCGTCGTCCTCGATCAGACAGACTGTGGGTTTAACGTTGCTCATGTACCTTTTCCTGAAATAGGGAGTGAGAAAATAAAGACGCTGCCTCGGCCCGGCAACGGCCGAGCCCAGATATTGCCGCCATGCTCCTGGACGATGCTCCGGGACATCGACAGGCCGATGCCCATGCCCCCGGGCTTGCTAGAGCGAAGCGGCTGGAAGATTTGCTCGATCAGGCCGGCGGAAATTCCTTTGCCGCTGTCCATCACGGCAACTTGGACGTCAGATCCTTCCTGACGGGTCGAGAGCGTTAGAGTACGCTCCGCAGGCGGGACTTCGTCCATCGCCTCCGAGGCGTTTTTCAGCAAATGAATGATCACTCGCTGCAGCTGCACGGCGTCCGCAGGTACGGGCGGCAGTTTCTCGGCCAACTGCATCTCGACGCGGATGTGGCGTTGGCGGAAATCCTTCTCCAGCCAGCTGAGACCCTCGCGCACCAGGTCGTTCACGTTTGTCGGCGCGAGCTGCTGAATCTTGGGGGCGAGCGACGATTGGAGGCGATCGATCAGTTCTGCCGACTTCTCCGACAGACGAACGACGCGTTCGAGCGATTCGCGAAAGTCCTTCGACGCCGACTTGCCGGCCTTCTCCAGACGCTGACAGATTTGGGCGCTTCCCATGAGGGCGGCCAGCGGCTGCTTGAGTTCGTGGGCGAAGACCCGCGCCCACGGCTGTACCTCGGTTGCCGACCAGGCCAGGCACCAGATCAGCGCCGTGCCGCGAATCGGATCGGGCACGTAGATCGAAGTCATTTCGACCCGCTTGTCCTCGGCCTTGTCGAAGGGATGGCGGAGTGAAATACACGCCAGGGCGGCGCCAGCTGCGACGTTCTTCAAGTAGGCTTTGAGCGGAAGGCGATCTTCGGGGACGGCCCAATCCAGGAGCGACTTGCCTTGCCAATCCTTGGCGCTGGCCGTGAACATACGGCCGGTCGCGCCCCCCAAGAACTCGATCATCCCGGCAGGCGAGACGCCCAGCACGGTCTCGCCGCGGCTGGATGCCAGCTGACTCCAGATTATGGGAGGCACGTGCGCCCCCTGCGCGGAGCCGCGCCGGGGGGGTTGAGAAATGCTCGACGACGAATCGACCAGAGTTTCGTCGGCGGCGAGGGGAGGCGGCTCGCTTTTGTGCGAGCTGTCCGAAATCCCCATCCTTTTTTTGTCCGACATGCCCATGAGGCGCCCGCATCCACAGAACCGGATTGCAGCGATCCGGTTCATTCCTTTAGATACAATAACGCGTCACGCCGCTACCGGCGAGACGAAAGCCGCACTTCCCAGAGAGGGGGGCACTTCAATGGGAAGTCAAACTCAGCCCGAAGTTCCAGTCTTGTCAAACAACCCTAGCACGGTAATGTTAGTAGGGACGCCCGACAAACCCAGGCACAAACAAAAAAATAAGCGACGCCGGGATCCCGCAGATTGCCCGAACGTCAGGCGAAGGAGGGACGACTTCGCCAGGGGATCGAGGGGACGCAAGGGATTCGTTAGAGGGCGACCCACTCGATTGATGCATCTTGCAATATAGTAATGGTAGAGAGCCTTTCCTTAATGTCAAAACAACTCTCAGGAATATCTAATGGATATCTTGCATCTCGCTCTGGTGCAAATGGATTGCACATTCGCCAATCTGCATGCAAATCTCGAAGGCGTTCGCGCCTCGCTGCGCACTGCAGCCGCTCAAGGAGCTAAACTAGTCGTCTTTCCCGAAGCAATTCTTACCGGCTACGGGTACGCCAGTAAGGACGACGCTTGGGCCCTCGCGGAGAACATTCCCGGTCCAGCGACCGAAATCCTCGGGCAAGATTGTCGGGAGTTGGGCGTCTGGCTGGCGGCGGGCATGCTCGAACGGAGGGAATCGGATCGAGCAATGTTCAACGTTTGTGTTCTATTGGGACCGCAAGGACAAAGCCACGTCTACCGAAAAATTCATCTCCCCTTCTTGGGCGTCGACCGCTTCACGACGCCCGGCGATCAGCCGTTCGCCGTCCACGACGTCGAGGGAGTAAAAGTAGGTATACTGATTTGTTACGACGGCGGTTTTCCCGAAGCGTCGCGGGCGCTCATGCTGCTCGGGGCGGACTTAATATTACTTCCTACCAACTGGCCGGAAGGAGCCCGACCTGTCGCGCGCCACGTCGTCCCGGCGCGGGCGTTCGAGAACACGGTCTATTTCGCCGCCGTCGACCGCGTGGGCGTTGAAGCGGGCTTTCGCTTCATCGGCCAATCGCAGATCGTCAGCCCGGCCGGCGAACGGCTCGCCCATGCCGATCACGATCGCCCGGAAATCCTCTACGCCGACATCGATCCGGCCAAGTCGCGCCAAAAACGCATGGTCTTCATCCCCGGCGCCTACGAAGTCGACCGCCTGCGCGACCGCCGGCCGGAAATGTACGGCGACATCACACGTCCTTGTAACTGAAGCAAAACATGCCGACCACAGCCATCATCGTCGACGCGCCGACGCTCCCCAGCAAGAAGCGATTCACCATGTGCGCATTGTAATATCCCTTGAGAACTTCAGGCAATGTCTGCAGCGCGCGATCGGGCGACGGGTAGTCCGAAGGCAGGAACGACAGCATAAAGCCGACGCCGTAGAGCGCCATCCAGACGACGGTGATGGCGACGACCGTGGTGTTGGCGATCGCGCTGACGGTGACGCCACAGGTGATGATCATCAGCAAGAGCGCCGCCACCGTGACGACCGCGACGAGGGCACCGAGCAGATCGAGGCTGGCGGTGTGCAGCAAGAGCGATGAGGCGATTACCGTCGTTAGTGCCAGGATGAAATAGGTGCCCAAAATGACGGCTACTCGGGCGTGCCATTTGCCCAGGAAATACTGAATTCGGCTAATGCCGCGACAGAGCACGGCGTCGGCGAGCGTGCCGCGCTCGCCGCAGATCGTGCCGGAAGTCAAGACGATGATGAGCGTCACGCTGCCCCAGACGATCCACTGAAAGAGGTCGTTGATCATTTCAGGCGCCGGCTGTACGAACCCCGCGACCTGCTTGGCGCCGAAGCGATACATAAGAAACCCGATGACGGCGCCGATCGAGAGCAGCACCCAGAGCCGATAAATCCAGCTCTGCAAAATTTGGCGAACGTCGGCCTGGAAGACGGCGTAATAGGGCAAGAATTGATTGAAGCGAATCGACGGCAACGGGGGGCTGACGTCAGCTGCCGCGTTGGCCGGGAATTTCAAAACCTTCGCCATGGCACGTTCCCTTCTCAGGCTGCATCCGCATTGGGGTGGTACGCCCGGGCGAAGCCGCGCGATTCTTCCTGCTCGACCAGGTCCAGGAACGCCTGCTCCGTCTGCTGACCGGAACTGCGCACGCTTACGAGCGTCACCTTGTTATCCGCGATCGTCATCAACACGTTCGCCAACGACGAAGCCAGGTTCGCCTCATCGCCGAGCCTCAGTTCCAGCCGGCGCTGGCGGAGGTTCACCATCTTGAACTCTTGCATTCCCTTGACGGCGTTGAAGAGCTTCGTGATCGCCTTCTGATCGCCGTCGAGATCGAGATCGTATTGGCATTTCCGCATCCGGCCTTTGAGGTCCGAAAGCGTGCCGCAATAGATCATGTGCCCCGAACTGAGAACCGCGGCATGGTTGCAGACTTCGTCAATGTCGCTGAGGTTGTGACTCGTGACGATGATCGACTTTTCCCGGGCGAGCGTCTTGATGAGATCGAGAATGCTGCGTCTGCCTTCGGGATCCAGGCCGTGCGTCGGTTCGTCCCAGATGAGCAATTCGGGCTCGTTGATGAGGCTGGAGGCGACGGCGAGTCGGGCGGTCATGCCGTTGGAGAAGCCGTCGATCTTGTCGCCGGAGACGTTGAGCAGGTCGACGGCTCGAATCAGCGACGCCAGGCGGGGCTTGCGGACCTCCGCGGGGATGCCGAAGAGACGGGCGATGTAGTCCAGATAGGAGATGGGGGTCATGCCCGGGGGAAACTGGGGGTTTGTGGGGATGTAGCCCATGCGGCGGCGCAGGGCCGCGGCGTTCGGGGTCATGGTCTGACCGAACATTTTGACCCAACCAGCGGTCGGGCGGTGCAGGCCCAGAATGAGCCGAAGCAGCGTTGTCTTGCCGGCGCCGTTATGCCCGAGCAAACCCAACACCGTTCCGGGCTCAAGCCGGAGCGTCACGTCATTCAGTGCAATCTGGCGATTCTGGTAGATCTTCGTCAGCTTGTACGTTTCTACCACCAGATCGCTGGGGCTCTCGGCCACGAGGTTCCCTCCTCGACCGGGGAAAGATCGGTCTTCCCTCATCTTCGGCATTAACGCCTGGAAAGGTAAATCAATTCTCTGGAATCGCGATCTTACCGTCCCTCGCGGAATTATCGGCAAAGTTCCAGACCGCTTGGCGCCGATGCTACCTTCGGATTTCCTTCCTCCTGAAGACAAGGATGCCGCCGTGCGCCGATTCCTTCTACTTGCGTTATTCCCCCTGGCTGGTTGCGGATCCAATGGCCCCGAACCGACCGTGCTGCCGTCGCTCTCGATCCAATCGGAGGAAGCCGACGAAGACGAGTCGGCGCCCGGTCCCTTCGCCCTGATTAACGATCTGCTCGAACGCAATCCCAACGATGCGGAGGCGATCCTGCAGCGCGGCAACATGTATTTCAAGGCGGGCCAGTTCGAACGCGCGCTGGACGATTACTCGGCCGCACTGGCTCTCAAACCCAGCAGCAAGATCTTCTACAATCGAGGCGTGCTCCTCGCCGAGATGGGCGAGTTCGCCGGCGCCCTCGCCGACTACGCCTCCGCCATCGGACTCGACGCGAACAATTCGTCTCCTTATTTCAATCGCGGCGCTTTGCTGCACCGCCTGGGGCGCTCGGCCGAGGGCATCCCCGACATGACCAAGGCGATCGAAATCGACGCCCAGGACGCCGCCGCCCGACTCAATCGCGGCCTCATGTATTACCAGATCGGACTTTACGACAAGGCTTTCGCCGACTACGACCGCGCCGTCGAGATCAAGCCCGATTTCTTCGAAGCCGTCCTCAATCGCGGCAACGTCTTCCACATCCGCGGACAATACCTCAACGCCATCGACGATTTCAGCAAAGCCATCCAACTGCAACCCGGCAACTCCATGGGTCACGGCAACCGCGGCAACGCCTACAGCCAAGTCGACAAGGCGGAACTCGCTCTGAAGGATCTCACCGAGGCGATCCGTCTGAACTCCGCCGATCCTCACTGGTACAACAATCGCGGCGCGGTCCACGGCGCCATGGGCAACCACGCCCTCGCCGTCCAGGATTTCTCGTGGGCGCTGGCCAAGGATCCCGCGATCGCCTCGTTCTACCGCAATCGCGGCAACGCCTACCTGCAACTCAAACAAGAAGCCGAGGCCCGCGCCGACTTCGAGCACGCCCAAAAACTCGAACCCGGCGTGACCACCGGCATCCCGGAGGCGTATCGCTTGAAGTGAGCGTTCCCGTTCCGCACGGCTTGCGTATGTTAAACGAAGGCAGCAAAACAAGCCACAGAGGGCACAGAGGGCACAGAGAACTTAAGACAAGGTTTCGCGAACTTCGCGACGGGTTTTGCATTTCTCTGTGCTCTCTGTGACCTCTGTGGCTTGACGTTTTCTCGCCCATACCGCCCTCATTGGTCGAGGAAGTCATGAAACAACGCGTTCTCGTCACCGGCGGAGCCGGGTATATCGGCTCCGTCCTGTGCGAAAACTTACTCGCCGCCGGCTACGCGGTCACGGTGGTCGATACGCTCCTCTTCGGGCAGGAATCGCTCTTCCACCTGTGCCACCACGCCGACTTCACGTTCCACCGCGGCGACGCTCGAGACGAATCGCTCCTGGCCCCGCTCGTCGCCAAGGCGGATGTGATCCTGCCGCTCGCCGCCCTCGTCGGCGCTCCGGCCTGTACCCGGGATCCGCACCTCGCCGAGTCGCTCAACCTCGGCGCCATCCAGATGCTCCTCAAACTCCGCAGCCCGCAGCAACTCATCGTTTATCCCGTCACCAACAGCGGTTACGGCACCAAGTCAGGAGCCGTCTTCTGCACCGAAGAGACGCCGCTCGAACCGATCTCGCTCTACGGCCAAACCAAGGTCGACGCCGAGGCCGCCCTGCTGGCTTCGACCAACACCGTCACGCTCAGGCTTGCCACCGTGTTCGGCATGTCTCCCCGGATGCGGCTCGACTTGCTCGTGAATCATTTCACGTACGCCGCGGTCACGGACGGATTCCTGGTGATCTTTGAAAAGGACTTCAAACGCAACTACATCCACATCCGCGATGTGGCCGGGGCATTCCTGCATTCGATCGCCAACTCGGCGAAGATGGCTGGCAAACCGTACAACGTCGGGCTCGACGCCGCCAATTTGAGCAAGGGGGAGCTCGCCCTCAAGATCAAGGAACACGCCCCGAAGTTCTACCTACACTTCGCAGAGGTCGGCAGCGATCCGGACAAGCGCAACTACATCGTCTCGAACCAGCGTCTGCGTGAGGCGGGCTTTGAAGCGAGACGTTCGCTCGACGACGGCATCCGCGAGTTGATCCAGGGCTACAAGATGTTCCAAAAACGCCACGCCAACGTGTGACATGGGCGCGTCCCTCGCCGACATTCCTGCGTTCATCCTCGCCGGCGGTTTCGGCACCCGCCTCCGCTCCGTCGTCGGCGAACTCCCCAAAATCCTCGCGCCAATCCACGGTCGGCCATTTCTGCATTATCTATTGGAGCAACTGGCGTCGGCAGGTCTGCGCGACGTCACGCTCTGCACCGGCTACCGCGCCGACCTCGTCGAGGAAACGCTGGGCACGTCGTTCGGGCCGATGGCGCTACGTTACCAGCGCGAGACGACGCCGCTGGGGACCGGCGGCGCGTTACGTGCGGCGTGTGCCGGTCGAGGCACGATCCTCGCGGTCAACGGCGACTCGTATTGCGGCTTCGACGCGGCGGCGTTCCTGGCGGCACACGAACTGCAAGCGGCGACGATCTCGCTTGTGCTCACACACGTCGATGACACCGGGCGATTCGGCCAGGTGCGTTTGGATGACGCCCAGCGCGTGCTCGAGTTCGCGGAGAAACGCCCCGGCGCCGGCGCGGGCTGGATCAATGCCGGCATCTATCTCCTGTCGTCGACGATCTTTCCCGCAGGCGACGGCCCGCTGTCGTTGGAACGCGAGGTCTTCCCCGCCTGGGTTGGTCGCGGGCTCTACGGCTTTCCGGAGGGGCGCGACTTCATCGACATCGGCACGCCGGAATCGTACGCGGCGGCGGAGCGGTTTTTCACAAAGTGAAAAGGTATCGGCACGCGGATTCCGCCGTGGGGCACGATTCCAACGTGCCGTGTGAGAGGACAACCGGGTTTCACGCACGCGGCACGTTAAAAACGTGCCCCACGAAACGCCTGCCGAATTGGCAGACGCCAGCCTGCGAAACTCTCGTTTTTCCCAGCGTTTCCCGCACTTTTTCGTCTGGCGCCCGATTTGCACCTCTGCAACGCATGGATACCAATCGCTTCACCGAAAAATCACTCGAAGCTTTGCAAGCCGCCCAACGCCTGGCGAGCAAGCTCGGCCAACAGCAAATGGACGTCGAGCATCTGCTCCTGGCACTGCTCGATCAGCCCAAAGGGCTCGCCAGCGCCATCTTCGCCAAGGCGGACGTGGCCGTCGATGCCGTCAAAATCAAGCTGCAGAAAGAACTCGAGAAATTGCCGAAAGTTACCGGCGGCGCCGACCAGGTCGGCGTCGCGGGCCGACTCAATCGGCTCCTCGGCCAGGTCGAAGACGAAGCCAAGAAGATGAAGGACGACTTCGTCTCCGTCGAGCATTTCCTGCTGCCGATCGCCGACGATACCGGACCTGCGGGGAAGATTCTCAAAGAGTTCGGCCTCAATCGCCCGCGTCTGCTCAAGGCAATCCAAGACGTCCGTGGCCATCAACGCGTCACCACTCAAAATCCCGAAGCCACCTACGAAGCCCTCGATAAGTACGGTCGGGATCTCACCGAGTACGCCAAGCAGGGCAAACTCGACCCGGTCATCGGTCGAGACGAGGAGATTCGGCGCGTGATCGAGGTGCTGTCGCGCCGCACCAAGAATAATCCCGTGCTGATCGGCGAACCGGGCGTCGGCAAGACCGCGATCGTGGAGGGTCTGTCGCAGCGCATCATTCGCGGCGACGTCCCCGAGAGTCTGAAGAACAAGAAGGTCGTCGCCCTCGACATGGGCGCGCTCATCGCCGGCGCCAAGTTCCGCGGCGAGTTCGAGGAACGGCTCAAGGCAGTCCTCAAGGAGGTGCAGGAATCGCAAGGGCAGATCGTGCTGTTCATCGATGAGTTGCACACCGTGGTCGGCGCCGGCAAAGCGGACGGGGCGATGGACGCGGGCAACCTGCTTAAGCCGATGCTCGCGCGCGGCGAACTCCACTGCATCGGCGCCACCACGCTTGACGAGTACCGCAAGTACATCGAGAAGGACGCCGCCCTCGAACGCCGTTTTCAACCGGTCCTCGTCGATCAGCCGACGGTCGAAGACACGATCTCGATCCTGCGCGGTCTCAAGCCTCGCTACGAGGCGCACCACAAAGTGCGCATCAAGGATTCCGCGCTGATCGCGGCCGCGGTGATGTCGAACCGCTACATTTCCGACCGTTTCCTGCCCGACAAGGCGATCGACCTGATGGACGAGGCCGCGGCCAAGCTGCGCACCGAGCGCGAATCGCGCCCAGAAAAGCTCGACCGCGTGAGCCGGGAGATCATGCAGCTTGAGATCGAAAAGGTTTCGCTCGATAAAGACAAGGACGCCGCGTCGCAAGATCGGCTCAAGGGCCTCGGCAAACGGCTCGCGGATCTCAAGGAGCAGGAGAAAGTCTTGCTCGCGCAGTGGGAGTCCGAGAAGCAAGGGGGCCAGACCACCGGCGCGTTGCTCGAAGAGCACGATCGCCTGAAACACGAATTGCAACAGGCGGTGGCTGACAGTAATTTCGCGAAAGCAAGCGAACTGCAGTACGGCAAGATCCCCGAGATCGAACGCCGACTCAAGGATCTCGAGAGCAAGCCCGAAACGGACGAGAGCAAGGATCGACTCACCAAGGATGAGGTCGACGAGGAGGACATCGCCAAGGTCATTAGCCGTTGGACCGGCGTGCCGGTGATCAAACTCCTCGAGGGCGAGAAGCAGAAGCTCTTGCACCTGGGCGAGGAGTTGCATCAGCGCGTGATCGGCCAGAACGAAGCGGTCGAGGCGGTCGCCGAGGCGGTGGTGCGTGCGCGTTCTGGTCTCAAGGATCCGCGACGGCCGATCGGTTCGTTCATCTTCCTGGGCCCCACTGGCGTCGGTAAGACCGAGTTGGCCCGCGCCCTGGCCGAGTTCCTGTTCGACGACGAACACGCCATGATCCGCATCGACATGTCGGAGTATCAGGAGAAACACAACGTCGCCCGTCTGCTCGGCGCCCCGCCGGGCTATGTCGGCTTCGAAGAAGGGGGCCAGCTGACGGAGGCGGTGCGCCGTCGCCCCTACGCGGTCGTCCTGTTCGACGAGATCGAGAAGGCGCACGCCGACGTCTTCAACGTGCTGCTGCAGATTCTCGACGACGGCAGACTCACGGATGGCCAGGGTCGCACGATTGACTTCAAGAATACGATCGTCATCATGACCTCGAACATCGGCAGCCAACGCATCTTGCATTATCACGGCGCGTTCGACGGCGACGGCTACGACGCGATGAAGGAAGCGGTCACGGACGAAATGCGGAAACACTTCCGCCCCGAGTTCCTCAATCGCGTCGATGAGACCATCGTCTTCCACGCTCTGGACGAAGATCATCTCAAGAAAATCGTCGTCATCCAGCTGAACGGGTTGCAAAAGCGCCTCGCCGAGCGCGAGATCACCCTCGAACTGACGGATGCGGCCAAGATCCATCTCGTCCGCGCCGGTTACGATCCCTCGTACGGCGCCCGGCCGCTCAAGCGGGCGATCCAGAAGGAGATCGAGAATCCGCTCGGTCGGCTCATTCTCGAGGGCAAGGTCAAGGGCAAGGAAACGGTCGTTGTCGATTACAGCGTCCGTGACGGAAAGATGAGCTTTACCACGAAGAAGTCCTGAAAAACGATCGTTTGCATGACGTTCTCGAAGCGTGAAGGTCTGACGTCGAACAGAATTACGGCGTCGCCCTTCCCCTTCGAGAACGTCATCATGAAAACCCTCTTTGCCGTCTTGCTCCTCGCCTCCACGGTTCAAGCTCAAGATCTCTCCGGCAAATGGCACGGCTGCTGGACCGATAACAAGTCGGGCCACACCGGCAAACTCCACGGCAATTTCGAGTGCCAGGGAGGCTCTTACCGCGTCGTCTTCACCGGCACTTTCGCCAAGATCGTCCCCTTCCGCTTCGTCGCCAACCTGCAGGTGACGGGCCAGGAAGGAGATACGACGATCCTCTCCGGCACGCAGAACATCCCGTTCATGGGCCCGTTCACCTACCACGCCCGGGCGACGAACAGTAACTTCGCGGCCGACTATTCGTCGCGGCGCTGGGAGGGGCAGTTTTTGCTGTCGCGGTAAAGTTTATCGCGATCCCATGTACGTGGCTTCCACGCTGCGTGAGACCCGGTAGAATGAGGCAGGCGGAAGAACCGAGCGGGGATACAAATCATGCATGTTGAACCATTTCTGAAGCCTGGTCCTACTCGCCCCCGGTTCGACGGCGGTATAGATCCGCTGGACGTTCGCGCGCGCGTGGAAGTGCTGAAGTTGCTCCGGAATGGCTGGCTCGATGGGAAGGGTTTGGCGCCAGCTTCCGCAACCCTCGACTGGATCGCTACCGCCTTCGAGGAAAATTATCCCGACGATCTCCGACGCCCCTATCTATTCCCGACTCCAGCCGGGCGAGTGCTGGCCGAGTGGTCGCTATCCCCGTGGTCGCTGTCCCTGGAGATCGACCCGGCTATAAAGCGCGGCTCCTGGCACGCGCTGAACATCGATACCGACGGCGAAGCCGAGAAGGAACTTGACCTGGCGGATGCCGATGACTGGGCTTGGCTGGCTGACCAGGTTCGTTCCTTGAGCGGGGCGAGCGAATGACCGGCGCGACGTTGCTTTTGCGGCAGATCCATCCGAATTTCGTGCAGGAGGGCTTCGCCAGCTCGGCGGCGTTTCGGCCCAACGAGTCCGACCAAGGCCTGATGTCCGTCTACGACGGCGACCTGATCGCAGCCGAAGCCGCCTGGACTCACTACACGTCCGTCTCCAACAAGAAGTCTGCCGGTGTGGCGGCACTTACGTTCGATGAGTGTGCGGCGGAAAGCTTGCCTGCCCGTTCCGACCCCGCGCCGTTCCCGGAGCACGCGGTGATCGATTTTACGGGCGTGGAGGAGAAACACTGGCGGTCCAAGAGTAAGAAACTCCAAGCGAAGGCCCTGACCCGCGGATGGAGATATCAGCCATCCGCTGCTGGATGACTTCGGCTGGGCACGAAATCGGTAAGATCTCTGAATCCACGCGCTCCTGCATCTGGGCGGCCAGTGTCGCAACGTCGACGCGGTGCGGCAACTTCTGCGGTAGCAAAGGCTGCCATCACTATGCCGGCGAATTTGTTTCGACAAATACTCGCCGATAAGGCGTCTGAATGAGGCCTGGCGTCCGCGAGATCAAAGCTACCGGCGGATGCGCGTTCGAATCGCTGATCGTCGAGGTAGAAGCCCGGGTGCGCAAGTCGTGAGTAACTACCTTGCCGCTCTGACGCAGCGGCTAAACCATCGCGCCGACGCGCTCCCTATAATGGCGAGGAACGGACATCCCATTCCTGGAGCCCCGCGATGAATCCTTTGCAGCACGCCGACCCGGAAATTTGGCAGTCGATCCAGCTCGAAGCCCGCAGACAGCAAGACGGCCTCGAGATGATCGCTTCGGAGAACTACACGAGCCCCGCCGTCATGGCTGCCCAGGGCTCCATTCTTACGAATAAATACGCGGAAGGGCTCCCCGGGAAACGCTATTACGGCGGCTGCGAATTCGTCGATCAGATCGAGAAGCTCGCCCTTGATCGGCTGCAAAAACTCTTCGGCGCCGAACGCGCCAACGTCCAACCCCATTCCGGCGCCCAGGCCAACATGGCCGTCTACTTCGCCGCCTTAAGTCATGGCGACACCATCCTGGCCATGGACCTCGCGCACGGCGGGCATCTCACCCACGGCATGCATCTTAATTTCTCTGGCAAATGGTACAAGGTCATCCCCTACGGCGTCCGCAAGGACGACGAACGGATCGACTACGATCAAGTCGCCAAGCTCTGCGCCGAACACAAGCCGAAGATGGTGGTGGCCGGCGCGAGCGCCTACCCGCGCGTCATCGACTTCGCGAAGTTCGCCGACATCTGCAAAACCAACGGGGCGCTGCTCTTCGTGGACATGGCCCACATCGCGGGTTTGGTCGCCGGCGGTCAGCACCCGAGCCCCGTGCCGCACGCCGACTTCGTGACCACGACGACCCACAAAACCCTGCGCGGCCCCCGCGGCGGCGTGGTGATGTGCAAACAAGAATGGGGCCAAAAGGTCAACAGCGCCGTCTTCCCGGGACTCCAAGGCGGACCGCTCATGCACGTCATCGCCGGCAAGGCGGTCTCGTTCGCCGAGGCGCTCGAACCGTCGTTCAAAACCTACGCGATTCAGGTCGTCAAGAATGCTCAAGTGTTGGCCCAGGAGTTGCAACTGCTCGGCTACCGCATCGTTTCCGGCGGCACCGACAATCACTTATTATTGGTGGACGTCGCTTCGCGCGGTCTGGGGGGCAAGAGTGCGGAAGAGGCGCTTGACCATGCCGCGATCACGGTGAACAAGAACAAGATCCCGTTCGACCCGCGCCCGCCGATGGACCCGTCAGGGATCCGCATCGGCACGCCGGCCTTGACGACGCGCGGCATGAAGGAAGCGGAGATGAAGCAGATCGCGACCTGGATCGGCGCCGCGTTGTCACAGGCGAACGACGCGACGGCGTTGGCGAAGATCCGCGGGCAGGTGAAGGAGCTCGGCCAGCAGTACCCGGCGCCGGCGCTTTGAGGGCCGTCTCCCGTGGATTCGGCCGATCGCTTGTGATAGGCTTCAAGTAGGGAGATCACCATGAAAAAAATCATTCTGAGTTCATCCGCTGAATCGAATTTTCCTGGGTTCGACCAGCCCCTCGAAGTGCTCGATTCTAATGGAAATTCGGTCGGTTTCTTCTATCCTTCGGAACCGCTTCCGGATTTGAGCAACGTCAAGTTGCCCTACTCTAAAGAAGAAATCAAACGACGCCTCCAGATGGACCTGGATCAGCCATGAAGTAAACCGTGACCTGGATGGAAGCGGCAATGGACGAATTGGCAAATCTGTGGAGCGATGCCGAGGATCGAAGTGACATCACGAGGGCGTCCAGCATCGTCGATGGGCACTTGAAGCATCGCCCCTATGAACAGAGTTGGGTTTTGGAGGACGGCTCCCGTGCGATGACAGTTGGCCCGTTGATGTTGCAATATCGGGTGAGCGACGATGATTGCATCGTCACCGTACTCTACGTGTGGAGAAGTGACGCAACTTCCAAGTAACCAGGAGAAACCTATGGAGAAGATCCAACTGACCCCGACAAGCGAAGCAAATTTCCCGGGCTTCGAGAAACCGCTTGAAGTCTGTAATTCCCAAGGAAAGTCCGTCGGCTTCTTTGTCCCTTCGACGCCAATCAATGCGATGAAAAACTTCAAGAGTCCTCTTTCCCAAGAGGAAATCAACCGACGGATGAAGTCAAAGGGCATGTCACTGCAGGAATTCTGGCAACGCATGGCACAGCCGTGATTCATTTGGATTATTTCTGCCGCCTCTGCCGACATTGCCCTGTGAAAATTTGCCGATTCCGCCGATTTTTCGATTGGGGAGAACGGGGGATTCTGGTAATAAGGTAGAATCCGAGTTGAGGTTCCGTCGAAGCAGAATGTCGGTCGGCGGATGTTGGAACTCCTGACGTGACTCGTCTTTGTGATGCGGGAATCAATGCTCCAGGCCCACCGGCGCGACGGGCGCCGATCTGGACGACCGCGGAGGAATCACTTTATGAACGTGCGTAACCTCTTTGCCTGCTTGGGCTTGGCCGTTCTCCTTGGAGCCGCCTCGGCGTCCGCTCAGGAGAAAACACCCATGAAGTCGGAGGCGGACCTCAAGAAGGAATCCGCCGCCCTGCATGCGGAACTCGAGTTCCAGCAGAAGATCTTCAAGAACCAGTTCCTCGACGTCGAGCAGCAGCTGCGCAAGCTCGCGCGCCAGCTCGAACTGTCCGACCTGCAGTCGGACAAGGACGAAGCCAAGAACCTCGAAAAAATCCTCGAATTCGCCTCCAAGAAGGCGATCGGGCTGCAGTTCGACAAGTTGCTCGCGGAGCTGAAGAACAAGGATCTCAGCAACCTGCGCGATCTGAAGAACGCCCAGGACGCGACCAAGCGAATTGCCGACGATATCAAGACCGTCATCAACATGCTCTACGAGGATCCCAGCGCCCAGGCCCGCAAGGAGCAGCAGAAGACGCTCGAAAAGATCGTCAAGGACATCGAAAAGGCGATCCACAACGAGAAGGTCGCCAAGGCGCTCAACGAAAATCCCAAGACTGACAAAACGCAGGCCCAGAAGGCGCAAGAGCAGAATCTCAAGAACACCAAGCAGATCGCCAAAGATCTCGGCGGCGACGCCTCCAAGGACAAAGAGAAATTGAAGGGGGACTCCAAGGGCGCCGGCAAGAACGGCGACGAGGCGAGCAAGGCCAAGGATCCCGGCGACAAGGATCAGCGTGCCGAGGCGAAGCCCGGCGGCGACAAGGACAACAAGGCAGCGGAAAAGGCTGACGGCAAGGAAGGCGACAAGTCCGCCCAGGCCGAGGGGGACAAGGGCGATAAAGGCGACAAGTCTGCGGCCGCCAAGTCGGGCGACAAATCCGACAAGGGCATGGGCGAACCCAAGGAGAGCAAAGACAAGGGCGACGCCCAGGCCAGCGCCAAAGACAACAAGGGCGACGACAAGGGCATGGGCGCCGCCAAGCCCGGCGATCCCAAGGATTCCGCCAATGCCAAGCCCGGAAATGACAAAAAAGAGGGGGACAAGTCCGCGTCCGCCAAGTCGGGCGACAAGTCCGACAAGGGCATGGGCGAACCCAAGGAGAGCAAGGGCGACCCCCAGGCCAGTGCCAAGGATAACAAGGGCGATCCGATGAGCCCGCAAGCGGGCGCCAAGCCCGGCGACCCGAAAGACTCCGCCGGCGCCAAGCCCGGCAGCGACAAGAAAGAAGGCAAGCCCGGTTCCGGCGAGCCCAAGGATTCGAAGTCGGCCCAGGCCAAAGAAGGCAAGGGAGGCGACAAGTCCGCCGAAGCCAAGGCCGGTTCGCCCAAGGAAGGTTCGCCGAAGGCCGGCGAGCAATCGGGCCAAAAGTCGCAATCCAAGCCCGGCAGCCAGGATCAGGCGCAGGCCAAGAAGGGCGCCGACTCCCCGATGTCACCGATGTCGCCCCCCAGCCCCGGCCAGCAGTCTCAGGCCAAGGGAGACAATCAGCCCCCGCCGAGCGGTCAGTCGCCGCAACAGAATCAGCAGCAGCAGGAAATGCAGAAGCAGAAGAAACAGATCGAAGAGGCCGGCTACGACATGCAGAAGGCCCTCGACGAAATCGCCAAGAACAACAAACAGCCCGCCAGTGAGGAGCAGCAGAAATCGATCGAAAAACTCGAAGCGGCCAAGAAGAAGCTCGAGCAGCTCCTCAACCAGCTCCGTGAAGAGGAACTCGAACAGCTCCTGGCCCTGCTCGAGAAGCGCTGTGCGAAAATGCTCGCCATGCAGATCGAAGTCCGCGACAACACGGTGACGCTCGACAGCCTCGTGCAGAAAACGAACGACAAAAAGCCGACCCGCGAGCACAACCAGTCGTCGCTTCGCCTGGCCGATCGCGAAGGCGAGATCATCGACGAGGCCGACAAGGCGATCGCGCTCCTCAAGGGCGAAGGCTCGGCGGTCGCGTTCCCCGAGGTCTTCCAGCAAGTTCGCGAGGACATGGATACCGTCAAGAAACGTCTGCTGCTGTCGAACACCGGCCCGATCACCGTCGGCGTCGAAAACGACATCATCGCGTCGCTCGAAGAAATGATCGCCGCCCTCAAGAAGGCGAAGAAAGATCTCGACAACAAGAAGACTCCGCCGGGCGGCGGCAGCCCGCCTCCTCCGGGGCAACAGGATCAAAAGCTGCTCGACCAGATTGCCGAGCTGAAAATGATCCGCTCGATGCAGGTTCGGGTCAACTCCCGCACCACCGACTACGGCCGAGCCTACCCCGGCGAACAAGCCAACGACGGCACCATTCGCCGAGAACTGGGCAATCTGGGCGAGCGCCAGGATCGCATCTTCGACATCGTGCAAAAGATCGCCCGCGGCGACAACCGGTAGACGGTTTTTCCGAACCGGAAGCGTAAGCGACGATATTTTTCCGAGCCGGAAGCGTAAGCGACGATATTTATTGGTATTTTGATATTTCACTCCAGTCCTCCACGACCCTGAAACGGGGATAGCCATGAAAGCCTTGCATGTGAGTTTGGCCCTTCTCTTGGCCGGAACGACTTCGCTCTCGGCTCAGGACAAAAAGACGCCTCCCGGCGAAAAACGCATCGTCACCTTCAGTTCGCTGGAGGCGCTCGACGTTTCGGCAGCCAAGACCCAGGCCAAGGCCTGGCTCAAGGAAGCCGGCAAGACGGACGCCGCGACCAACGCCAAGTTCGACGCCGTCTGGGCACAGGAAAATACGTCGCTGCTCGAACGGGTGGCGCAAACGCTGGTTCTCGGTGATGCCAACGCCGCCCAGATGATGCGTGACATCCGCGACCCGGCGATTCCCGCGCCGACCGTCATCCCCGAATTCTTCAAGGACGCCAGCAAGTCCGCCTTCCTGCGGAATAACCTCGCCGTCGCCTACGCCCGAGCCCTGTCCCAGCGTAAGGTGCATGAAGAGGCGCTCGAAGTCCTCAAACTCGTCAAGGCCGAGCAAGTTATCGACCCGGCGAGCTACCTCTTCTATCGCTCGCTCACCGAGCATGCCCTGCTGCAAAAGGCCGAGGCGTCCAAGACCATCTTCCGGCTAATCGAAGACGTGAACGGCTCGCCGGAACGGTACAAGACCGTCGCGGCTCTCATGCTTCTCGATATGCAGACCTGGAAGGAAAAGGATCTGAGCGCCATCGGCCGAAAAATGAACGTCATCAAGGACCGCCTGGAAATCGCCCGCGGCGGCCCCAAGACGCAAAAGCTGCAAAAGGAAGTCGTCCTTCGCCTCGACGAAATCATTAAGGAACTCGAGAACAAGAGCAAGGGGGGCGGCGGTGGCGGAGGCGGCGGCGGCCAGGGCGATCCCAACGGCGGCGGCTGCCCCAGCGGCGGCGAATCTCCAGGCTCCGGCCCCGCGGGCGGCATGAATCCCAGCGCCCCCGCGGCCGATTCCGGCATCCCCCCGGGACAATCGACCGGCAAAGTCGATCCAGTCGCCTACAAGAAACTGCACGAGCAATGGAACACGCTCCCCCCCAAGGCCAAGGAAGAAGCCCTGCAAAAGCTGTCGCAGCACTTACCCCCGCGCCAGCGTGAAGCGGTCGAGAATTTCTTCCGCAACCTGGCGACCCCGATTATCCGTAAGTGACATCCGCGAAAGCCCAGGGATGGCTATCCCTGGGGAGGCGCCACAATCGGCAGCGTTCCCCAGGGATAGCCATCCCTGGACTTTCGGCATTTTATTACCGTCGGCTGAGGTACTTCCATGCGCTCCTTGTTTTTGCTCTTGGTCCTTACCTCCTGCGCCCGCGCTCAAGACGATGAAATCCGCTCCCTCACCGGCAAGAACCTCGTCGGCGTCCTTACGCAAATCACCAGCACGGACGTCCTCGTGACTTCCAAGACAGGCCCCGTCGCCACGCCCCTCGCCAAGGTTCTCGCGATTCAGCTGGGCAAGAAACGCTCCATCGACGGCGTCAAGCACACCCGCGTCACGCTGCTCGACGGCTCCGTGCTCCATTGCCAAAAAGTGACCCTCAAAGGCAAGTCGGCGGAACTCGCCCTGATCTCAGGTCTCCAGGCGACGTTGCCGATGAACGTCATCACCTCGATCCTGCGCGATGCCGAGAATCAGGGCGTGCAGAAAAAATGGAACGAGCTGGTCAAGCAGCGAACGCAGACTGACTTTCTGGTCATCCTTCGCGACGGCGATCTGAATCCGCTCGCCGGACTGATCGGCGATGCCGACGAAGCCGGGCAGAAGATCAGTTTCAAGCGCGACGGCGCCCCCGACGCGATCCAGGCTTCGCTCGACAAAGTGCACGGCCTCATCTTCTTTCGCACGGAGGATGTCGCCGAGCCGCCGTTCTGCAAAGTTTACGACAAGGACGGTTCGCTCCTCCTCGCCGCCAAGATCAGCTTCGAAAAGGACGTTCTCACCCTCGGTACCACCTTCGGCGCCAAGCTGAGCCTCAGACGCGAAGGTCTGAGTCTGCTTGACTTTAATATGGGTAAATTGACGTATCTTTCGGACTTGCAGCCGGCCCGTATCGAGGAAGATTTCGGCCTGGGCGCCCTGGCCAAGTTCCAGAAGGACGTGAATCTCTTCGACGTCGATCCGCTGCAACTCGAAGGCGTGCCCAATCCCAAGGGATTGTCGATTCATGGCTACACGGAGCTCGAGTACGATCTCGGCGGTCAGTTCAAGGATCTCAAGGGGATCCTACGCATCGACCCGCGCACCGGACCTGACAACCAGGCAAACGTAAGCATTTATTGCGACGGCGAGAAGCAGTTTCAGGAATTGATCACTATCAAGGCGAACAAGTCGATCTCGATCAACGTCAAGGACGTGCAGCGTCTGAAGATCGTCGTGGCCGGCGCCAACGAAGCCAATCTCTTCAGCTCGGTCACCTTTGCGGAAGCGCGCGTCAGCCAGTAGCCTGGCGAAACGGGCTGACCTCATAGCCCATCTTGACGAGGGCTTGCGCGAAACGCTCCCCGGCTGCGATGGCGGAGGGACTGTCGACCTGGGCGGCGGCGATGGCCAAATACCAGAATCGATAGCGATCGCGCGGCGGCAAGTCCTTTGGGTCGAGCCCCAGTTCGCGGACGGCATCGGGGTCCCAGCGAAGCTTTTTGAGCCAGGTGGCGAGTTCGCGCCAGGAAATCCCGCCACAAACCAGAGTTCCGTCCAGGTAGATTTTTCGCCCGATGAGGACGTGCAGAAATCCGGGGAAGTTTCCCCGAACCGCCTCATTTTTTTTGAGGCGGTTGAGCAAGGCGCCGAGTGCATCCATTGCAACCCCCTGATTCAATCCCTTGGCGATACGAGCGAACGATTTCGAGGTGTTTATATTTTACCCGTGTTGCCCAGTTTCTCAATGCGAACTCGGCCTGTTTTTTTCAGATTTTACATTTTCTCCAGATCGGCTGGAATACCCAGCCAACTTCAAGAAAAGTGGGCAAATTCGCCCGAATACTGTTGACATGTTCACTGGATTTATGCTACAAAGGATATGGAGGTCGACCTCGCCTTTCGTTGGGCAAGCGGGCTCGCTTGCATTGCAGTCCCACGCAAGCGAGCCGCTTGCCCTACGAGTGGAGCAATTACGTGAGCGGTACGTCTACCCGTGAGAAATCGATGAGACCCGGCAAAAAGCGCTGGCAAGTCGCGTCTGCGCTGTGATAGACTGAAGCATTCGTTTTGGAGAACTTTCATGTGCCGCACTTTCCTGGGATTCGTGTTCTCGCTGACGCTATTCGCTGGGTTCGCTCAGGCGCAATTCCGCTTCGGCGGCGGCGGCCCCCCTGGCGGCGGTATGATGGGCAGCGACCCGGCCAAAACCTTCGACTTTCTCTCGCGCGGTCGCCCCTTCTTCCTCATCAGCGAAACCCGCTCCCTGCGCGAACCGCTGACGCAGTATGCCAAGGAAAAAGGAATCACGAACGATCAAATCACGCGCGACCAGTTTGTCGCGTTCATGAGTCAGATGAAGGCCAAGATGCCCGCGCCCGGCTCGGCTCCGGTGTCGCCGGGCGGACCGCCCGGTTTTGCTCCTTCCGGAACCACGCCGCCTTCGTCCGTGGCCGCGCCGGCGCCCGGCGCGCCCGGTTCGACCGACTTCTTTACCAAGTTGGCCGAGACCGAGTTCAAACGCCGTGACGACAACGGCGACGGCAAGCTCAATCGGGACGAAATGTCCAGCAGCCTGCGCCGCGCCATCGATGAGTACGATCGCAATAAGGACAGCCTCATCGACTACGAGGAATTCAAAGTCTACTTCCTCGCCAGCATGGTCAACCGCGGCAACGATTCCGGCTCGTCCGGTAACAACCCGCAGGCGCCGAAAGTCAATCCCGTGCACATCCTGATCGAAGACGATTCGGAATTGCGCCCCACCGTCATTCGCGTCGGCAAACTCCCCAAGGATTTGCCGAGTTGGTTCAACGAACTCGACGCCGACTTGGACGGACAGGTCGCGCTGTACGAATGGCGCAAGGGGGGCAAGGATCTCGACGAATACAAGGAATGGGATCGCAATGATGACGCTGTGATCACGCCGGAGGAAGCCCTGAGAAAAATCACGCTGGCGAGCAACAGCTCGAATAAGTCGGGATCAACGACGCCGTCGACATCAGCGTCCCCCTCGCGCGTCCCCGGCGGTTCGGGCGGCCCGCCCAGTTTTGGCGGGTTCGACCGCAGCCGCTTCGGTTCCGGCGGCCCCCCCGGTGGGTTCGGCGGGTTCAAAAAGAAGGACCGCAACTAAGGTCGCTTTTTCTCTGCGCCTGCTCTACCATGAAGAGGGCGAATCGCCCTGCAAGGAGCAGACATGGAGGAGAAACTCTCCCCGGCCGAAAAAGTTAAGCAATTCCCCAGCGCCCCCGGCGTCTATCTCATGAAGGACGCCCAGGGACGAGTGATCTACGTCGGCAAGGCGAAGAACCTACGCAACCGCGCCAGCCATTACTTCACCAA
Organism: Gemmatales bacterium; assembly: GCA_038217425.1. Classification (GTDB taxonomy): domain Bacteria; phylum Planctomycetota; class Planctomycetia; order Gemmatales; family Gemmataceae; genus JAIEPT01. Next base: position 24,229 of record JBBQPM010000002.1, read on the forward strand.
GGCCGCGGTCCTCGAAGCGCGGACCGTCGATCTCGTAAAGCTCATCGCCGACATCGACTTCATCCCCTCGGACACCGAGGTCGACGCGCTGCTCATGGAAGCGCGACTCATCAAGGACATTCAGCCGCGCTTCAACGTCGAACTCAAGGACAACAAAACGTTTCCGTATCTGCAGATCCGCATCCGCGAGGACTACCCGCGCGTGGAGTTCACGCGCAACCCGCGCCGCAAGGGCGTCAAACTGTACGGGCCGTTCACGAGCGCGAAGAGTTTGCGCGCGGCGCTGCAAGTGCTGCAACGGATCTTCAAGTTTCGCACCTGCGGCCTGGACATCCGCGCCGATGAGGCGCGTTGGCGTTGGTTTCGGCCGTGTCTGCTCGCCAGCATCCGCCAATGTACGGCGCCGTGCGATCTGCGGATTTCGAAGGAGGATTATCGCAAGCAAATCCGCGGCCTTCGGCTGGTGCTCGAAGGGAAGAAGTCGCGTTTGCTGCGCGAGATGGAGGCCGACATGGCCCAGGCGAGCAAAGATTTGCAATTCGAAAAGGCGGCCCGCATCCGCGACGAAGTCAAGGCGCTGCGCAGCCTGAGTCTGCGCGGCGAAGTCGACAAAGACGTGCAGCCCGAGGTGTTTCAGATCGAGCCGAAGAAGGGTTTGGCCGGACTGCGAAAGGTCCTCGGCCTGGCGAAGTTGCCGCGCACGATCGAGGGGATCGACATCGCGCATCTGAGCGGACAGGAGACGGTAGCGTCGCTGGTGTCGTTCATCGACGGCTTGCCATACAAGAGCGGTTATCGGCGTTTCAAGATTCGTACGGTCGAGGGAGTCGACGACTTCGCCTCGATCCGCGAGGTGATCTCGCGGCGTTTTCGCGACACGACCCTCAAGGGGGAGTACGGCGAAGACGCGGTGTTCCCCGACATCGTCTTGATCGACGGCGGCAAGGGCCAGTTGAGTGCGGCGGCGGAGGTTTTTCGCTTCCTGGGCAAGGAGCCGCCGTGCCTGATTTCGCTGGCGAAGCGCGACGAGGAAATCTATCGTCCCGGCGACGCGGAGCCGATCCGCCTGAGCCGACATTCCGCTGCCCTTCGGCTCTTGCAATACGTCCGCGACGAGGCGCATCGCTTCGCGCAGCATTATCATCATCTGCTGCGCAAGAAAAAATTAGGCGAGTAACTTGAGCGTCAACCGATCCGGGCAGCTATTTCGAAATGATCGGCCGGCCCCGTTCGGAGGCGGACCACTACGTATTCCACGCGGTGGATCTCAAGGCCATCGAGCGTCGGCTGGACGGGTTACTTCGAGCCGAAGGACGAGAATCGGCCGCTCCATTTCGCGGAGGTCTTGTTCCACAAGTAGGAAAACGCCTACGCGAATCTGTTCGCCAAGGTGTTCCTGAAACTCGAGCAGGAGCCGACGCGAGACTGGCAAGCCGTGATCTTCTTCGAATCGGAGAACTTACTGCCTGCGGTAGAGAATCCATACGAAGATTTGCTCGGGAGCAAACGCGTCAAGCGTGTTTATCTGCGGACGCTGCCGGAGGGACCGGAGAGCGGATTTGGGCTTTCGATCCTGAAGTTGGCGACGAAGCCGCGAACGAGATCGCTCGCGATGTTCCCTCACTCGTGAAACGCCTTCGGCGTGTCGTGAAAACAAAGCGGATCGAAGCGAAGCTGTTAGAGTTGATCGAATACGTCGTGATCTCGAGATTGAGCGGTCTGTCCAAAGAGGAGGTGCGCGTCATGCTAGGCTTGAACGACTACAAGAAATCGCGGTTCTATCAGGAAGCCCGTCAAGACGGCATTGATGAGGGCATCGAGAAGGGAAGACAGGATGAGCTTCAAGAAAACATCCGTAAGATGGCGTCGAAAGGGTTCGATGCCAAGCAGATTTCGGACGTGCTCGATATCGACGTCAAGATCGTGAGAAAGAACTTGAAGAAGTAGATCATTGGCAAGAGGACTCGAGTCATGCTGGGCCCGAACGACTATAAGAAATCGCGGTTCTACCAGGAGGCCGTCAAGGAGGGAAGGAGAGAGCAACTACGAGAAAGCGTGCGTCAAATGGCGTCGAGCGGGTGCGATGCCGAACGGATTTCTTTCCTGCTCGAAACACATATCAGGGTCGTAAATAAGCTGCTCAAGTCATAATTGAAGTACTGGACGTCACTGCCCGACGGATTGCTCCCAAAACAGGGCCTCACGAACCCGTGTCAACGCCTGCCCAAGTAGGTTGAGGCCCCTCCACTGCGACCGAACCAAAGCTCGCGGGTCGTCCGCAGCCAATCCAATTCCCCACACCTGATCGTGCGGCGACGCCTCCACCAGGGTCGTACCCCTCGTGGCGAACAGCAACTCTCGGTGCTCCGCGTTCTGCGAAAATCGGGCGTAATTGGCCTGGAAGACAATGCCCTCGCGGAACAGTACCCACGTCGCCTCTTCAAAGCCGCGTACCGTCCTTCCGATGGCCTGTTGCTCGCGCGGAGAGACGGTTCGGAGGATCGATTCAGCCGACTCTCTGTCGCCGAACACCAACGCTTTGGAGTACATCATGAATTGTTCGGCGTGGGTGAACGCGATTCCGCCGATAACAAACGGCGAACGCTGCCATTGGCTGAGCGGACTTTTCCAGAAGAACGTAAACGTCTCCGCCATGAGATTACGCCGTCTTCTTCCCCGGCACGAAGCCGAACGTCGATTTCGTCCCCACCCAGAAGATTGTCCACAGCGAACGCACCACTTCCTTGACGTTCACCTTCGTCGCCCCGGCTCGACGTTCCTCGAAGATGATGGGCGATTCGCCGATGCGGGCGCCGGCGAGCTTGCAGCGCAACAGCACCTCTTGCTGGAACGAGTATCCCTTCGACATCAGGTTGTCGAGGTTCGTTTCCTTGAGCAAGCTCACGCGGTAGCAGCGGTAACCGCCGGAGGTGTCGCGGGCCGGCAGACGCATGAGGACGCGCGTCATGAAGTTAACGCCGCTGCTCATCATTCGGCGTTTCCAGGGCCAGTTGAGCGTGCCGCCGCCGGGGACGTAGCGCGAACCGATCACCACGTCCTTGTCCTTGGCCATCTCCAGAATCGCAGGGAGGTAACGCGGGTGATGGCTGTAGTCGGCGTCGACGTTCACGAAGTAATCGTAGCCGTGCTCGATGGCGTAGTTCATGCCCGCGAGGATTGCCGTCCCCAGGCCGAGCTTGCCCGCCCGATGCACGACGTGGATGCGCGGATCTTTGGCCGCGAGGTCGTCCGCCAACTTGCCGGTACCGTCGGGAGAGTTGTCATCGATGACCAAGAGGTGCACGTCCGGCACCGTCTGCTGGATCTCGCGGATGAGGGGTTCGAGGTTGTCTTTCTCGTTGTAAGTCGCCATGGAGACGAGGACTTTCGGCGCGGTCACGGCTGCTTCCTTCCTGTGTTCAGTGTGCCATCATCTTAGAGCGCAAAAATAATCAAGCCACAGAGGGCACAGAGGACACGGAGAAAGAAAGCATTTCCTCTTCTCTCTGTGTTCTCTGTGCCCTCTGTGGCTTGATTTCTCTTATAGGTGCAACTCGACGACGTCCTTGTCTCTCAGCACGTGATCGCGGCCCACCGCCTGGCCGTCGAAAAGGCCGGAGCCCCAGACCCGCGCCGACTTCAACTTCTCCGCGAAGTCGCGATGGACGCACGCCGACATCTCGGCCACGGTGCTGCCGACCGGACACGTGTACGGCGACGTCATGTCCGCGGGTTTACCCGGCTGCTTCGTGTAGACGCGGATCACGTTCAACGTCTGGAACAGCGCCGCCCGCAGTTCGTCGAGGCCCTGACTTGTCTCCGCGGCAATGACGTGGATCGGAAACTTCTCCCCGAACATCTCACGCACGATCTCCAGACGATCGGCGGCGTCCGGAGAATCGATCTTGTTGGCGACCAGGACCGTCTTCACGATCTCGACCGAGTAATCCTCCTGTTCGACCGGCGTCTCTTTAGCAAGCACCGTTTTGACGCTGGCCAGTTGAGAAAGAACCGTCTCGGCGGCGAAGGGGCCGTCGTCGTCGGCGAGGTCGATCATGAAAATCGCGGCGTCCGCGGCGCGCACCAGGTTCGAAACGTACGGCTCCATGAAGTCCGCGGTGATCGGCGGCGTGTCGACGAGCTGAATCTTCACGTCCTCATAGTCCATCATGCCGGCGTACGGTTCGCGCGTCGTGAACGGATACGGCGCCACCTCCGGCGTCGCGCGCGTGAGACGCGTCAAGAGCCGACTTTTCCCCGCGTTCGGCGCCCCCACGATCACGAACTGCCCCGCTCCCTGCCGCGGAATCTTGTAGCTCGGGCCCCCCTTCTTCCCCTTCGCGACGGCCGACTCCGCTTCTTCGCGCGCCTCCTTCATCTTCGTCTTGAGTTCCGCCTGCAGCTTCTCGCTCGCCTTGTGCTTGGGCACCAGCGCGTACATCTTCTTCAGACTCGCGAGCCGTTCCTCCGGCGACTTCGCCTTGCGGCATTCCTCCTCGGCTTCTAGATACTGCGGCGTGAGATTGGTGGCCATCGCTGCTTGCTCCGCGGGGGGTCCGTTCCTGTATGATGTTACTATATCGGTCCTCGAATTCTCCGAGAATAACCATGAAAGCACATGGGGTCCGCGTCGTCGTGTTCGGCCTCCCCGATTCGGGCAAATCGTCGCTGCTGGGCGCCTTCCTGCAGGCGGGCAAAGTGCAACCCGCTGACCTCAAGGGGCAGATCGTCGACCAGACCGGTAGGCTCGCCGAGCTGCAAACGAAGACCTACGAAGATCCCTCTGCCCCGCGTGCGAAAAAGGCGCTCTTCGGCGCCGCCAAGAAGGCCAGCGCCCAGGACGTGCTCGAGCTACCGTTTCGTTTCGAAGACGCTGAGGACAAGAGCGTCACGCCCGGGGTCCTCATCGACACCGCGGGCGATTCCACGCTCGAGATCCTGGACGCCGACGTCGGGTTTCAACCGACCGGTCCCCTCGCGCAGGCGATCTTCCAGGCCGACTGCGTCGTCCTCGTCATCGACGTCGGCGTGACCGGCCCCAAGCTCGAAGAGGCGTTCCAGAAATTCGCCGCGTTCCTCAAAGAATTCCAGAAGCAACGAGGCGCCCGCACCGACATCTCCGGACTCCCCGTCTACCTCGTCCTCAACAAGTGCGATCTCCTCGCCCGCAAGACCGACACCTTCAGCAACTGGCTGCAGCGCATCGAAGAAGGCAAACGCAAGATCGACCAGCGCTTCCACCAGGCACTCGCCCAGCATGCCGAGCCCGACCAACCGTTCGGCAATATCAACCTCGAACTCTGGGCCACTGCGACCCATCGCCCGACTCTCGCTGATCGTCCCGGCAGGCCCACGGAGCCCTTCGGCGTCGCGGAACTCTTTCGCCAAATCATCGACTCGGCCGACGATTTCTCCACGCAGCGCGAGTCCGCGCAGTTCATCCTTTCCAACACCATTCTCGGCCTCGTCTTTTTCGTGCTCCTCATGCTCGGCTTCGCCGGCATCGTCTACCTGAATCGTCCTACGGCCCAGATGACGAAGTATCAGAACGAAATCACCATGCTGCTCCCCGCCCCCAAGGCGCCCCGTAGCGATCTCTACCGCGAACCGGTCGACGTCCGCCTCGCGAAACTCAAAGAAACGCGCGACAGCGAGCTCTTCAATCAGCTTGTCCCCAAGGAGCGCGGCGCCATCGATTCCGCGATCGCTTCGCTCGAAGATTACCTGACGTTCACGCAGAAACTCAAACAGCTCAAGCACGTCTCGGAATCGCGCTACGAGGTCGACGTGCGCCGATCGGACGTGGAACTCGACACGTTCGCGTACGATCTGGGCGAACGCAAGGACACGTGGGCCGACACGGACCTCGTCCGCAACCTGAAGCAGCGCGAAGTCGATTCGAAGCTCTTCAAGCTCGCCGTCAAGAAGCAAAGCGACTGGTTCCAGGAGCACACCAAGAACGCCGAGGCGCTGCGCATCGACGGCCTCAAGTTCGAGATCTCGCAGGAACCGGCCGCGAAGTTGCTCCCGGACGTCAAAACGTGGGCGAGTAAGGTCGACGCCGCCCTCGCCCTCAAGCCGACCGAGCCGACCAACCGCCTGGAACCAGGGCGAGAGATCGGCCCGGACGGTGCTGAAATTGTTGAAGTCACGCAGACTCGCTACGACAGCGTCTACGCTCTGCACGAAATCGGCAAGCTGCAGAGACAATGGGATCAGGCACGCAGCGAACTCAAAGAAGTGCAGGAATCGCTGATGCGGAAGTTCAAGATCGAACGTAAGAAGGGGGCGTGAACCCGCAGCCGAAGCCGACGACGATCATCGGCGCGTAGAGCAGGCCCCAGTAAAGATTCTGAGGCTCGCCGACGATCGTGAATGCCAACCAGAAGGCGAGCGTCGTCAACAGATAGAACCAACCGCGGTCGCCGGGCATCAGCCAAAGGCCGCGCAGCGCGATCCACATCACGAGAAAGACGACGCCGCCAGGCACGAGCTGCAAGAAGATATTGATCATGCGGCCCGTGAGCAGCACGAAGTTGACGCCGCCGAATTGCAACCACTGACTCACCCCCGCGTCAGGCGCCGCCGCCATTTGCGCGAGCTGCGTCTGTACCTGCAGATGATGCCAATACAGATAAGCGAAGAACAGAGCGCACCCGGCGGCCCAGGCCAGGGCTTCGAGCCAGCGCCTGCGGCCCAGCGCGATGGCGCCGGCGACCACGAGATACGGGAGCACGAGTTCGCGTAGCGACAGTGCCAGCGTGAAGAAGACAACGGAAAGAAATCGGCGTTCGAAGCTGTACGCAACGAGACCGAGCGCGATGAACACCGCCGCCCAGAGTTCCTGCGTGATCATGGCTGGCGTGAAGCACCACGCCAGCGTCAGAAAAAGCAGGAACGCGGCTCCCGCGGCAGCGAGAAAACCGCGCTCGCGCCGCTCAGCCCAGTATGTCCCGATCATGCCGCCGCCGACGAGCAATAGCAACACGGCGCGAATGAGCCCGTCGTTCTGCAGCCCGGCGAACAGATACGCGTACGTCGGCAGGCGCCAATTGAAGGTGGAATGATATCGCGGATAGTAGTTGGGCAGCACTCGACGGGCAGCGGCGTAGTAGTTCTCTCCAGCGCAAACGCGCGTCACGATCATGCCATAAACATCGTAGTCGGCGATGGCGATTTTCCCTTTCGGCGACTCGTCGAGCATGCCAAAGCCGCGTTCGGAGAATGAGCCGCCGTTCCAGAAGGCGGCCATGCCGACGAGGCCGAGCAGGCACCAGAGCAGGAAGGGCCAACGGTCGCTCACGAGCCGGCCTTTTTCTTCTTGGGCGAGCGAATCCGGCAGCCGCGCGCCAACGTTTCCGTGGTTTTGGGGAGTTCGCCGCGCAGGGCCGCTTGCAATGCATCGTCGACGAAGTTCGCCGTCGGCTGGGCGGGAGGGCCCTTGTCGTCCAGGGCGCCCATGTAGATCACCTTACGAGCTTTGCCCAATACAAAAAACTCGGGCGTGTACGTCGCGCCGAAGTTCTTGGCGATCTTCTGCGTCTCGTCGAACAGATACGCGAACGGAAACTTGCGTTCCTGGGCCCGCTTGGTCATTTCCGCGAGCGAGTCCTCAGGAATCGGATTGACGTTGATGGCCACGAACGCGACTTTTCGCTCCGCATACTTTTTGACGAGCGCGAAGATGCGATCCTCGTACTCGTTGGCGACGGGGCAGCTGTTGCAGAAGAAAAAGACGACGACCGCCTCGCTGGCGTGCAGGTCCGCGAGCGCGTGTTTCTTGCCGTCGACGCCGGGGAGACCGGCCCAGGCGGGCGCGGGGTCGCCGACGTTCAGGACGTCGTTGAACTTGTCGCTTTGAGCGCAGAGAGCGCTCGCGAACAGCAGCAGGACGAGGGAAAGAAACGAACGCGGCATGGGCATCTCCAAAGTTGGACGATGCTTTTATATTCCACGCGGTCACGAAATGATGCAAGCCCAGGGATAAACCGCACGCACCGGCTGGATCCCAAGGATTGGGAGTACCTCACCCACTGGGCTTATGATGCCTCATTTTCGTTTGGCGAAGAACCAGCCGATGTTCGCGTAGCGGGCGTGGTGCTCATACTCGACGTGGAAACCTTCGCGTTTCAGATGATTCGCGAGCAATTCCATCGTGAATCGGTCGACGTCGCCGACGCGGAACGACGCATGGAGTTTGGCCAGGTCGCTCGTCTCCGGCGTGATCTCGTGGAACTCGCCGGCGATTTCGTCGATCTGGCTGAGCTTCCGCGCGGTCAGCAGGATCGGGAACTCGGCGCCCTCGCAGTCGATCTTGAGGAAGCGAATCCGCTTGGCGCCCCCTTGGCCGATCTCGTCGATGGCATGATCCAGGCCGCGCGTGGCGACCGGAGGGCCGCCCTGGTCGTACATGAGTGTGCGCTGTCCCGTGTTGTACTCGGAGGCGCCGGTCTCGAACGTCAACCAGGTGTCGTCTTGATCCGAACGCCATAATGCGCGGGGATCAATCTTGACCGCGGCGCCTTTGAGCAGCGGTAGATTCCTTTGCAGCCAGGCGTAGTTGCTCGGTTCCGGCTCAAACCCGAACAGCCGGCGCGCTCCCTGCACGTAGGCGGCGACCAAGAAGCTGCCGACGTGCGAGCCGATGTCCAGGACGAGATCCTCGGGTGCAAATCGGGGCAGACGATATTCGTTGCCGAGCACGATTTTGCGAAAGAAGCTCTCGTCGATCGTTCCGGGTCGACATTGAAAGCCCTGCAGAAGACCCGGATGCACGAAACGCAACTTTTGTTTCGTCCAAATCTCCGCGATTCGGCGGCGAAGGCGGCTTACCATGGCGAAATCTCCGTGGGTCGAGATCCATCCTCGATCGGTAACCTATAACGGCCGTGGCAGAACGGAACAATGCCATTTGGCCTTGTCCGAGATCGGCGTTTGGATTGTAATTCCGGGCAACCCACGACAAGGAGGTCCGCCGTGCGCACTGCCATCGTCATCCCCGCCCGCTACGCTTCGACCCGACTCCCCGCCAAGCCGCTGCTTCGCGACACCGGAAAGTATTTGGTCCAGCATGTTTATGAACGGGCGTGTCTGAGCGAGGCCGACGCTGTCGTGGTCGCCACGGACGATCGCCGAATCTATGATGCGGTCCGAAGTTTCGGCGGCAACGTCGTGATGACGCGCGACGATCATCCCAGCGGCACCGACCGCTGTGCCGAGGTGGCGCGCGGGCTCGATGCGGAGGTGATCGTCAACGTGCAAGGCGACGAGCCGATGCTCGATCCCGAGGCGCTCGACCTGGTTGCCGAGTTGGTACACGGCCATCCCGATTCGGACATGGCGACGCTGGCGGTGCCGATCGCGTCGGAGGAGCAGTGGCGCGATCCGAATTGCGTGAAGGCGGTATGCGATCAGCGGGGCCGGGCGCTCTATTTTAGCCGGAGCCCGATTCCCTACGTGCGCGACGGTTCGCCCGATTTCGCGAGCGGTCAGTTTCTGCAACATCTGGGCCTGTATGCGTATCGCCGATCGTTTCTGCTCGAGCTGGCGACGAGACCCCCTTCGGCCGTGGAGCAACTCGAGAAGCTGGAACAGTTGCGCGTGCTGGCGTTGGGGTACACCATTCAGCTTGGCGTGGTGAGGCACTCGGCCCGCGGCGTCGATACGCCTGCAGATTATGCGCGGTTCGTGGCCGAGTACGCCCAGCAGCGCCGGGCGGCGTGACGAATTTTCAAATTTCTTCTCAATATTCTCCTTTGCCGAGCGAATGACTGGTTAGAGCATTCATTCCACTCGGGAACGGGAGTTTATCATGAAGAAGTTTCTCATCGCTTTTGGGTTGATCGCCGGGCTCGGGGTCCTGGTTGCCAAGACTACCTTTCTCAGCTACGCGCGGACCGCCTTCACGATCGTGAAGGAAGAGGCCAGCGACGCCGTGTCCACGTCGTTCGAATTGAAACGCGTTCAGCTGGAGATCGCCCAGCTCGACCGCGACATGGAAGGTCAGATCAAGCCGCTCGCCGAACTCAAGGCCGCCTTGGTCCAGCTCGAACGCGATATCGAGCGGCAACAAATCAGTCTCGCCGACCAACGCGTCGCCCTCAAGAATCGCGTCGCGGAGCTGCAGAAACAAGAGTCGCACTACGTCTTCGCCGGCAAAAAGTGGACCCGCGACCAATTCCAGCTTGCCGTCGAACGCGACTTCGAAAGCTTCAAACGGCAAGAGACCCATCTCGTCACTCTCAAGAAGTTGCAGGAGGCCAAGCAGGTCGCCCTCGACGCGTCGCATGAACAGCTCGAAAAGTTCCAGTCGAAGAAGCGCGAGTTCACGATTCGCCTGGCGCAACTGCAAGCGGAGGAAGAGACGCTCAACGTCGCCCGGCTCGGATCGCGCAAGCCGGCCGATTCGCGCCGTCCCAGTCAGATCGAGGAAGCGCTCCAGGAGATCGAACGCCGACAGCAAGTGCAGCGGTACGAACTGGAGTTCGCGAACCAAGCCAACGTCAGCCCGGCCTTTCCGCCCGCGGCCAAGACCACCGATCTCTCGGCGATCTCCAAGCACCTGACGCAGGGCGATCACTAAAGGGCGGGAACAAGAATTTTAAGACTAGCCACAGAGAGCACAGAGGGCACAGAGAAATAGAGCGGACTTTCGCGATGTTCACCGAGGATTCTTCTATTCTCTGTGTCCTCTGTGGCTCATTTCCTTGGTAAGTCTCCGCGTCCCCGGGGAACTCGCCCAGTCTCCGGGGACGTTTTCGTGGGCAGATACAATACCGCCATGGCCAAGCAACACCTCCTCTGGATCGACGGCGTGGGAGGCTTCCTGCTCGGGATGGAGTTCCCGCTTGCCCTGGGAAACGCCCAGGCGCAGCCGTTGCCGGACGTGCCGTTGCAGGCATGTCTGGGCCGGCGGCACGCGAGCATCGACGTCGGCGCCGAGGGCTTCGTCCTCGTCCGCGGCGAAGGCCAGGTCAGCGTCAGCGGCAAACCGCTGGGCCAAAGCCTGCTCCTGGCGGATCGAGCCCGCATTCAGCTCGACGAATATTGCGACCTGGAATTTCGGCAATCCGTCCCCGGCAGCGGCGCCGGCCGGCTCGAGATCCTCCGCGGCGCCAGGCTCCTGTATCCGATCCGCACCGCGCTGCTCTTCACCGAGGGATTTACCTTCGCCCCGGCGCCCCGCGACGGCGACGGCGTCATCCCCGGGCTGCGCCAGAGCGTAACGCTCTTCCGGACGCGTCAGGGCCTGGAACTTCGCCGCAAGTCGCCGACCGGGGGCGTGACCAAGCACCCGCTCGAGCCCGGCAAACCCGCCTTCCTCCCCGATCTCTGCGTCACCTGGGAAGTCGTCGGCTAGGTGAATCTTATGCTCAGCGAAACCGCTCACTTTCGACATCACTTCGGCGACGAGCCGCTGCCGGGCTACACCGTCAAGGTCGGCCTGGGCAAGGGCGCGTTCGGCGAAGTTTACCTCGCGGTCAACCGGGGGGGCAAAGCAGTCGCACTCAAGCTGCTGACGTGTGCGTTTGCCGAGGACGAGATCGCCGCGACGCGTCAGTGCATCAATTTCAAGAACGAACACTTCGTCGAGATCTTCGATTTGGTGAAGGGCCCGGACGGGTCGACCTGGGTCCTCATGGAGTACGTGCTGGGCGACACGCTCGCGGGCATCCTGCAGAGCGAAGGCCGGCTGGAGAAAACGTTGGCCGTGGCGTGGTTTCGTCAGTTGGCGGAGGTGCTGCACGCGCTGCATTTGCGGAACATTCTGCATCGCGACGTGAAGTCGAGCAACGTGTTTCTGGAAGAGGGGAAAATCAAGCTGGGCGACGTCGGGCTGTGCACGCCGCTCGAGCCCGCGGGCAAGGCGAGCGACGCCTCGCAGGGGATCGGCACCGCAGAGTACGGCGCCCCGGAAGTCGACGAGGGAGTTTATTCGCCGCGGACCGACGTCTACGCGGCAGGGATTTTGCTGTACGAGATGCTGGTGGGGGACGTGCCGTTTCGCGCCGACGATCCGGACTTATTTGCCTGGGAACGCAAGGAGAGCATTCGCCGGCAACATCACGACGATTACCCGGACCTGACGAAGGCGCCGCGCGAGTTCGCCACGGTGCTGGGCAAGGCGCTGGCGAAGAATCCGGCCCATCGTTACCCGGACATGAAGACTTTCGCGCAGGAGGTGGAGCTTGCGGCACGAGGACCGGCGACCGTCGCACCGCAGCGTGCGCCGACGCCAAAAGTTCAGGCCGCGTGGGTCGGCGATCTGGCGAGCGTTTTGGTCGGCGCGGGAGGAGCAAGTTTTGTGCTCGCGCTCCTGGCGTCGGCGCTCTTGTTTCAAGGCGACTGGAGTTCCGTGTTGGCGTGGTGGCTGCTGACCCTGGCGACGTCGTGGGCGATCATCATTCCGGGGCGAACCTGGGAGTACAGCGAGCGCGGCAATGGGCGCCGACGACTGGTGCTGGCGGGACAGGGCGTCGTGCTGGGCCTGCTCGCGGCGTGGCTGCAAGGCTATCGCTTCCCCGGTATGGACGGCGCCGAGACGGCGGCGTGGGCGCCGGCGGCGAAGTCGTGGGAGAGCGCGCTGTTTCCGCTCGGCACTCTGCCGGCGCTGCCGATCGCGCCGCTCTGGGGGTTGCCGCTCTACTTCGCGGCCATGCTCGGCTTGCTTCGTTGGTGGGTGGACGTGCACGAGCGTCGGCCGGTCCGTTTTTCGCTGATGTCCTGGCTGGCGACGGTCCTCGTCGCGTATGCTTTCCTGGCGCTGTTGCCGGTCGCCGCCGATCGCGAGTTGGCGTTCTTCACGCTGGCAATGACGTCGTTCGCGGTGCAGGTCGCCAGCCCGTGCCGCGAAGTGGTGACGCCGATCGTCCGTCGCCTCCGCCTGGAGGGATACTAACGATGTGGCGTTTCGGCCTCGTGCTGCTGTTGGCCCTTTTTCTGAGAACGAACTGCCTGGCTCAGATCGACCTGGAGATCCGTCGGCCGACGCTGGAAGCGGCGCAGCATGAAGCCTACGATCATTTCCTGGCCCACCTGCAAAACCGCGGCTTCGATTGGCGGCCTTCCGAGACGGAGTTTCGCCGCAAGGCGCTGGCGGATGCCTCTGTGCGAACCAGCGATTCCACGACCACGCTCCGCTTCCGATTGCCCGAGGACGAACGTCTGGCCCAGTGGCGCACGCAGTCCGTGCGCGGAAAGTTCGGCTTCTACATCGCCGGAGCGGCGCTGCTCGCGGCCCTGGCGGTCTGGCTTGTGTGTTTGCGAATGCGTCGACCCTAGCGGGGAAAAGAAATTCGAGCCACAGAGGGCACAGAGGAATTCGAAAAGCATCCGTAAAGTTCGCGGTCATCTGCTTTATTACTCGGTGTTCTCTGTGCCCTCTGTGGCTCATTTCTCTTGACCACTCCAAGTCCTTAGCCGGCGCTGCGGACGGGTTCTACAATCTCCTCCATGAACATGATCGAACTCACCGCCCGCGAACTCCTCGACCAACAAACCCAGGGCGGCAGCGCCCGCGCGATCGCCGAGGCTTTCCTGCAGCAGACCCGGCAGCGCGACGGCGAGATTCGCGCCTTCCTGCGTCTAAACGAAGAGGACGTGCTGCGCCAGGCCGACGCCGTCGACGCCAAACGCGCGCGCGGCGAACCGCTCGGCGCCCTCGCCGGCATTCCGGTCGCGCTCAAGGACGTGATTTGCACCAAGGGGGAAACGACGACCTGCGGCAGCAAAATCCTGGCGAACTTCGTGCCGCCTTATGATGCCGCGGTCATCGCCAAACTGAGGTCGGCCGACGCGGTGCTGTTCGGCAAGACCAACATGGACGAGTTCGCGATGGGTTCCTCCACGGAGAACAGCGCCTATCAGACCTCGCGCAATCCGTGGGACACGAGCCGAATCCCCGGCGGTTCCAGCGGCGGCTCGGCGGCGGCGGTCGCGGCCGGCATGACGCCCCTCGCCCTCGGCACCGATACCGGCGGCTCCATCCGTCAGCCCGCCAGTCTCGTCGGCATCCTCGGACTCAAACCCACCTATGGCCGAGTCTCGCGCTTCGGACTCATCGCCTACGGTAGTTCGCTCGATCAGATCGGCCCCTTTGGCCGGGAGGTCGGCGATGTCGCGCGCGTCCTCGAAGTCATCGCCGGGCACGACCCGCGCGATAGCACCAGCGGTTCCCCCGCGGTCCCCGCCTTCACGCAGTCGTTCGATCGGCCGCTCGATGCGCTCAAGATCGGCGTGGCCCGCGAGTATTTCGCCCAGGGCCTCGATCCCGAGATCGAGTCAGCCGTCCGCGAAGCCGTGCGCGTCTACCAAAGTCTCGGCGCCACGGTCGTCGACGTCGCGTTGCCGCACAGTCCCTACGCCGTCGCCACGTACTATCTCGTCGCGACGGCGGAGGCGTCGAGCAACCTGGCGCGCTACGACGGCGTGCACTTCGGACATCGTTCGGAGCACGGCAAAGACTTAATCGACATGATGTGCAAATCGCGCGGCGAAGGTTTCGGCCGGGAGGTCAAGCGCCGAATCATGCTCGGCACGTACGCCCTTTCGAGCGGTTACATCGACGCGTATTACCTGAAGGCCCTCAAGGTCCGAAGGCTCATCAAACGCGACTTCGACGAGGCGCTGGGGCAATGCGACGTCGTGCTCGGACCGACGTCGCCGACCCCGGCATTCAAGGTCGGCGCGAAGTCGGACGATCCGCTGGCGATGTACCTCTCGGACATTTACACGATCAGCGCCAACCTCGCCGGACTGCCGGGCATCAGCATCCCGTGCGGGTTCACGAAATCGAACTTGCCAATCGGGCTGCAGCTCCTGGCGGGACCGTACGAGGAGGAAAAGTTGCTGCGCGTGGCCAGGATGTACGAACGGGCGACGAGCTGGCACACACGTCGCCCGAGTCGATAGTCTGGTTCTTTCACGTTGAGCGCTTCGGAACGCGCAAGTGAACGACCGATGGGTATACTTATCTAAGCGTAAAGAGTAAATGGGGCTAAATTTTTTCTACGCTGGCAAGTGCATTCGCACGGGGAGCCGTGACGCTGAGGATCATCGGCACGGCAACTGCAGCCGCGGCGGCAACGGCGAGCGAACGACGTCGGTTGGTTTTGGCGGTGGGCGCCGAGGGGAGTCGTTCGGCGAGCAAGTCGCGCTCGGAAAGTTGCGCGAGCGCCAGCTCAACGGTCTCCAGGGGAAGGATGGCCGCGATCGCAATCTCACGGATTGAGCGCATGCCGTCGCAGAGTTGCCAGACGCGCCGAGAGAGGGGGCTTAACGCGTGAACCTGATTGTTCTGCGCATCGAAGACCACCATTTCCGAGTCCATATCCTTGATGATGAGATCGTCCTTGCGAGCGAGGGGATGGGACATTACAGGCCTTTCGGGGGTGAATCGAGGGAGTGTGCCGGAGCCTTGGCGGAAGGGAGAATGCCGTCTCTAGGATGCTTCTCGAACCGTAACGCGCCCGCACTTGGGCGAATCTGGCGGCCAAGTTCGATATTTGCGGACGAGGGAGGCTACAACCCCGACGATTGTTCCTCTCCGCCCCATCGCCTCGGTTTTCCAACGGCAACGCCAATCTGCGTCGTTTGCCATCAAGAGCGATCCGAAACGTCGCCGATACCCTCCCTATCTAGAGGATTGTGCCCAGCGAATGACGAGGCGCCATGATGATTCCCTTCACGTCGGGTAGCTGGACCAAGATGCAATTCGAAACGTACGGCGTCCGCATTGAGATTCGCACCGACGCACCCGAACTGTGGGATCTGCTGACGCCGATGTTGCCCCCGATCCGCGAGGCGAGTACCCTGTGCGGGTCTGACCGGATTTACACGTTCCGGCGCGGCAGCGCCCATCATCGCTTGCACGCGAACGGCCGACTTCTCCTGGAGAGCGCCGACTGGGACGACCTGATCGAGCGTCTGGAGAACGACATCCAGATTTTCCTGGGAGATCGTTCGCCGAACATGGTCTATTTGCATGCCGGCGCCGTCGCCTGGCAGGGTCGCGCGATCGTGGTGCCGGGGACGAGCTACAGCGGCAAGAGCACGCTGGTGGCGGCGCTCTTGCGCGCCGGCGCGACGTACTACTCCGACGAATACGCGGTGCTCGACGCCGGCGGTAGGGTGCATCCCTATCCGCGGCTCCTGTCGCTACGGCAGCCGGCGGGCAAGTCGCTACGCCAAGCGGCTGCCGAACTTGGGGCGGCGACGGGACGCACGGCCATCGCGCCGGCCGTGTTTCTGTTCACGACGTTCAAAACACAAGCGAGCTGGGCGCCGCGAGCGCTCGACGTCAGCCAGGCGATTCTCGAAACGGTCCGCCATTGCGTGCCGATCCGGCGCAAGCCTGGCGCCTCGCTCGACGCGATCACCAGGGCCCTGAGCCAGGCAGCGCTGCTCGCCGGGCCGCGCGGCGAAGCCGATGCGACCGCGCAGGCGGTGTTGCAACGCCTGTCCTCGGCACGTGCGGCCTGACGAGATTCCGCTTGGATCGCGTCATCCTCCGTGGCACAATGGGGCGGATCCCCACCCACGGAGACTCCCATGCGCGTCCTACTTACGCTCCTGATCGTCTGCTCGTCCGCCACGGGTCAAACCGTTGACGGCATTCTCGCCCACACCGGTCCGCGCGGCCTCGTCGCCCTCATTGACGACGCGGCCGATCTGGCGCTGCCGCTCGCGCAAAAGAGCGAGCTCACGATCTTCGTGCAGCACAAGATTCCCGCCAAAGTTCACGCGCTCCGGCAGAAGCTCGACGACGCCGGACTGCTCGGTTCGCGCGTCTGGGTGCATCGGGGCGACTATCAACGGCTGCATCTGGCCAACGAGCTGGCGGACGCGGTCGTGGTGATCGGAGACCAGAAAGTCTCCAGCTCGGAAATTAAGCGCATCATGAGCGGAAACGGCTCCGGCTGGGTCAACAGCACGAAGCCGATTGCTGCGGGATCGCTCGACCCCGAGGATTGGTCGCACCCCTACCGCCGGCCCGACAACAACCCGCAATCGAACGACCCCAACGTCAAACGCCCCTTCATGACCCACTACATGGCCGAACCATGGTACTGCCCGCTGCCGATGCAATCCGTGATCTCGGGCGGCCGCGTCTTCAAAGTCTTCGGCGACCGCTCCTCCGCCAAGCCGCAGGAACCGCTCATCAACAAACTGATCGCCATGAACGCGTTCAACGGCACCATGCTCTGGCAACGCGACCTGTCGCCGGGGTTCATGATTCACCGTAATACGCTCATCGCCACGCCGGACACGCTCTTCGTCGGCGATGACAAATCGTGCCAGCTCATCGATCCGAAGACGGGCAAAGTGCGCGACGAGATCGTCGTCCCCGCGGACAAATCCGATGGCCCCGTCTGGAAATGGATGGCGCTGGAAGACGGCGTCCTCTACGCGCTCGTCGGCGAAAAGGAAGCCGCGGACGAACCGCTCAAGGGGGACCGCATTCGCGGCGCCGGTTGGCCCTGGTGGAAGATCGAGAACTACCGCTTCGGCGCCGGCAAGAACTTCCTCGCCATCGATCCGAAGACCAAGAAGATCCTCTGGCATCACCGCGAGGACGAGACAGTCGACGCCCGCGGATTGGCCATGAAGAAGGGACGCATCTACTTCAACTGCGAAGGCAAGCATCTCGGTTGCCTCGACGCCAGGACCGGCAAGATCCTCTGGCGAAATAACACGCCGGAATTGCTCGAAGCGATCGGCACGACGAAAGGGGCGCAGCATCCGCTCCTGGGTTTTGCGAGCACCGCGTATCTCAAATGCAGCGACGAGGCCCTCTTCTTCGCGGGGCCAAACCGCCCCTATCTCGCCGCGGCTTCGGCGACGGACGGCAAGTTTCTGTGGAAACGCGATTGTAGCGGGCCCGTCAAGGACGTTCGCTGGCCCAAAGGGGGCGGCAACGTCCATGTGCTGATTCGGCCCGACGGACTCTACGCGCTGGGCGAGGGACGCATCAACGAAGAAGCGAGCAGTCTAAAACTCGAGCCGCTCACCGGCAAAGTCCTGGCGACGTTCCCGAGCCGCGACCGCTGCACCCGCGCGACGGGCTGCGTCGACACGATCTTCACCCGCGGCGGCAAAGGCGGCAGCACAGCCATGTTCGACGTGACCAGCACCGAGCCGCGCATGGGGACGATGTCTCCCATGCGCCCGGCGTGTCAGGACGGCGTCATCACGGCGCATGGGTATCTCTTCTGGGGCCCGTGGATGTGCCGTTGCGACATGACTCAGCTCGGCGTCATTAGCCTCGGACCCGCGGGGAACTTCGACTTCGTCGCCGCGGCGAAGGACGAGGAGCGGCTGGAGACTTACCAGGACGCGATCAAGGGATTCAACGATTTGAGCGAGCGCGAATGGACCAGCTACCGCCGGGACAACCAGCGGACGGTGCGGACGACGCACACGACCCCGGAAAAGGTGAAGCTCGCCTGGACGTATCAGCCCAAGGGGAAGTCGACGCCGACCGCGCCGATTGCCGTGGGCGAATCAGTTTACCTGGCCGGTTCCGACGGCGCCGTGCGAGCGCTAAACAAGGATTCCGGCGACCTCCGCTGGACCGCCTACACCGGCGGAACCATCCTCTATCCCCCCGCGTATGCACACGATTCGCTCTTCGTCGGCTCGGGCGACGGGTACGTTTACCGTTTGTCGCTCGAGGGCAAACCGCTCTGGCGCTTCCGCGCCGCCCCGCAGGAACGCGTCATCCCCGTTTACGGGCAACTCTCCTCCACCTGGCCATTGGGCGGCGGCGTGATCGTCGACGATAAGAACGTCTACGGCGCCGCCGGGATCTCCAACTTCGACGGCACCCACGTCTTCGCCCTCGACGCCCATACCGGGAAGATTCGCTGGCAACAGCATTCGGGTTCCGGCGTCGACGAGCAACTCCCCGCGGGGGGCGTGAGCGTGCAGGGACCGATGCTGCTGCACGACGGCGCCGTCCACTTCGCCGCGGGCAACACGCCGACCTTGGCGAGCTATTCCATCGCCGACGGCAAGTTCAAGGGCTCCGACAACGGCCGCGGCAAGGATCTCTTCGTTCGTCACGGCCAGGTGTTCGGCGCCGGCTTCCCGCTCTACTGGCGGCCGGAAGACGATCACTTCCTCAGCACGATGGAATTGGTCAACGACGCCGGAGTGTTGCTCGTCGGCATCCCCCCCGCGACGCCGACGGCTCCGAACAAGTTCGCCCTCTATCCGCTCAACAAGCCGGGCGAGCAGCCCAAGCCGCTCTGGACGCGCGAGATCTTCCACGAAGTCGCCGCCGTGGCGTTTACGAAAAATGCCGTGATCGTGACTGGACTGAATCGTGCGCCGAAGAACCATCTCGAGATCGACGCGGCCATTTGCGCCGTGAGCCTGAAGGATGGCTCGGTGATGTGGAAGCAACCGCTGCCGGCCACGCCGACCGCGTGGGGTCTGGCCCTGGATCGCACCGGGCAAATGATCGTCACGCTGATCGATGGCCGAGTGCTGGCGTTCAAGGAATGAGCCGTCGATTTTCGAGCCGGAAGCGTGAGCGACGATCGTGCCGGATCGTCGCTTCGAGGCACGTTACTTGCCCAGATCGACGCAGACGAGATTCTTGTTATCGCGCACGAACAGGAACCGCCCGGCCACCGCGGGGTGGGCCCAGGTCGTCTCGCAGATTTTCGAACGGGCGAGTTCCTTGTACTCCTTCGCGTCGGGTTGCAAGAGCACGAGGTCGCCCTGTTCTTCCAGGAGCAGGAGTTTATTGTCGCCGGTGCGGACCAGCGAGGCGTGGTACCGGCCGACGTTCTCGCGTTTCCACAGCGTCTTGCCGGTCTTGACGTCGACGCATTGCAGGGTCGCCTTGCTCGATTTGGGCACGAAGCTCGGCTTGGATCCGGTGACGACGTAGAGGTGCTCCGTGCCGACGGGGACGGGCGTGGAAAAGTAGCAGGTGAGGTCGGGATCTTGCCAAAGCTTCTCGACTTCGCCGGAGCTCTTGAGCTTGAGACCGACGCTGCCCAGGGTGATGGAGCTGGCGAAGAGTACGTCGCCGACGACGATGGGCGTAGTCGAGCTTTCGCTGATGAGATCGCGGAACGGATACTTCCAGACTTGCGTCCCGTCGGCGGGATTGACGCCGACGAGATTCTCGCCGGTGAGGAAGACGGCCTGCCGGGAATCCTTGCCGATGACGACGGGCGAGGAATAACTGGGACGATCGCTGAGGGCCTTCCACTTCTCCTTGCCGGTTGAACGATCGAACGCGACGAGGCTGGCTTCCTTGGCGCCGACGTTGATGAGGACGTTGTCCCCCTCGATGATCGGCGACGCGCTGGCGCCGAAGATGAGGCGCGGGCTCTTGTAGACCTTCGCGGTGTCGACATTCCAGATCGGCGTCCCCTTCTTGGCGTCGAAGCAGCTCAGGATGCCGGTGATGCCGAAGGTATAGAGCTTGCCGTCGTGAACCAACGGCGTGCCGCGCGGCCCGCTGCCGAAGGGAAACTTGGCGTCCCCGCGATCGTAGGACTGCGTCCAGGTCAGCGTTCCTTTCTCGGCGTCGTACGCTTCGACGACTTCGGTCTTTTTGTCCTTGTCGAAGGTGTGCAGAAAGACGAGGCCGTGCGCGACGATGGGGGAGCTATGGCCGTCGCCGACCTTGGTTTTCCAGACGACGTTGAGGGGCGCCGTCCAGGGTTTGACGACGAGGGAGGTGGCGCCGTCGCGGCGCGGGCCGAGCCAACCGGGCCAATCCTCGGCGCGCACGAGCGGGGCCGAGACGAGCGAAAGCAGTAGAGCCATTCGTAGCATTGTTGAGTCTCCAGGGGAACGATCAGGATTCCGTCAGGGAGCCGACGTACTCCAAATACGTCCCTAGTTTGAACTTCTTGGCCGTGTTCTCCGACGACATGTAGCGAATGACGCCGAGCACGTCGCGTTCCGGGAACCAGGGGCGGTCGAACAGGCCGAAGCACCACAGGATGCCAGTGTACGAATTCGGATTTCGGCCATCGAGCGCGTATTTGTTGTTGAGATGCTCGAGCGTGCGGTACGCCTCGTCCGGCGTCCTGGACCACTCGATGACTTTCTTGCCCCACAGCATGCGCAGATAGTTGTGAATCGTGCCGGTGGCGCGAAGTTCGCGCTGGGCGGCGTTCCAGAGCGGATCGTGTGTTTGGCCTGCCTCGAACTCTTCCGGCGTGTAGAGATGCTTGCGTATGTCGCCGGCGTGCTTGGCGAGCGTGTTCCAGGCCCACGTCGGCAGCGCCTGCTGCAATGAACTCGTGTCGGCGCGGCGCGTCCAGTGCCACTGAAAGCCGACGTCGCGCCAGGTGAGCGCCTCGTCGAGAAAACTGTTGACGTCTGCATCCTCGCAGAAGAATCCCTCGCGTTTGCCGCGGCTTTTCTCGCTTAACATCTCGGGCGTCCACTCGAAGGCATGGTTGAGCGCGGCCTCGGCGACCTCCTCGATCGAGATGTGCCCGAAGTGCAGATACGGACTGAGGCCGCTGGCGTGACCTTCATCAGGCGGCATCGGCTGCGAACGACGCTCGGCGTACCCCGTCAGACGCTGCGCGATGAATTTCCTCAGCCGCTTCTTCGCCGCCGCGCTGCCGCCGGGCATGTGCGGAATCGGCCGAACGCTGGCGTCGATCGGCAACGACTCGAGAAACGCGTCCAGATCACCCGGTTGCCAAAGTTCGAAGGGGGGATCGATCCGCGTGCGAACCTCGTCGGTCAGTTTGCGGCGAGGCCCGGCGCGGTGTTGCCAGGCTTCGGGGAACACCTTGTGAATCCGCGGACGCAGATGCGCCGCGGCAGAGACCGCGGGCCCCAAGAGCGACATCGGCACGAGCGAATTGCCGTCGACCGCGATCACCGGCGTTTCGGTCTTGGCCGCCAGCGCCTCGGTCTGCTCCGGCACGACGAAGCAGGGGAAATCATCGGTGACGACCGCGACGGCATGGGCCGCCAGCGCACGCAGCAGACCGCGGCCCGATACTTGAGGCGTCTCGACGAAGGGCCAATAATTGAGCCCGAGCTTGCGTGCCGATTCGAGGTTGGTCTGCATCCCCTCGAGGATAAAGCGATGGAGCCGGCGATTGGCCCAGGGGTAGCCGAGCTTCAGGCCTTCGTAAACGACGAGCGGCTTGCGGTGATGTTGGGCAAGGGCCAGGGCGTAGTTGAGGGCGTGATTGAAATCGAGTCGGCGATAGAGCTGCATCCAGTAAAGGACGTAGTCCCCTTCGGGACGCGGCGCGGCCTGGTTCACGCGCCGCAGGCGTGCTTGGTTGTAAGTATCGGTCATCGCGGGGACGCCGGAGGTTTTTGGAGATCGACACGTCACTCATAGACGCGCGCCGTCCAAAAACCAGCCGGCGGCCTTGCTTCCCGAGTTGCCCGATTACCAGCGGAACTCGACGCCGACGTTGAGCCCGTTGTAGAAGGCGTCGCCGAAGTTGATGTTTGTCGGAATGCCTCCAGCTTGTATGAATCCTGTCGTGTTGACCTGCTCGCTGGCGAGGGCGACGCCGCTGAGCCACAGGAATTGATAGCCCGTGCGGAGCGAGATGCTCTGGGTAACGTTGTAGGTCAGGTTGAGTCCCGCGTCGGCGACGAAGGAAGTATGGAGTTGGCTATCGACGCCGCCGGAGTCGGCGCCGCCAGCGAATCGAAAGTTGAAGGTGCTGCTGGCGTCGTTGGCGTAGATACCGGCGCGGACGAACCCGTCGAGTTGAAGTCGGCCGCCGGCGCTGGTCCAGAGCTTCGTATCGACGCCGATTTGGAAGCCGTACAGATTGTTATTCGTGTTCCAGTCGAGCTTTTCTTGGCCCGGCGCGGCCCCTGCGTAGTTGTAGAGCCCGCCGAGATGTTCGTTCAAGTTAATGTAACGCATGCCGGCGACCAGCGTGAAGCTCGGGTCGAGCGCGCGGCGCAGGTTCAGGTCGAAACTGTTCAAGTCGCTGCGGTAGAAGTATTCGCCGAAGCTGCCGGCATCGGCGTTGAACGTGCCGGAAGGCGGATTGGTCTGCTCGCCGAAGCCGCCGACCGGCAGCCGAAAGCGCAGGGCGCTGTTGGTATCGTAGATGCCGAAGTAGCGGAACTCCGCGCTCCAGTCGGCATCGAGTTGGTAGAGGGCCTTCACCTGAATTCCGGAGTCCATGCCGAAATCGAAGTCGTCGCCGTTGAGGATGTCGACGCCGCCCGGTTGGGTACGGATGAGCGACTGCGAAATGGGCCGATTACGGTGCATGAGAAGCCAATCGACCTGTACCGTAGCGGTCGGTTGGGGTCGGCCGTCGTCGAAATCGAGACTGGCCTGGGCGTGCGCTCGCCCCGAGCACAAAAGCGCCGCGGCGAGGCAGACGGAGAATGGGACGGTGAGACGGGTTCTCATGGGGATTCCTTCCGTGGGATTCGGGGGGAGAGTTCCGAAGTCATTCATCGGATATCAGCGTTTGCCGGGCGACAAGAAGAAGTCGCTACGCCGGGAAACGCAGAAGCCGATGCGGAAGGATCGTCAGGATCGGTATAACCGATAACGTCCCAGCGCCACTTTACAGCGTCTGGGCCTTCTTCTTCTTTCGCTTCGGCGGTTCCGGCGGGGGCGTGGGGGGCGTGCTGCCGTCCGTCGGCGGCGGCGTGACGGGCGTCTCGGGCTTTTTCTTCTTCTTGCGACGCCTCTTCTTGGGCGGCGGCGGCGGCGGCGGGTTGAGCAGGTCCAGAGCCGTCTGCTCCAGGCCGTCCACGTCGACCAGGCGGACTTCGACCAATTCCATGAACTCCTTACGAACTTCCTCCATCTCGCCGTGCGGCCGACTGTCCTCGCCGAGCGGCACGTAACTCTTGAGCCGATCGATCGCTTTCTCCGTGTCCTCGCGGTAGACCGAGACCATCTCCAGCGTCAGCGTCTTGGCGATCACCGCGGCGGCGCACGTCTCCTGATGCTTCTCGATGCGCGTCAAGAATCCCATGAGGGCGCCGTCGAGATTCTCCTGCAACTTCACCGTTGCCAGCGTCGCGCCTCGGCGGACGGCGCCGGCCCAGCACTTCGCCGACACCTCGAGCGTCTTGGGACGCCATTCCGCGAGGATCGGCTTGTCCTTGATGACCTTCGCATCTTGATTGAAGTAGATCTCGAAGTACTTGACGACCTTGTGCACGTTCGCGTTCTTGTCCGCAAGCGTCAGTTCGTTGATGCCGCACGACGCGGCGGCGCGGATGGCGATCGGATCCTTCTTCACCAGGGCGCCGTAGGCGATGGCGTACTTGGCCATCGTGTTGCTCTGGGCGCGTACCTTTTGGCCCAGCTTGCGATTCGTCGGATTGAGCAGCGACGCGCGGGTGAGCCGCCAGGCGACCTCGACCTGCGCCTTGTCGACCGCCTTGAAGATGAGATCGGTCGCAGTCTCGGCAGCGGCAGCGCAGCGCGAGACGGCTTCGCCGACCGCCGCCCCGTAGCCGGACATCGCCACCGCTTGCCCAGCCATCTGCACCAGGTTCAACGCCGCCTTGATCGTCGCATGCGCAATCTGCTGCTCGCGATTCTTGATGAAGTTGCTGATGGCCGGCGAGTACATGCTCGCGGCCTTCTTGCTTTGCCGGGAGACCTTGAGCCATTTGTTGAGTTCCATCGCCTGGTTCGAAGCGGTCACCACGTTGGTGATGAAGCGGATCGCCGTCCCCGCGATCTCCAGCGGCTTGAAGAACTGCGCGGCGATGGCCATGCCCCCTTGCGAAACCTTGGCGGCCATCTCGAGAATCATCCGCTTCTTGACAACCTCCGCGATCAACTTTTCGATCGAGCGATTGGCGGCCGAGTCTTGGCCCCCTTCGCCCTGCACGAGTTCGTTGTAGTTGGCCTCCGCGTCCTTCTTCGCTTGTTTGAGTTCCTCGCGAAACGCTTGCTCTTCCGCCTCGGCCTCGTCCATCGCTTGCTGTCCCTGAGCGGCGGTGACTTTCTCGAGTGCCTCCTGCTGGACTTCGGGCTTGCGCATCAGGGCGAGCAGATTGGACCCGGCTTCGCCGAGATCGGTGAGGGCGTCGGTCGTGCTTTCCTCATCGTCGCCTTCTTCCTCGTCGCCGCTGCCGCCGTCGGGCGTGACGCCGGTCCAGGCGCCGAGTTGCTTGGCGCCGATCGTCATCGCCTTGGACATCAGCTTGCTGACGTCGTCGAAGCGGCGCTCTTCAAAAGCCTTTTTGATCTCGGCCGCCTTTACGGCCCCCTCGAACGTCGCCTTCACCGAGCCCGAGATTTTCTTCATCGTCGGATCTTCGGGAT
Organism: Gemmatales bacterium; assembly: GCA_038217425.1. GTDB lineage: Bacteria > Planctomycetota > Planctomycetia > Gemmatales > Gemmataceae > JAIEPT01. The sequence goes on from JBBQPM010000002.1 coordinate 49,496, forward strand.
TGGGATTGACGAGGTCGAACATCTTCTCGACGCCCAGGCCCAGGGCCTGGATCGCCTTTTCGGGCTTGTTGTTCTTGAAGTGCATGGCGACGATGGCAGGGGTGACGCCGACGCGGAAACCCGCCTCCGCTCCCTTGCCGATTTCTGGACTGATCTGTCCCAGGGCGCCTCCGAGAATCTTCGAAAGGTTGGCGAGAATCTGGTCGGCCTGTTCGTCCATGGCATCGAGCTGGACGGCGTCGTAGAGGAGGAAGCCGGTCTCGACGCCGAGCGAGGCGAGGTCGAGGTTCTGATCGATCTGACGATTGAGGGCGCTGTGATCGTCGCCGGTGATCGCGGTCATGGTGGCGAAGGTCGAATCGGTGACGCCTTTGCCGATGCTGAGGAGATGGACGATGACGGCCTTGGGATCGTTATTTTCGACGGCGGTTTTGAGGAGCGGGATCTTGGCGAGGGCGCGGAAGGCGCCGGCGGCGGCGGGGCCGACCTTCGCCATCTGGGCGCCGTCGCGCGTCCCGCTGGCGCTGCCGATCTTGCCCGCTTCGACGAAGCCGTCGGCCAAGAAGCCGATCGCCTCGGAGACGTCGGCTTCGGTGAGGGGCTGACGCGACATCCGTTCGGTGAATCGGCCGACGAGCGCGGCGCTGCTGACGGCGCCGCCGACCAGCTTGCCGAGTTCCGGGCTGCCGCTGAACGACGACACCGCGCTGCCGACCGCGGCGCCGATCCCCGCCAGGATACTGTCCGCGGTTCCTCGCAGATTGTTTTTCTTGATGCCTTTGTAAACGTCGACGCCGGTGTTCCCCACGAACTCGGCCAGCTGAATCGCCGCCACCGCGACGTCCGCATCCGCCCCTGCGAACGCCTTGGCCATATCCTGGCCGACCTTCGACAGCCCCTTGATAAAGTCCTTCGAAGTGATCGTCCCCTTCTCCACCCCGTTCTTGCGCTCCTCCGCGAGCCGTTCCAGATACAGCGCGTTCGTCGCGTCGAGCATCTCTTGCACTTTGCTGTACTTATTGGGAACGAGATTTTCCGGCACGATCCCCTCGCGCACCAGCGGCTCCCAGAACTCGTCCCCCAGCTCCTCGTCGGTAAAGAGCGGCACTTCGACTTCCTTGCCGTCGCGCATGATCTTCGTCGTCTGATTCTTCATGCGCTCCTGCAGACGGACAATTTGGCTAAACGCCTTGTTGGCGCGGTCGGAGTCGGCGTCGTCGACCCAGGTGTACTTCGCCTGGTCTTCGGTTTCGATCAGGCCCTGATAGCCGACGCCGTCCCCTTGCGAGACGAGCTCCTTGCTACCGATGAGGCGTTTCTCGCGCATCTTGAAGGTGAGCCCCTCGCGCAGCTCGTTCTTGCCCATGCCTTCGAGCGAATTGCGCATCTCTTCGACGAGCAGGTTCTTCTTCTGCTCCAGGACTTCCATCTCGGCCTTGAGAACGACGCCGCCCGCGAGCTTCGTCAACCAGGCATCGGCAATCACGGCATCGGGCATGTTTCACCTCGGGAATGTTTCGAAAGCCCAGGGATGGCTATCCCTGGGGGCGTCGTCCCAGGGATAGCCATCCCTGGGCTTTCGTAAGAAACTACACGCACACGCGCATATTGAAGTTCAAATCTTCCAGGATCGTCAGCAGGTTGTGGCACGGGCCCATCAGCGAGCCGAACGGATTCTTGCGGTCGATCGCGATCTTGATGAGCGGGTCCTTCGTCAGGATCGCGATGTATCGGCGAACGTTGCGCAGCGCGCCTTCGCGGGCCGCCTTGCGGGCGTTGCGGTCGGACGTCGGGTCGGCGAGCAGCGCGATCGGTTTCTTGAAGGCGTCGAGCTTGAAGTTGGCGTCGAGCGCCTCGAGCTGCGGCACGTTCGACTTGCGCGGGTCGGGGGGCGTTTGCTCGTCGCACCAGGTCGTGATGGCGGCGGTCATCTTCTTGCGCGCCTCAATGAACTTGAGGACGGCCGACTTCCAGCGTGCGTCCATGCCGCCCAGGTTGTCGCGGGCCGTCTTCTTGAAACCTTGCGGGTTCTCCTCGATCTGCTTGGCCAGCGCCTCGCCCTGTTCCAGAAGCTGGGTGGCGCCGACGTACTCGCCCGACTTGGCGACGGTCGCCGCCTGCTTGCCCATGCGGGCCATGTCTTCGACCTGCGACATGTCGGCTTCCGGGTCGGCCTTCACGAGCTTGCGCAGCCGGGTAACGAGATTCTGGTAGTTGTCGTAACGCGTCTTCCAGCCGGCGCGGGCTTCGCTGGCCGTGCGGTTCTCGTCGACGGCTTCCTTCTCGCCCTTGCGAATCAGGCCCTGCTTTTCGGTCGGCGTGGTCGCGTTCTTGATCGCCTCGATCTTGGTTTTGACGTCGTCCAGCGTCGCCTGGGCGTCGGTCTCGCCGCCGTCGGTCCGGGCGCCCGCCAGCGCCCCCTTGATCTGCCCTTCGAGCTTCACGGCCAGGGCGGAATCGCTGGTGATGCCCGCCTCCTTGATCGCTTTCTTGAGGGTGTTGCCGAGTACTTTGATCCGCGCTCGGTGTGCCTTGCGACCGTTCGCCGTCACGATCGCGGCCTCGATATCGACCGACAGCGCCTCGACCAGCGCCAAACCCTTTTCGGGATCGAGCGTGCCGACTTCGCCGGAAACGTCCTTGAAACGTTCCGAAAGCGTCGCCAACTCGCCCGGCAAATTGACGCGTAGTACCTTCTGCTTGAGACGGGCCGTGAGCTGCTTGAGGCGGAGCAGCACGCGTTTGAAGCTCGGGACCGTCGGGTCGTCGGCGGTGTTCTTCTCCAGTTCGAGCTTCTCCAGACGCGCGGTCAGGGCAAGGGCGTTCTTCTGGGCGCCTTCGATGCCGTCGAGGTTGCCCGCCTTCACCAGGGCGAGGAGATCGTCGATGTCGCCGATGAGGTCGTCGTAGAACTCAGCGAACAGCGAGTCGCCTTTCTTCTTTTGCTTGACCGCGGCCTTCTTGACATTCTCGAGCGCGAGGGCGGCATCCCTCTTCTTCTGCTCCAGCGCCGCTCCCTGGGTCCGCTTGGCGTTGGTCGCCGCGGTGATGACGAGTTCCAGTCCGGCCACGCCTCCCGCCAGATCTCCCTTTTTCGCCTTGGTGAGGGCGGTACGCAGATCGGCCGACAGCGTGTCGTACGACGGACCGCCCAGGGCCGCGAGTTCCTCGATTAACCGTTGCGCTTGCGGCGTGAGTTCGTCGAGCTGGCCTTGCAATTCCGCTTGCTTCTCATCGACGACCAGGCCGTCGATCTGGGCCGTGTCTTTGCTGGCCGCGTCCATCTCCTTACGAAGTTCCTCCAGGCCGTCGAGCAGGGCCTGCTTCGCTTTCGTGAGGTCGGCCTTGGCGAGGCTGGTGTCCAGGCCCTTCTTCCAGTCGGCCTTGAGCTTGTCGAACGCGACCTGGAACTTGCCAATCGAGGCGCCCGTACCGCCGGCCGCCTTCATCGCCTCCGCGAGCGTCTCTTTCCACGTCTCATACATGCCGATCGACGGGCCGACGGCGATCTCGGCGTCCGTACGCGCCTTCGCCAGCGCGGGATCGAGGTACGGCCTCACGACTTCCGTCCGCAGCCGCATCACCTCGACGCCGAGCGCCTTGACGGCGGCGGTCGCCTCGGTCCAGTTCCGCTTGGTATCGACGCTGCCGCGTACGTCCGCCAACTCGTCGACCAGCGCGAGGGCCGATTCCCGCGTCGCCGGGACGTCCTTCAACTCGGCAAGCGCCTTGTCGACGGTTTTGGGGAGCGACTTGGCGAGCAGAACCCACGCCTGCTTCGCCTTCACGACTTCCTTGCGCGTGGCCTCGGACGTCGTCTTCAGTTCCGTGAACGCCGTCAGCGAATCTTCGTAATCGCGCCGCGCGAGCATCGCCGTCGCCTTGTCGAGCGCCAGCGACACCGGTACGGACGTCTCCAGCGGGGCGGCCTCGTTTATGAGCCGCAAGTTGGACTCGCAGGCGGTTTTGAGCGGGTTGATCTGTCCGACCAACTCGGTCCCCACACGGACGATGGTTCCCAGTTGCGACGCCAGCGCACGCAGCTTGTCGGCGGTCGTGGTGAGCTTGGGGGTGTCGCGCGGATTATCGAGCGCGACTTGCAGGATCTTGAAAAGCTCGGCCCGCCTCTCCTTCGTGGTCGCCGCGGCGAGGAAATTGCTCGCCGCCTGGAGGTTCGTCTTGGCGGCCTCGTACTGTTCCTTGACGGGCGACTTGAGGCCCTTCTCCGCCTTGCCGCCGAGCTTGCGGGCCGCCTTCTCTTCCTTGGTGAGGCCCGCCATCTTCAAATAGGCGGCCTCGTACGCTTCATTCCCCGCATCGACCTGGGCGAGCTTGATCTTGGCCTTGAGTCCCTCGACGACATGGACGGCGCCGGGGAAATCGACGAGCGTCGCCAGACTTTTCTCGAGCCGTTTGACCTTGTTCTCGAAGCGAATCTTGAAGATGGCGTTACGGCCTTCCTCCGTCGCGGCCGCCTCGGCGCGTTTGGTCGCGTTCTTGACCAGAACTTCGTAGCCCCCCAGCGCCTCGAAGGCCTGCTGAAATCGGCTGCCATTGGCGTGCGACTCGGCCGTGCTGATCTTGGATTCGAGTTCGGTGACGACGGCGCCGATGCCGTAGAGCTTGGAGAGTTCGCCGTCGACTTTGCTGCGGCGCAGGTTGTAATCGCGCTGCCAGCCGGCCTGCTTCTCCGATTCGGTCATTTTACGGACGCCGGGCAGACGTTCGAGGAACGTCGCCTTCTTCATCGACAAGCGAATCTTGGTTGACATGGATCGGCTCCGGGAGATTAGGCGGTGAGAAGACGCGCGATGTCGGCGAGGGCCTTGGAGAGCGGCTTGTAGATCTGGAACTTGCCGAAGCCGGAGCTATCGTCCAGATCGCGCAGCAGGGGATTGCCGTCGACTTCTTTCTGATAATCCGAGAGGATCTGGAGCGCTTTGGCTTGCCCGGTCAGGCGCAGGTTGGCGGGGAGTTTGAGGGCCTTGTCGAGGGCTTCCACGAGCTTGTTGTCCAGACCGCTGAGCACGTCGTCGAGTTTCCCAACGGCGGCGGAGATTTCCGCGAAGCGATCGTCGTTCTGGACCTGGGGATCGCTGAGGATCTTGGCCTGCATGACGCTAATGCGCGCCTGGGCCTGATTCTTGGCCTCAAGGTAATCGAGCCGGGCCTGCTGAAGCTTGACGAGGCTGCCGGCGCCGGTATCGCCGATTTCCTCCTTGGCCTCGGCGATGCGGAGCGCGCCCTTGCTCTGAGACTCGAGCGTGTCGAGCAACTCCATCGCGTCGGCGTTGCGCGTTTGCTTGACGAGCTGCGCAACCTGGGAGGCAAGCTGATCGAGTTCCGGCTTGCGCGCCGAGTTCTTCGCCGCCGCTTCCCGGTAAACGACCATCACTTCCTTCATGCGAGCGAGAACCGTTTTGTCGTCGACGTTCGGCTGCTCCGAGTCGCTTGGCTCCGACTCCGCCTCCTCACTTTTGGCCGTCGGCGGCGCATCCCGACCGATCGGCGGATTCAGGATCGCGCCGGAGAGGGTCTCGAGCGTTTCGAGATGCTTGAGCCCCTGAGCGTACATCTTCGTTTTGCCGGCCACCGAGACCAGCGTGACGACCTTATCAAGCGCAGCCTTCTGATCGGGCGCCCGCTTCACCGCATTCTGATACTGGGGCAAAACCTCGGCAAGCCGGTCTTTGAACTCTTTCTCGCCCGGCCCGGCTTGAGTCGGCGTCATCGGCGGCGCAACGGGTATTTCCTCTTCCTCTTCGCCCTGATCCTCCTGCGACTCGTCTTGCTCACTCGAGACTTGCTGATTCTGCTGATTCGAATCTTGCTGATTCGAGACCTGCTGCCCCTGCTGATTCGAACCTTGCTGATCTGGCCCGTTCGGCTGATCTTGCGCTTCGTCGTCGTCGTCTTCGTTCTCGTCGGGGTTGGTTGCTTGCCGAGCGACCACGGTAAGCTTAAGGCCCGCGTCGCGCGCGATGATGGTTTTGAGTTGCCGAGGAAGCGAACCGGGGGGCGCGTTCTTGAGTTCGAAAACGGTGGCGCCTTCTTCGCCGAAGACCTTGCCCTTGTAAACGATGGTGCCGCCGGACTCCAGCTTGGCGGCAGCGATCTGCTTGCCGCCGACCGCCTTGCGATCGACGATGAGCACGCCGTCGGCAGAGCCCTTGGCGACAAGGGCGAAATAATGAGGCTTGGATTTCGCCTGGCGCAAAAACTGCGCGAGTTTGGTATCGACTTCAGGCATGACGTCTCCGCTGGTGCGACCGAGAGAACCACGAGATGAAGGCCGATTCTACTCGAAACCTGTCGCGGTGCAACGAAAAAATTCAGGCGGAGCGGTACTTATTCCAGCGCTGACGATGCACTGCGTTCGGCGAGCCGGGTCGCGTCAGCGCCCGGAGCAGTGAGCACTGGCAAACGGCCTCTAACCCGGGCGCTGACGCGACCCGGCTCGCCGTGACGGATGTGCAATAAAACGCTAACCGCTCTAAATTAGCGCCCCTTCTCCATCGCCCTCAACAGCGGCTCGACGGACAGCAACGGCCCGCTGGCGATGCTGTGCCACAGAATTTTGCCGGCCGAATCGATCAAGAAGGCGCCGTGGAGGGGCTCGTCGCGATAGCATCCGTAGGAACGAAAGACTTTGCAATCGGCGTCGGCGAGCAGCACGAACGGGGGCGCGGCGTCTCCCCTGGCAGCGGCCAGGCTCTTGACCGAATCGGTGCTGATGAACACCACGTCGACGCCGCGCTTCTTGAATTGATCCGCCTGCTCCGAAAACACACGGATCTGTTCCGCGCAGTGCACGCAGCCGTACCCCTTCGAAAAGACCAGCACTGACGTCCTGCCGGCGAACTCGGCCGACTTCCGCGTCGTTCCGGCAGCGTCCGGCAAGGCCCAGGCGACCGAGGCTTCGGGAACCGGGCCGCCAAGCCCCGCCTGTCCAGGCCGAACGATACGGATCAATTCCATCATCCCCCAATCTTCGTGCGCAAGGATGTGGCAATGCTGGACGAAATCGCCCGTGAAGTCCTGGTAGCGCGTGCGCAATTTGAAGGTCCAGCCGTCGGGAATCGCCAGCGTGTCGCGCCAGACGGGCCGGGTCAGGCGCTCGACGTTCTTATCGTCCCGGATCGACACGACCTCGAACGGATTCACGTGTATATGAAACGGATGCGTCCACGGCCCCCCCTCGACTTTGTTCCGGGTCGCCACGGTCCATTCCTCGACTTTGCCGAGCGTCAGGACCCGCGGCGTGCCGGGATCGAAGGGCTTGTTATCGATGAGGAAATGGTACTAGTTGTCGGGATTTTTCACCAGGCTGTAGGTGGCGGACTGGGTCCCCGTCAACTCCGCCGGCTGAACCGACGGCAGACGATATTTCGCCAGCGCCGCGCCTGGCGGTAGCGCCATCGCTTTGACGGTTCCGGCGACGATCAAGCGGCCGATAAAATTGCGTTCCTTGAGGTCGGCGCCGATGGTCTGATTCCCGTCCGCGCGCTCGTCGACGATGACGTATTCCGCGGGTTCGGACGGGGCTTTGACGAGAACGTCCGCACGGTACCCGGGCCACATTTCGATGTGATGTTTCTTCTCCACGTCGCCCAGCGCCAGTCCGTCCACGGCGACTTCATGAAGATGGAGCGTCTCGCCGAGATTGCCGCCGGGGCCCACTTTGATCAGCTTGAAGTGAATGGTTTCATGAATACCGGTATCGATGAGACGCCAACGTTCCACGCTGCCGGGCGTCATGCGCAGAACGGGGAGTTGCAGGCCGTTGACCGTGGTGAATCGCTGCAGATCCTTCCAGGATCCGGGCGAAAAACACTGATCGACGAAAGGGGCCTCGATGACCCCCTCGGTCTGGCCGGGGGGAATGTAATAGGGGATTTGCTGCAAAACGAATACGCGGTCGGCAGCCGCGGCGATCTCCGGGACGGCGTCGATGCCCCCCTCGACGATGAGGGCGCCCGAAAGGCCGCTGCCGACCTGGGCGGCGACCGACCCATGATGATGCGAGTGATACCAGAACGTGCCGGCCGGATGATTGGGCGGAATCTTGATGACGATTTCGCCGGTCTCTCCCGGCGGAATCGCGCGCAGGACGTTGTCGCTGTCCCCCGCCGGCGACACGTGGAATCCATGAGTGTGCAGATTGGCGGTATTGAAGCGATGCATCGTGTTGACGACGTCGGGATCGACGTCCTGGTCGAGTCGATTCTTGAGCGAGATCTTCAGCGTGTCGCCGGCTCGAACGCGGAGCGTCGGGCCGACCAGATTGCCGTTGTAGCTGCGCAGAAAAACGGGATCGGCGCCGATGCGGTTTTTGGCTTTCTGAGCGGTGAGCGTGACGACCAGTTCGCCGTCTTTGGAATGGAAAGCGGGCGGGTCGGCGAACGGAACTTTCGATTTCAACGCCAGGTCGATTTGCAAGGGCGGCGGCGGAGTCGCGACCTTGGGTCGGTAGGAAATGCCCGCCGCCCGATCGGCGAAGTACGAACGGATGTTTTCCTGCAAGCGTTTATGGGCCGCCTGAGCGGCGCTCGGCTTGTCTTTCTTGGTTTGCGCAGCGGTGAAACTCGTGTTGCTCGCCAGCAAGACCGCGGCGAAAACGCCGGCCGCGAGTCCCAGCCGTCTGAGAATATTTTTCATAGGTCACGCTCCTTGGAGGCGAAGCTACCCGTTGGCCCCCGCGATGTCAAAGAGTTTCTGCGTATTGGGACTAAAACCCTTGATCCGCATTCTCGGTACGAGTAAGCTGCGTCGATCGACATTCAATTCCCATTTCGCGAAAGGGGCTTTCATGATCTCCTGGCAACATTCAAGTAATGTTCAACGGGCGTTCGCGATCGCAATCTTCCATCTCGCCTTCGTCGGCCTGTCGGGAGCCGGCGCCGCCCCGCCGCAACAGATCCTGATCCTCCGCCATGGCGAGAAGCCGAAAGATCATAGCGACGTCCATCTCGACCACAAGGGGCGTTTGCGGGCCAAGGCGCTGCATGAATTGTTCGAGAAGTCATCGAGACGTCCCGATCCGTTCCAGAGGCCCGATTTCATCTTCGCCGCGGCCGATTCAGATCAAAGCCATCGCCCCCGCCTCACCGTCGAGCCCCTCGCCGAGATGCTCAAGTTGAACGTCAACCTTTCCTTCCCCAGCGACGTGAAAGGCGTTCAAGACTTGGCCAAGGAGATCCTCGGCCACGAACGCTATGCCGGTAAAACGGTCCTCATCTGCTGGCATCACGGCCGCATCCCGGAACTTGCACATGCACTCAAAGCAGCGGAAGCGCCCAAAACATGGGACGGCGAGTCGGTCTTCGATCGAGTCTGGGTTATCCGCTACGGCAAGCAGGACGCAGCGAAGTTCATCGACCTCCCGCAACGGCTGATGCCTTATGATGAGGACGCAAAAGTTTCTACCGACGCTCAGTTTTCCGCCGTCGCCGGCACGGTGAGCGGCAAAGTTCAGCAGGTCGGGTTTCGCGCCATGATTCTCAGGCAGGCAATCACGTTCAATCTGGCGGGCAAAGCATTCAATAATGCCGATCCCGGCCATACCGTGTCGTTCGTCTTGCAAGGCGATAGCGCTCGGATCCATGAAGCCGTGGCAATGATCAAGAAGGGGACAAAAACCTCCGAAGACGTGAAAGTCGTCACCATTCCCGGCGACGTCGATCCCGGGCTCAAAACTTTCACCGTCATCGATTGGACTTCGAAGCGGGCGAACATCACCACTCCCTACCAATTGAAGTTCACGGTGCGCACAGACGGTTCGATTGTCTCCAAGAAGGAAGCCGACGACGAGTATCACGCGATTCTGGAGCGAACGCTAAGTACCGCCGACTGGAAAAAAGTGCTCGAGAAGGGCAAAGACTAACGGGGCCGCGCAAACCAGCGCGGCGGAAGATCTCGCCGCGATGGAGAAACTCCGACAAGCAACGAGCCAGGCGCTTTTATCTAAGGTCATTATTTTAAGTAAAATCTCCGGGCTCGATGGCGACGCTAGACGCCTCTTGAAAGAATTCCGTTCGTCGATTCTCGTAGGCGAGAATGCCGAACATTTGGTACAGTAACGGCGAGCCATTCGCTCGACTCGGAAGCGCCTGAAATGAATTGTTTGTTCAGCATCATCATGGTTGTGCTCCTTACCGTCGGCCAACTGCGGGCCACGGAACCTGCGTTCGAGGCGGTTACGCCCCTGCTCACGAAATACTGCATCTCGTGTCATCAGGGAGAGAACCCGAAGGGAGATCTGAACCTCGCGGATTTAGGCCCCGACTTTGCGAAGAACGCAACGGCCTGGAAGAGCGTTTTCGAGCGTCTGAAGGACGGCTCCATGCCGCCGAAGTCCAAGCTGCGGCCGACCACGGCGGAACTTACGACAATCCAGTCCTGGCTCACGGCCTCACTCACGGCGCACGAATCAGCGAAAGCGAAGGCCGACGGCCGTACACGGCACCGACGGCTCAATCGCATCGAATACGCAAACACCCTCCGCGACCTGCTTGGAGCTGTCGTCGACATCGAGACGCTCCCTGAAGACGGCGCCGCCGGCGGCTTCGATACTGTGGATGCCGGGCTCGATCTATCCTCCACGCTCCTGGAACGCTTTCTGGAAACCGCCGAGGCCGCGCTCGATGCGGCGTTTGTGAAGGGGCCGCAACCGAAAATGGAAAAGCGGTACCTCGATTTCGCCCCGACAAAGTTTCCCGAACCGGGCCTCGCCACGATGCGAAACGCCACTCGTCTCACGGTTGGGGGCATGTACAAGTTCCGCATCAACGCTCAGGCGACCCACTCCGCCAAGACGAGCACCTTGCTCGTCTATGCCGGCAACTACGGCTCCAAGTCGCCCGCCAATCGGCTCGTCGGCGGTTTCGACGTCACGCCCCAGCCGACGACGATCGAGTTCACAATCCCCATGTTGGCCATCGACTCGCTCCGCGTCTTCCCCTTCGAGACGGTGAAGATGTACGGCAAGCCCCCGGCAAAGGATGCGGAACCGGGCATCATCGTCCATGGCGTCGGATGGGAAGGTCCGCTCTACGACGTGTGGCCCCCGGCGCCGACGACCCGATTACTGGACGGTCGGGATCTATCGAAAGGGAATCTGGCGGACGCGGAGGCGATCCTGCGCAAATTCGCTCCCCGTGCCTTCCGCCGTCCGCTCCTGGAAGAGGAATTCGCGCCCTACTTTGCACTCCTGAAATCCCGGTTCGACAAAGGCTACCGCTGTGAGGACGCTCTCCGCGTCGCGCTCAAGGCGGTGCTGTGCAGTCCCGATTTTTTGTACCTTTCCCCCTCGCCCGGCAAACTGAACGATTTCGACCTCGCCGCCCGGCTCTCGTACTTCCTCTGGAGCAGCACGCCCGACGACGCGCTCTCCGAAATTGCGTCGCGCGGCGAACTCCGCAAATCGGAAGTCCTGAAACAACAGGTCGAGCGCATGCTCAAAGATCCGAAGGCCCACGCCTTTACCGAGAACTTCACGGGCCAATGGCTGAGCCTGCGGCATCTTCAGGACACAACGCCGGACAAGCACCTGTACCCCGACTTCGACGATCTCCTCGCGCTATCGATGGCGCGCGAGACGCACCTCTTCTTCGAGGAAATCCTCAAGGGCGACCGCAGCCTGCTGGAGTTCGTGCACTCCGACTGGACGATTCTCAACGAACGGCTGGCCGCCCTTTACAACATTCCTGGCGCCCTGGGAAACGATTTCCGCAAGGTGAGCCTGCCGGCGAACAGCCATCGCGGCGGTGTGATGACGCAGGCGTCGGTGCTACGGGTGACGGCCAACGGCACGAACACCAGCCCGGTGACCCGCGGCGTTTGGGTGCTTGATCGCATTCTCGGCACGCCGCCGCCTCCGCCTCCCAAGGACATTCCCGCGATCGAGCCGGACGTCCGCGGCGCCGTGACGCTGCGCGAGCAACTGGCGAAGCACAAGCAATTCGAAAGCTGCGCCGGCTGCCACGCCAAGATCGACCCGCTGGGCAATGCCCTGGAGAACTTCGACGTGATCGGCGGCTGGCGTGACCACTACCGCGCCACAAACGTGAAAGGCAACCCACGCAAGATGATCCCGACGGGCCGAGGCCGTACCACCTGGATGCATTTCGGCGCGAAAGTGAATGCCGCCGATGAACTCCCCGACGGGCGGAGTTTCCAAGATATCGACGGACTTAAGAAGTTGCTGCTCGAGAACCCGGACCAGGTCGCGCGCGGCCTGGCGGGGAAACTCATGGTCTATGCCACGGGCCACCAGATCGAATTTGCCGACCTCGCCGCGATCGAGGCCATCGTGAGCCAGGTGAAGGCAAAGAACTACGGTTTTCGCACGCTGGTCCATGCGATCGTGCAAAGCGACACGTTTCGGAACAAGTAGGAGCGTCTCCCATGCCGGTTCGTCTTCCCACCCGCCGCCATTTTCTCCGGGCCGCCGGCGTCGCGCTGGCCTTGCCGCTGCTGGAATCCAATGGCACGCTTTCCGCCGCTGCCAACGCTCCGCCGCCGCGGAGGATGATCGCGATGGCGCTCGCGTACGGCCTGCACGGTCCTTATCTTTTTCCCACGCGAACTGGCCGGGGCTTCGAGGCGACGCCGTATCTCGAAGCTCTCGGTAGAGATCTCGCCGGCCAATACACGGTCATCAGCGGCGCCTCGCACCCGGACGTGTCGCGGGGCCACGAGGCCGACGCAACCTTCCTCACCGCCGCCCGTGATCCAGGCGGCGCGGGCTTCCGCAACTCCATCTCCCTCGATCAGTTCCTGGTCGATCAACTCAAACCGGATACGCGTTTTACCTATCTGGCCTTGAGCACTCGCAGCGGCAGCATTTCCTACTCACGCTCCGGCGTTCAAGTTCCCGCGGATTCGAGACCCTCAAACCTCTTCACCAAGCTCTTCGTCAACGGGACCGCCGATCAGGTGGAGGCACAGATCCGCCGCCTCCAGGACGGCCAGAGCGTAATGGATACCGTCCTCGCACCCGCGCGGCGACTTCAGGCGCGTTCGAGTCCCCCGGACCGCGAGCGTCTCGACCAGTACTTCAGCGCGGTGCGCGACGTGGAGCAACGACTCGTCAGCGGCCAGGAATGGGCCAGGAGACCCAAACCGAGGGTAGATTATGCGCCGCCCAGAGACGTGAACGACCCGAACGACGACATCACGCGCCTCAAGCTCCTGCTCGATCTCGTCGCCCTCGCCTTCCAGACCGATTCGACGCGGTTCGTAACTCTGTACGTCAGTCCTTCGAGTTACGTTCAGCCGATCCCCGGCATCTCGATCGGCTTCCATGGCCTGAGCCATCACGGATTGGACCCGGACAAGCTAACGCAGTTGAGACTCGTCCAGACTTCGCAAATGCGAGCCGTAGGTGAATTTCTGGCGAAGCTCCAGGCAACGAGAGAAGCCGGCGAGACGGTCCTTGACCGAACGACGACTCTGATCGGTGCGGGCATGGGGAACGCTTCGAGCCATAACTGCAAGAATCTGCCGATCGTGGTCGCGGGGGGCGGTTTCCGACACGGACAGCACATCGCCTTCGACGCCGTCAACAACACGCCGCTCTGCCGGCTCTATGTGTCGATCCTGCAACGATTCGGCCTCAACCTCCAACAGTTCGCCAGCGGGAGAGGCGCCTTGCCGGGGCTGGAATTGGCGTGACGGTAAAGTTGCGTAGAAGGCGATGACGCCTCTGCGCTGCGGATCGATCGGGCCGTTGCCGTGCGTATGCTTTGCAAATAGCGGACGGTGCGGTTCTACTTGTCCGCCTTGATCAGTTCGATCATGGTGGCGGCGAAGCGTCTGCCCATCTCCAGTCGGCCTTCGGTATTGAAATGCACCTTGTCGCCGCCGCGGGGCACGTCATCGCAGTTGAACACGCGAAAGTTTGGCAGCTTCGCGGCGTCTTGGGCCTTGCGAACCGCCTCCAGATAAAGCGTGCTGGCCACAGGCGGAATCGCCCGGTTCATCACGATGGGCAGTTTTTCATTGCCAAGGTCTTTCCGCGTCGTTTCGACCCAGCGAACGAGGTTTTCGCCGTACGCCTTGGCGGTTTCCTCCTTGGCGCCGTCGCGAAAGCTCACGTCGAGCAGGATGCCGGCGATGACGATGGGCCGACCTTTGTCGCTCGATTGTTTCACGATGTTGTTGATGCCCGGGCCCGGAGATTTTCCCGACGTGGACGCGACGGAGATCCAGATGATCCCGACCGGTTCGCCAAGATGCTTGGACAAGGCCCGGCCAAAAGTCGCTTCGTTGCCTACCAGATTCTTCCCAGCCTCGAGCGGCGCCCATTCGCCTTTCTGATAGACCAGCACCTCCTTCAGCGGCTGGCGCAGATCCTCCGGAACTTTATCGATCTTGGCCGCGGCGCCGAGCATGTTGCTCGTGCCCGCGAGGACAAACACCTTCAACGGGCGCTCCTTGGCCCCGCCGCCCGACGCTGCCGGGCTCACGAGCGAGAGTGCCAGGAGAGCTGCGAGAACTTTGCTCATGACTACGGACTCCTGAAAGCAATCGGATCACTTTTTCTCACGAATGCACCACAAATGCTCCCAGGTTCGAATGAACAGTTCGCCGTTCGACACAGCGATGGATGCATTGGCGTATTCGCCTGCAAGGCGGTTCGTGGCGAGCAATTGAAACGTGGGGCTGGCGGCGAAGACGTGCGTGTCGCTGTTCTGGCACAACGCGTAGATCCGATCGCCGGAGACGACCATCGAACTCCACGAGACGTCGCCGAGCCGTTTGCCGACATTCCAAACCTGCTTCCCCGTTCGCAACTCATAGCAATGCGGCGCCGCATTCGCTTCGAAGATGTAGACGTGCGCGCCGACGATGACGCCGGAACCGACGCGCTGAGTATTGCGGGGATGGTGCCACAGGCGGTCCTTGGTAATATCGCCTGAGCCGCCGAGCTTGACTGCGAGCGCCGCGCCGCCGTAGCCCGACATGGCCACGGCGATGCCGCCGTTGCCTGATGGATCGGGGGCGTAGAGCGGCGAATTGTAGACGAGCTGTGTGAGGCCATCGCAGTGCCAAAGCACTCTGCCCGTGCGCGGATCGAAGCCCTTGAGTCCGTCCGGCATGCTCAACAGCAACTGATCCTGACCGTCGACTGGGGCGATGAGGGGCGTGCTCCAGGAGCCGTTGCGTTCCCTGTGCTCCCAGATCGTCGCGCCGGACTTCTTGTCGACGGCGAGGAGGCGCGTGTGCTTGGCGTCCGGGCCGCACCAGAGGATGGCGAGATCGCCGTGGAGCACGGGGGACGAGCCATTGCCGTAGGTATGCGTCCATTTGCCGAGGTCGTCGCGTTTCCACAGCACTTTGCCGGCGAAGTCATAGCAAACCATGCCTGCCGAGCCGTAGCTGACCACCACGCGTTCGCCATCGGCGACCGGCGAGGCAGCACAGGGGTAGTACGGCGGACTCACGCCGCGTTCTTTCTCGGGATAGTCGATGTCGTGCCGCCAGAGGAGCTTGCCATCGGCCCGGTCAAGGCACATCAGTCCGCGCGTCGTGCATTCCTTGTTGGACTGCGTGATGAAGATACGTTCGCCCCAGATCACCGGCGTCGAATTGCCCGGCGCCGGCATGGCGAGCTTCCACTTCACGTTCTCGGTGGCGCTCCACCGGAGCGGAAGGTTCGATTCCGCGCAATGACCTTGCCCGGCGGAACCGCGCCACGCAGGCCAGTTGTCCGCAGGGGCCGGCGCAGTCAGTGCGAGAACGCACAGGAATATCAAGAAACTGCGTAGAAAATTGCTCATGCTTCGCGCCGGGTCAAGGTTTGAACTTTGGGGCCATGGGCATCACGACGCATCCCAGCCGCAATGGGGCGCGAGGCTCTACGTTGTTGGCGTCGCGGGCTACGTCAGCAACTCGGGAAGCGCCTGGTACTTTCGCGCGTCGTCGCGACTGCTCGAGGCGAGGTTGAAAGTTTCGCGCGGCCGGTTCATGGCGTGCAGCAGCGTGCAGTAGAGCCCGTTGATCATCGGGTTCGACGCGGGGGCGCTGCCGTGCACGTCCCACGCATTGCCGTCGGCGCCGCGAGCACGCAGCGGGTAGCCGACGAACTGATTGGTGCGCAGTCGGCCGCCGAGGTTGCCGATCAGGACGAAGGGCCAATTCTCGCCGGCCGTGTGTTGGCGGTTGGCGCTGTCGCTGGTGAAAACGAGGACGGTGTTATCGAGCATGGTGCCGTTGCCTTCGCGCACGTCCTGCAGCTTGCGCAACAAGCCCGCGACCTGCTCGGCGAGGTATCGGCGATAGCGCGACAGAACGACCCGGCCGTTCACGCTCGTTTCCGGGTCGAAATTATTGTGGCCCAGCGAATGCGTGCCCGTGTTGGAGATGCCCGAGTACGACGTGCCGAGCCGGCACAGGCCGGAGGTGACAGTCACGACGTTGGTGAGTCCCGTGATGAGCGCCGCAGCAGCGAGGTCGCACTGGGAAGCGAGAATGTCGGTCATGCGCAGCCGCGGTGCCGCAGGCAGGCGCGGTGCGTGTTGACGCAGCGCGCCGCTGTCGTGCATCTGGGCGAGTTGCCCATCGCGCCGACTCAGCGATTCGATCGCCTCCAGATGATAGTCGAGCTGCTCGCGTTCGGGCCCGGCCAGTTGCGAGCGTAGGCGACGCGTGTCCTCGCCCACGAAGTCGAACAGATTGCGGCGAATGGCGAAGTCATTGCGGTCGGCCCCGATCGCCCCGAACAGCGATTCATACGCGAGTTCCGGCCGGCACTGCGCCGCGATGGGACGCCCCGCTCCCCAGGCGGAGGAGCACAGCGCCGTCGCCGGTCCCATGTCTCGGCCTGCCGCAACGCCAAGGACCAG
This sequence comes from Gemmatales bacterium, assembly GCA_038217425.1. Classification (GTDB taxonomy): domain Bacteria; phylum Planctomycetota; class Planctomycetia; order Gemmatales; family Gemmataceae; genus JAIEPT01. Next base: position 66,343 of record JBBQPM010000002.1, read on the forward strand.
TATCGGAAAGACGCTGGGGACGGCACGCGCGACCGCGGCGTCGATCGATTCGCCGACGACCCGGCGAAACTTGTCTTCGCCGACGCCGCCCGAAAGACCCGAGAGAGCGCCGAAACCGCCTCCATGATTCGGCGACAGATGCGATCCGCGCAGACCCTGCACAATCGTCATGCGGTCCTTGAACGGCGTGAACGGCTGGATGTCGTGCGGCAACGCGTGATCGGTCAGCGCCACCTGCCGCGTCTGTTCGCCCGCGAGCGGGATCGTCGCGGGCTGGCACGCCCCTTCATAAAAGCCGTTGTCGAACAACACGAAGATCACCCGCCGCGGAACTTGGTAGCGTCCTGCCGCCTGCTGCGCGAAGGTGTTGAGCAGCGGAGCGAACAGATAGCTCGCCGTGCCCGCGGAGACGCCCTTCAGGAGAGATCGACGATTCAACATGATAGGAACCTCGGTTCGCGGATTCGATTCTACTTGGCTCGATACAGGAATGCGTCCGACGTCAACAGCGATGCCAACAGAGCATTCATGCTGCCCCCGCTCTCTCGGTAAGCGCGGTGTGCCGCAACGAGGACCGGACCGTCCGACAGCGTCTCATTGCGGCCCAGAAAGTAACGGAACACGTGCCGCACGAAGACCTGCTCGACGCGCTCCGACTTCGCGAGCTTGTCGATCAGCTCGCGCGGCCCCTTCACCGGACCGTCAAGCGTTGCGTCGCCGCTGGCCTCGATCGTCCCCGTGATATCGAGCGGCGCCGTGGTCATCACGCGCGTGCCGAGCTTGCCCTGTTTCCCCTTCATTTCGGTCGCCTGTTTGTCCACGATGAGCTCGGCAGTCCGAAAGCGGCCAAAATGGTCGAACTGCTCGAAGGGCATCCCGAGGGGGTCCATGAACTTGTGACATTGCCAGCAATATTCGACTTTGGTCACGCGCATCCGCTCGCGCAGCGGCTGATGCGGTTCGTCGGGGAGAGTGGCATCGACCGTGATCGGAATTTCGGGAATGCGGCCGCCCAGGAGCCGTTCGCGGATCCAGCGGCCGCGATCGATCGTGTGGTTGTCGAAGTTGGTTGAATGCGCCGCCAACCAACTCGGGTGCGTCAGGATGCCCATGCGCTGTTCGGCGGGCAAGTCGAAGGGCTTGTTGGGGGACCATTGTTCCCCGGAGATCGAGACTCCGTAAATGGCGAGCGTACTCTGCAAGCCTCGCCCCTTGAACCCGCCGGGCTGTACTTTCTTGCCGCGCAGTTCCGCCGTCAGCAAGAACGTCTTGTTCGTGGTCAACAACTCATGCAGGACGTTCTTGTCGCCTTCGAGAATCCATTGAATCAGATGATCGGCGTCCGCAATGAAATGGTTGGGAACCCAACCGTCGCGCGGGATGCCATACTCGGCCAGGGTCGTCTCGTCCTTGAAGATATCCATGGCGCTTTTGTAGCCGAAGTATTCTTGGAAGAAGCGCAGCACGCGCGTTTTCGGAATCTTGCGGTCGCGGAGGATGCGTTCGACCTGAACGCGGACATCGGCAGCCGAGGCGAGCTCGCCGGCGCTCGCCGCCTTGCGGAGCGGCTCGTCGGGCTCGCTGTCGGTGAGGGCGAACGACACGGCGCGGGCCAGCGCCGCCGGCGGCAATATCGCACGCGGTCCTTCGGTCGCCGGCAGTTCGATGCGGTACATCACTTCCGGCCGCAGTAGAATTGCGATCAGGAATTGCTCCGTGCCCCGTTCGCCGCCGATCTGGTCGAGGCTTTTCTTGTAGAAGGCGGCATAGCGTTTCAATTCTTCCGCCTCGAGCTTGCGATTGAGGATCTTGTCGAACGAGGCCGCCACTGCGGCATCGATCTGTGCGGGAGCGGCCGACTTGCCTGCAACGACCACGACGTTTAGCTCGCCAATCCAGTCCGAGAACGTCGCGGAGGGGCGTGATCCTGCGAACTTTGCGACCATGAGTTTGGCCATGCGCGTCGCGTTGCGGAGGTGATACTCAAGGTCGGCTTCGCCGATCTTGTGCGTGGAGGAATAGTCGCTGAATTCCTTCTGGTTGCTGAACTCCCAGGGCGCTCGCATCTTCCCCTGGCCATAGTTCTTGATGCCGAGCTTGAACTGAAGGTTTTTCTGCTGCATGAACTCTTCGTAGGCCTGGCCCGAAAGCCGCCACAGGCGCGGCCGGGTCGCTGCGGGATCGACGGGCTTGCCGGAGAAGAGTGCGTCATGGTCGACCCAGTTGCCGCGCGAGGGGGCAAGCCAGCGAGATTCATCGAGGGACACGCCGGCGCTTTTGAGCATTGCCTGGATGCTGGCGACCATCTTTTGCCGTTCCGCCGGGGTCGGTCGCTTGGCGCCCTCCGGGGGCATCTGCTCGGTTTCGACCTGGTCCAGAAGGATCTTCCAGGTATCGATCTCGGATTTCTTGACGGGAGCGTCGGTCAGATCATGAAGGGATAAACTCGCCTTTGGCTTTTTCTCGCCGTGACACTGCACGCAAAACTGGGTCAGAAAGCGCCTGGGCTCCGCATGGGCCGCGGAGACGATGCTCGCGAAGAGCGTAACCAGAAAAAGCAGGCGTCCGTAGAACATGTCAACTTTTACCCCGAGCGCCGTGATCCTGCGCGCAGTTTCTGCTGACCATTAAACCCGTTGGGGGGAGAGAAGTTCCGGCAAATTATCTGTTCAAGATGTCCTGCAATGCAAGAAGGTGCGTCATTCCGGCGGCGGAATGCGCGGAAACACCGCCCGGGCCACGCGCAGGACGTTGCCGCCGAGGATTTTGCGGATATCCTCGTCGCGGTAGCCGCGCTGGACGAGGCCGACGGTGAAGAGGGGCCAATTCGTCCACGCCAGACTCTCGCGTGCCGCCGCGGCCGTCGCGTTGAACGCATCCTTGGGCCACAGCGCCGCAAAGCGGGCTCGCGACTTCCGTCGGGCCGGCAGCTTCTTGCGCTCGGCGCCGTCGTGACGCGACGAATACGCGATGTCGGTACCAATGGCGACGTGATCGACGCCGACTTTCTTCACGACATAGTCGATATGATCGAGAAACTCTCGAATGCTCCCTTGCCCGCCGAGAAAGGAAGAGATGCAGCAGATCCCGGCATAACCGCCGGAATCGGCGAGCGCCTTGAGGATGTCGTCGGGCTTGCTGCGAATATGGCGGTGCACGCCGGTCGCAGTGGTATGGCTGGCGACGACCGGTTTGGTGCTGACGATTGCCGCTTCGAGGCTCGTTCGCCAACCGGAGTGTGCGACGTCGACGAGCACTCCCTGGCGGTTCATCTCGGCGACCGCGCTGCGGCCGAAGTCGCTGAGTCCGCCGTTGGCCGTCTCGGCGCAGCCGTCTCCCAGCATGTTGCGCCGCTGATAGGTGACGTGCATCATGCGGATGCCCAACTGAAAGAAGAGGCGGATGTAGCGTAACTCCTCTTCGACCGAATTCCAGTCTTGCGGCAGCGGTACGCCGTTGCCCGTGAGGTAGAGGCAATGACCGCCGGCGCGTTTGACCTCTTCGACGTCGCGCGGCGACGCGGCTCGGCTCAAGATCGGCTTGAGCATGTCGGTGAGGAAGGTGAATCGAGCCAGACGCTTGAGCAGGCGTTGCGGATGCTGGCACTCTTCGCCGGCGTTTTGATAGATACAGGTGACGCCGGCCGCCCGGAATGCGATGCGTAGTTCTTCGCGTTCGGCCAGGTTCGTGGCGGCGCGCGTCATGCCCATGTCTTCCGTGAGGTCCTGGAGTTCGACGTCCGACGCGCCGTCCTCCATCGCCTTGGCCAGCACCGCGCCTTCGATGGCTGCGCGGGGAGTGAAGGCATAGGCGTCGAACACGAGCGCTTGTGCGTGCAACTCCATCCCATGGGCGAGTTCCTTCGCGCTCGGCTTGAGCAGATCAAGGCCAATCGTCCGCGCCCGCTGAATCGTCTCGTTGCCGCGAATGAGGGCATCGAGGCGCACGGTATCGACGGGCTTGGGCGGATCGGCAGTCGCCGGCTCGGCGAGCGAAAACGCCGCGGCCCCAACCGCGACCTGCTTGAGCAGACGGCGGCGATTCGGGCGGTCCGGAGTGAAGTCTTGAAGTTCGTGCGTCTTCATGATTTTGCACCATCTGGTTTCGGGCGGGTTCCGAGGTTCCTTGGCCACAGCTCGCATCATCCCACATGCGACAGGCACACACTCCCTTGAAATAGTAGAATACGCGAACCGAGGGAACGAATGCATCTGCTCCGAAGGTCCGACGCTTGAGCGGTACAAGCACTCTCGCGTCTGCATGCATCACTCGGCTTCAAGTAGTTCAACCGCCAGGGGGCCAATCTGCAGGACGGCCCGATCCGCGCGACTGCGGCGGTATCTTCTTTCAGAAAGCAAGCCGATGAACTCCTTCCGTGCAGCCTCATGGATCTTCTGTCTCGTCGGTGCGACGGCCTTTGCCGACGAGCCCGCGTTCACCAAGAAGCCCTCCGCAGTCCGTACCGGCGACGCCGTCAAGATCGACTTCGCCGTCGATCGTATCACCGACGTTGCGGTCACCGTCGAGAACGCACAGGGAAAGATCATTCGCCATTTGGCAGGCGGCGTGCTCGGCAATAATCCGCCCGAACCGCTTCAGGCCCGTTCGCTTTCGCAGTCACTGACGTGGGACGGCAAGGATGACTTCGGCAAACCAGCGGTCGGCGGACCGTTCGAAATTCGCGTTCGTCTCGGATTGAAGCCGGAGTTCGACAGCTTCGTTCTCTACAATCGGGACGCCAGCGGCGAAGTCAGCGCCGTGGCGGCCGGACCGGGCGGTACGCTCTACGTCTTTCATAAAGACGGTACCGCGAAAGAGAACATGGGCGGGCACCGGATCAAGGTTCTGTCGCGCGACGCCAAGCATCTGAAGATCGTCACGCCGTTTCCCGCCGACATCGATCCTAAAAAGGTGAAGCCGCTCGGCGTCTTTCAGACGTCCGAGGGCGATCTTGTGCCGCATCTTTACAACTGGGAATCGCTCAGCTTCTATCCCGAGACGATCGGAGTTCGAGGCCGCGACATGCCGGAATGGAGCTGTCCCACGGTCGATTCGAAGGGGCGCGTTTACTGGCTGGTCAAGGGGCCGAGGTTGGTCGCCGTGGATGGGGACGGCGGAATTCCGTATGAATCGTTTCTGGGTCCGAAGCTGCTGGAAGAGATCAAGGATCTACGAGCGGCCGGATCTTTGTACTGGTCGGATTTGCCGTGCCTGGCGGTGAGTTCCGACGAGAAATACGTTTACTTCGCAGGTCTGACCGCGGGTCCGGGTCCGGACTTTCGCAAGAATATGCGGCCGCTCCCGTGCGTCTTTCGCGTGAATGTCGCCACGCGCGGCCCGGCCGAAGTCTTCCTGGGCAAGCTCGATGAGCCAGGGAAATCGGAAACGCTTCTGACCGCGCCGCGCGGCCTCGCCGTTGCGAAGGGCCTGGTTTATGTCGCGGATCGCGAGTCCCATCGCGTCGTCGTGTTCAAGGAATCCGACCGTTCCTACGTCGGCGCGATCGCCGTGGAAAATCCCCAGACCGTAGGCGTCGACCCGGCCACGGGCGCCGTTTACGTCTGCGTCGCAACGGGCCTTCAGACGGCGGATGTCGTCAAATTCAGCGGCCTGCCTGACGCCAAGGAGATATGCCGAATCAAGCTTCCCAAGACCGGATGGAATCGCACGGGCATTCACCGCATCGCCGTGGATGCGTCGACCCAGCCCGTGCGAATCTGGCTGCCGCATATCCACTACGCACCGACCGCACTCTACTGCTATGAAGATGCCGGGGACAAGTTCGTGAGCAAGGGCGATCCTCGCCAAATGGGCGTTGCCTGCGAAGGCCCACGGGATCTGAGCATGGATCGCGCACGCGGCGAATTGTACGTGCGCGGCAACGGCTTCCCCGGCCGACATTTTCGCGTCGACGACGCCACCGGCAAACTCAAAGACGACGTCGAGTTGCAGTTCAAGGGACTTTATGGCCCCGCGCTCGTGCCTGGGACCGACGGCAACCTTTACGTCTACGGCTGGGCGAGCGGCGCGCGAAAGGGGTTGCTCCGCTTCGACCCCAACGGCAAGCCGCTCAACTGGGAAGGTCAAAACACCCATATCATTCCCTTCGACGGCGTGCGGAATTTTCAGAATCGAGGCATCGCCCTGAAGCCCTTCGCGCCGCCCGACGAACTGTTTCTAATGGTCCCCGGCGACTACGTTTCGAAGAATCCCAAGGACGAGGGCAAATACGTTTCCCTCAACGTCATTGGGCAAGATGGCAAGACGAAACGCACGGCGATCTGGCAATGCTTCAACGGAGCCGTGCCGCGCATCGATGCGAAGGGAAACATCTACATCGCCGACCTCGTCAAGCCGATCGATCGCTCATTTCCGGCGTTTTTCGACGGCAAGGTGCCAATACCCGCTGCCAAGGCTGACACGGGCGACGCTTTTTGGTACAGCCACATGTATGGCAGCATCATCAAGTTTCCTCCCGAGGGAGGCGTCATCTGGTACCAGGAGAAACTGCCGCCAAGCGTCTTGAACGAACCCCCCGCCGACTTGTTAGCCAAGCCCAAGATGCCGTTCAAAAAGCACATCGGCCCCACGCCTCACTTGACAGGTGAGATTCAAGGGGCGCTGTGGACGCGCTTTGGGTACTCGCCCTATTCCGGGCGCGTGATCGGGAGTACTTCGCACTGCAGTTGCGAAGGGCACGGCTTCGACGTCGACGGATTCGGCCGAGTCTTTTATCCCAACGCGGGGCAATTTCGGGTTGAGATCATCGACACGAACAACAACTTCATCACCGCCTTCGGCAAGTACGGCAACGAAGATTCGGGAGGCCCGGACGCTCGCGTCCGCAAGCCGGCGATCCCGTTCGCCTGGCCAAGTCACGTAGCCGTTTCCGACCGCTGGGCTTACGTTGCCGACACGATCAACCGCCGAGTCGTGCGTGTTCGCCTGGGAGCAGTTGCCGAAGAAACGTGCAATGTACCGCGATGAACGCTACGCAGCTCCGCGGACGCTATCCGGAGGCCAAAAGGTTCCATGGCTAAGAAGTCTATCAACCGCGGCCCATATCTGATGAACGCGACGTTTCTCCGCGAACGCGTCGCCTGCCACGATCAGTATCCGTTCAATCTTCCGGTAGTGCGTCATCTGGATCGCATGGACTTTCATCCCAAAGTCACGTTTCTCGTCGGCGAGAATGGCACCGGAAAATCGACAGTGATCGAAGCGTTGGCTGCGGGATGTAGCCTTAATCCAGAGGGAGGCAGCGCCAACTTCAATTTCGCGTCGCGTGCCTCCCACTCGCAACTGGAAAACTATCTGCGGCTGGGACGAGGTCTCTTGCCTCCCGATAGTTACTTTCTGCGGGCGGAGAGCTTTTACAACGTTGCGACGGAAGTTGAGCGGTTGGGAGTCGGGGTTAACTATGGCGACGTGCCGTTGCATCAACAATCGCATGGCGAGTCGTTCTTCGCTCTGTTCGAAAGGCGTTTTGGATTTCGCCGGCCCGACCGGCCTCCGGTGCCGGGACTTTACTTCCTCGACGAACCTGAAGCCGCGCTTTCGCCCAATCGGCAGCTTCAGTTTCTCGGCCTGCTCCATCAGTACAGCGGCGAAGGCTCGCAGTTCGTGATCGCCACGCACTCGCCGATCATCATGGCGTATCCCGAGGCCTGGATCTACGTTCTCAGTGCGGGCGGGATCCGCTTGACGCCCTACGAGGAAACGGAACACTACCGAGTGACCGCCGGTTTCTTGAATCACCCCCAGAAAAGCCTGGCGGTTCTCTTCGGCAAACACGACGGTTCTGAGTAAGTCCGAGGGAGACGCCTCTTGTGCCTAAGTCGAACTCGGCGTAAGGTATGCATACGACTTTCGGGGGGCACCATGAACGGTCAGAACCAGTCCGATGATTCAAGGAATCCAGCGCGTATGAACCGGCGCGACCTGTTATGGGCAGGAGCGGCCATGGGACTGGGCCTTTCGTTGCCCACGTTGTATCGCGCCCAGGCCCAGTCCAACCGGTCGCAGGGCGCCTCGTTTGGCCGCGCCAAGTCCCTCATCGTTCTCTACCTGCATGGCGGTCATGCTCAGCAGGAAACCTGGGATCCCAAACCGGAGGGCCCGTTGCCCGAGCGCGGCGAGTTCAGCGCGATCGCCACGTCGGTTCCCGGCACCTTCATTGGCGAGTTGTTGCCGAGGTCGGCCGCGTTGATGCACCGGATGGCGTTGATCCGATCGCTCAGCCACGGCAACGCCAACCATGTGCAGGCCTCGCTGCCCGCCATGACAGGCCATAGTCACCCGCCGGGTTCGGAGAGCCGGGGCGATGTTCCGCCGTCCTTGACCGACTTTCCGCCTTTTGGAGCTGTGCTGAATCACTTGCGGCGCCAGGGACCGTTGCCGACCTGGGTGCAAATTGGCCCGCAGATGCGGCGTTTCAATGGCACCGCGATCCATGGCCAAACGCCCGGTTTTCTGGGCGCCCGCTACAGTCCGCTGGTTGTCGATCAAAATCTTCGGCCCGACGACGTGCGGGTTGGCGCCGTCTCGCCGCAGGAGGGAATCCCGCTCGTACGTTTGACGGGGCGCCGTCAGTTGCTGCAGCAGGTGAACGACCAACGCCGCCGACTCGATCAAGTTGCCGAGGTGCAGTCCTTCGACGCGTTCCAGCAGCGGGCGCTGAATCTGTTGACGTCGTCAGCGACGGCGCGGGCGTTCGAACTGGCCGCCGAGCCGGCGTCTCTTCGCGATCGTTATGGCCGCACGGATTTCGGCCAGGGTTGTCTCCTGGCACGGCGCCTGGTCGAAGCGGGCGTGCCGATCGTCAATGTTCACTTTTGCCAAACGCCCGAGGGCTCCTGGGACACGCATGGTCGGCATTTCAGCCAGATGAAGGATCATCTCTGCCCGATCTTCGATCGAGCGTTGTCCGCGCTGGTGACGGACCTCGATCAGCGTGGACTCTTGGAGCAGACCCTCGTCATGCCGACGGCGGAGTTTGGCCGCACCCCGAATATCAACCGGAACGCCGGTCGCGACCACTGGCCTTTTGTGTATAGCGTGGCGCTGGCCGGCGGCGGCGTGCGACCGGGAATCGTCCATGGCGCTTCTGACAATATTGCCGCCCATCCCACCGCTCACCCCCAACATCCGCGCGACCTCGCCGCCACGGTCTACCACTTGCTCGGCGTGCCTCACGACACGATCATCCACGACCACACCAATCGGCCGCACTCCCTCGTCATCGGTCAAAAGATTGATGCTTTGCTGGTTTGACCCTTCGTGAACTCCAGCCTGAAAAGTTGTGACGTGAAGCAACGCCAGGAACTCTCCCCATGATGTCCTTCTCTCCTCGACTTGCCCAGCGTGCCTGGGCGCTCGTGATGGTCTTGTTCATTGCCTGCGCACCCCTCCGCGCGGCCGGTTTCTCGCGGCCCGATATCGAAAAACACCCCGATCTGTTTCTTTGGACCGACACGTGCAACGTGTGGGTGCTGCGCGACGGCGACGCCGCCCTGCTCATTTCGCTCGGCGACGGCAGCGTTCTCGAACATCTGAAGGAGATCGGCGTCGAGCGCGTCGAATGGCTGCTACTGACCGACCATCATCGTGAAACCCTGCAAGGAGCCCGACGGCTCGACCGCAAGACCACTCGCATCGCGGCGCCGAAGCGGGAGCAGGCCTTCCTGGAGACGCCCACTCAATTTCGTAAATGGCATCCAAAGCTTTCCGATCCTCATACGGTCCATGGCGCCAGCTACGTCCGGCCGGCGCAATCGCCGCTCAAGGCGGATCGATGGCTGGAAACGGGCGACGTGTTCGAGTGGAGGGGCCGCAAGATCGAATGCCTCTCGACCCCGGGCACGAGTCCCGGCGGCATGAGCTACGTGATCCGTCACGGCACTCGGACCAGCGTTTTCCTCGGCGGGATCATGTACGACGGGGCGAAGATGACGAACTGGTTCGACACCGAGTGGGATTACGGTTTCGCGAGCGGCATCGAAGCGCTGACCGCTTCCGTGAATCGATTGATGGAATTGAAACCCGACCTCGCCTTCTCCACGCAGGGACCGGTCATCCGGAAGGCCGGGGAACAGCTCAAGACCTATCAGGCGAAGCTGACTGCCTTCCGCGCGGACTACCTGCGCGGCTATCCGGTGGAAAGCCTCACCAAGGCCGGTCGGCATCCCGCCGTCAAGCCGTGTGCCGTTCGCAATCTGGCGCAGGTCACGCCGCACCTTTACATGCTCGATGAGAAGATGGCGGGAAAGAATTTCTCGATCATCATTTCCGATAATGGCCGTGGGTTGATTCTCGATTGCGGCCTGTTTTCCGAAGCGGTGCTGCAGAAACTCGTGGACGATATGAAGGAGCACCTGGGCCTGAAGCAGATCGACGCCTGTTGGATTTCGCACATGCACGGCGATCACTTCACGCTCGGCCAGGTGCTGCGCCGGATGGGCGTGAAGCTCTGGACGCTCGACAAGATCGTCGACAAGTGCGAGCATCCGCGCCGGTACGACTACCCGGCCTTGATTGCCTCGTATCCCACCGGCTTCGACGGGGTGAAGATCGATCGGCCCTTGAAAGACGGCGAGGTGATCGAGTGGGAAGGCTATTCCCTACACATCGACTGGATGCCGGGGCAAACCGAGTTTGGCAATTGCCTGTGGCTGGAGATCGACGGCAAGCGCATCGCCTTCACGGGCGACAACCTGTTCGGCAATCCCGCCGACCCGGGGCAGAATGGTCACGAATGCGTCGTCGCCCGCAATAGCGCCATCCTCGAGGAGGGATACTTGATCGGCTCCAGGTATCTGCAAAAGCTCAAACCCGACATCATCATGGGGGCTCATTCCGTGCTCATGACGAAGCCGGCGGCCTTCGTCGATCGCTATCACGAATGGGCCAAACGGATGATTCGCTTGTACCAGGACATGCTGCCCGACCCGGAATACGCCTATCTCTACGATCCGTACTGGGTGAGCGCCTATCCTTATCGCGTCGACGTGACCAAGGACGAAGTGCAAACGATCCAGGTCACTGTGCGCAATTTCCGCGGCACGCCGCAAAAGCATCGTGTGGAACTGAAGCTCCCGCCCGGTCTGACGGCGGAACCTGCCGTGCTGGAAGGAATCGTCGGCCCGCGGAGCCGACAAAGTTACCCGGTCAAAATCAAGGTCGCTCGGGCCACGCTCGAGCCCGGCGTGCAGATCGTTCCGCTGGACATTACGCTGGATGGCAAACGCTACGGCGAACTGTTCGACTTCCTCATCCTGGGCCGGCTCCAGGAGCCGTAGTGAAGCTGCCGACCGCGCCGGCGGCGAACTGCACGGTGAACGTGGTCAAGGCGCCGGGAGCGACCGACGTGCTGTCGAAAGTCGAGACGACCGAAAAGCCGGGCGGAAGGGCGATGGGGCCAGAGAGCGTCAGGTCGGCGGCGCCGAGGTTGCGGACGGTGAAGGTCCTGGCGATCGGAGCGCCCAGATTGGCCGTGCCGGATTGCGAACGTCAATGCACGAACGCGAGGATGATCTCGATCATGATAAGGATGACGACGATGAGTTCGAGAAACTCGGTGCGGAACTCGCTCGCCTGATCGGATACGACCTGGTAGATGCCTTCGAGCACCTCGAGTTTACGCTCGATTTCGTGCTCCCAGGATTCCAGATGGAAGCGTTGAGAAACGAGCCGATACACGCGCGCCAGGTAAGGATCGCCGACGAGTTTGAGGACGTTTCCGGTCCGTTCGAAGAGATCGTTGGCTTCGAGTTTGAGTTCGCCCAGGCGTCGTAACGGTTGGGCGTGCCAGCGCCAGAAACGGCTCCAGTTGCGCACTCGAACCTCGCGCGAGGCAGCGGCGAGGTTATCGTCCAGTCGATTGTCGATGTGCCGAAACTCGAGAAGTTGTAGGTTGGCGAACTCGATGGCTTGCAGCGTCTCGTCGCATTCGCGGTCGATCAGCACCGCGGCGGACCAATCGGGGACGAACAGATCGTCCGGGCTGTATGTGAGTCGCAGCCGAACCGCTTCGGCGATCTCCTCGCTCGAAAGTATTCCCGCCTCAAGATGAACCAGCCCCGCGAGCCAGGCCGAATCGCTCGCGCTCGCAATCAATTCCGGCGTCAGTTGAAAGACGATGTAATCCTCGCTCCAACGCTCGTGCCACTGCGGATCCTGGATTGCGGGTTGGAGCTGTTGAAAATGAGCGATAACGAGATCGCGCGCTTGTTTGACAATCGATTGCGGATCCGCGAATACCGCCGCTCGCCTCAGGAGTTCGGCTCGATCGCACTGAAAGGGGATACGGATTGAAAGGCTGACCGCGCCGAAGTCGAAGAGCGTAAGCCCAGCCGAACACTCGGGGCTGCCCCAGCCAGCGACTTCCAGGTGCGTCGCTGCGAGCGCCAGGTAGAGCGGCGCGGGGCGGTACGAAAACGAAAGAGGCGTACGTCGGCGCCGGGGCAGATCTTGCTGGGCGGCTGCAGGGAGCAATTGGCGGGCCCGTTCCAGGTCGATCTCGTCGCCCCAGTCGAAGGCCACGAACAAGTGGATCGTGCCGTTCAGGGCGGGGCCGTTCATGGGCTAAAAATAGATCGATGCGAGCACGATCGAGTAGATGACCACGCCCATCGAGAAGATGCCGCACATCAGCAGCACCACCGCTCTGCCCGCGGAGCGATCCTGCCGGCGAAAGTAGTCGACGTCGCGGTCGGAAAAGGGATTGGTCCAGCTGGTAGCCGGGTGATGGTGTTGGGGGCCGTCCTGCGCGGGGACGATGGCCTGTTCGTGCGAGGGATCGGACATGGTTCTCTCCTGCCGGGAATCAGCACGAAATCGTTGTATGAATCGGGCCGGGAGTTGGAAGCAGGCCTACCATGATCTTTACCATGAACATCCTCATCACCGCCGGCAACACGCAGACGCCGATCGACAAGGTTCGCTGCCTGACCAACGTCTTCTCGGGCCGGACCGGCGCGAAGATCGCCGACGCCGCCGCCCAGCGCGGGCATCACGTCATGCTGCTAACCTCGGTGAGCGAAGCCATTGCGGAGTTTGAGGACATCAAAAACGTCGAAGTCCGCAAGTACCGGACGTTCGAGAATCTAGAGGGCTTGATGCACGGCCTCATCACCCTCAATAGCAAATTCGACGCGATCGTCCATGCCGCCGCGGTCAACGATTATCATGTGTCGGCCACGTACGCGCCGGCTCCCGGGACGTCGTTCGATCCGCGGACGACGTGCTGGTCCGGCCCCGGATTGATGCTGGACCGGGCCGCGGGCAAGATCAAGAGCGACGAACCGGAGCTGTGGCTGCGCCTGACGCGGGCGCCGAAACTCGTCGATGCCATTCGCACGCAGTGGAAATTCCAGGGCGTGCTCGTCAAATTCAAGCTCGAGGTCGGCATCACCGACGAACGATTGCTGGAGATCGCCGAGGCATCGCGCGTGCATTCCGATGCGGATCTGATGGTCGCCAACACTTTGGAAGGCATGAACGAATGGGCTTACATCGGGCCGTTCGCCGCCGGTTACCGTAAGACGCCGCGGCCCGAGCTTGCCGACTTCGTGCTCGATGCGGTCGAGAAAACACGCCGCTGACGGTCGTTTCAAAATTCTTTGTCACACCCTGCTATCTCCTCGCTATTTGAGGTCGCCAAGCGGATCAACGGGATCCTCGAAGCGAACTCGAAACCAACCAAGCACTCGGAGATAGCCATGATTCGTTCCATCCGCAACTGGTTCCGCAGCTCCAGCCGTCAGGCCCGCAAGGCCCCCATCCAGCGCACTCGGCTCACGCTCGATCGCCTCGAAGAACGCGTCAATCCGGCGGTCGACATCCTCTTCAACAACGGCATCATCACGGTTCAGGGCAGCAACAACAACGACACCGCCGTCGTCTCCATCGTCGACAACGAGATCCACGTCGTCATCACTGAAAAGGACGCGGCCGGGAACGTTCTGGATGTCGAAGATCGTGATTTCGACATCGAAGACGTCTTCCGCATCGACTTCAACGGCCTCAACGGCAACGACCGTTTCGACAATCTCATCAACACCGTCGCCATCGCCACCGTGCTCAACGGCGGCAACGGCAACGATATCCTGAACGGCGGCATCGGCAACGACATCATCAACGGCAATGCGGGCAACGACGTCATGAACGGCAATGCCGGCAACGACACGCTCAACGGCGGCACCGAGAACGATATCCTCAACGGCGGCGCCGGCCTCGATACCCTCCGCGGCGAAAATGGTAACGACACCCTCCGCGGCGGCGATAACGCCGACAACCTCGACGGCGGCGACGGCGACGACAACCTGTTCGGCGACGCCGGCAACGACGTCCTCCGCGGCGGAGATGACGACGATGACCTCGATGGCGGCGCCGGCAATGACGCCCTACACGGCGATTCCGGCAACGACGACCTCCGCGGAGGCGATAACGACGACACCCTCGAAGGCGGAACGGGCAACGATTTCCTCCGCGGCGGCAACGGTAACGACACCCTCCGCGGCGACGCCGGCAACGACACCCTCGATGGCGAAGCCGGCAACGATGACCTCCGCGGCGGAACCGAGAACGACGTCCTCCTCGGCGGTCTCGGCTTTGACTTCCTCGACGGCGAAGCCGGCAACGATACCCTTCGCGGCGGCGACGGCAACGACGTCCTCGAAGGCGGAGCCGGCGACGACGACCTCTTCGGCGACGACGGCAACGACACTCTCCGCGGCGAAGCCGGCCAGGACGACCTCTTCGGCGGCGATGGCGACGACTTCTTGATTGGCGGCGCCGACAACGACGACTTCGACGGCGGCGCCGGCAACGACGCCACCGACTTCGCCCTCTTCGACGACGGGTTCAAGAACGACAACGAGTAATACTACAGCGCTATCTTCTCCCCTCTCCCTCCGGGAGAGGGGCGGGGGTGAGGGGGAAATGGCTCAACTCAATAGCACGGCTATTCCCCCTCACCCCCAACCCCTCTCCCGGAGGGAGAGGGGAGTAAATGCGTCCTGTATTTGAAGTTACTGCAACACCCTGCTAGTTTCTAGCGATGTAGTACTAAGAAATGTTCTTCGTTTAGCGCTCGCAATAGACACGTGAGCGCTAAACGAAGGTATTTACGAGAAACGCTCGATGGAAAGCGGATTGGATCGGACGAACGCTTCGCACTCGGCTCGCGTGAAGACGCCCGGCGTGGTGCCGATGGCACGGACGCAGCTCGCTCCCAGGGCGCTGGCGTAACGCAGACAATCTTCCGGCGGCAAGTTCTGCAGCAGCCCGTAGATATACCCCGCGTCGAACGCATCCCCGCCGCCGCTCGAATCGACGCACGTCACCCAGTACGCGCTTGAGCGGAGCTTGACGTCCTTTTGCACCAGCACCGCGCCGTCCTTGCCTTGCGTGACGACCGCGGTCCCGACTCCGAGACGGTGAAAAATTTCCGCCTGGCGAACCGGGTCCTTTTCGCCGGTGATGAGTTCGCCCTCGTGGTCGTTCGGCAAAAAGACGTCGACGTGCGGCAACAGTTTCTCGAATTTCGCCAGGTGACGGCCCGGCGCCGAGGGGACGACCACATCGAGCACCGTCTTGACGCCGAGCGACCGCGCTTCCGCGAAAACCTCGGCCAGCTCCAGCTGATCGAGCGCCTGCATGAGCAGATAGCCGCCCACGTAGAGCACCTTGCATTCGCGCAGCATGGCCCGGGGGATGTCGCGCGCGGAGAACTCGCGGTTGGCGCCGAAGGTGTGGATGAAACGCCGATCCTGCCCTTGCACGTTGACAATGAGCGTTTGACTCGTCGGCGCGCTGGCGCTCGCGGTCACCAGAGAAACATCGACCTTTGCTTCGGCGAGCAGTTCGGTGACGACTTTGCCGAAGACATCGCTGCCGACTCGGCCCACGATGGCAACCTCGACCTCCATCTTCGCGAGATCGACGGCGGCATTCGCGGCGCATCCCCCTATCGTCAGCAGCATATCATCGGTCATCACCAATTCGCCGGCCGCGGGCAAATGCGGAATCGGGGCGCACACGTGGTCGGCGACGATGATGCCGGCGCTGAGGACTTGAGGCACTGCCAATCTCCTGTGCGAAGGCGAAAGCCCAGGGATGGCTATCCCTGGGAATTCGAAACAAAAAAGAAGCCCAGGAGTAATCCTGGGCTTCGAGAAAATCAGAGTTCACGCGAACTTCGCTTAGAACAGGTTGTCGATCGGCTTGCCGCCACCGCCGGCGATGGCGAAGGGACGGCCGATGGCGTCGCGAACCTGGGCGGCCGGGTCGATGCCGAGGCCCTTGTAGATGGTGGCGAAGACGTCGCCGATCTTGACCGGGTTTTCATTGACGGCCATACCGTCTGCCGTGGTGGAGCCGTAGGTTTGGCCGCCCTTGATGAGGCCGCCGCCGACGACGATGGACCACGAACGGGACCAGTGATCGCGACCGGCGTTCTGGTTGATGCGGGGCGTACGGGCGAATTCGCCCATCCACACGATGACGGTATTCTGGTAGATGCCGCGATCGTTGAGGTCGCGAACCAGGGTCGACATCGCCTTGTCCAGGGGCGGCAGCTGACGCTGCGAGAGCGCCTGGAAGGATTGGTTGTGGGTATCCCAACCGCCGAGGGTGATTTCGACGGCGGAGACGCCGGCTTCGACGAGACGACGAGCGAGGATCGCCGAGCGGCCGAAGTTGCTGGCGCCCGTGCCGGCGGCACCGTATTCTTCACGCAGCTTCACCGGTTCGCTGGCGATGTCGAAGACTCGTCCATCGCGGGAGGCGACAAGGCTGAAGCCCTTGGAGTAGACGTCGCGGTGTGCACGGGAGGCATCGGCGAAGCGAGCGCGAGCTTCAGCGGTGGTGAGGTGCGGGGCCCGCGATTCCATGAACTGGCGTTCCAGATCGAGGAAGAGGCGTTGACGACGACGAACGCGGTCTTCGAGTTCGACGCCGGTACCGAGACCCGTCGGCGTCAAGTTCTGCGGGGGCGAGCCCGGGTTTTGGACGTTGAACGGGGAGTAGTTCATACCGAGGAAGCCGGGGCCGTCCGCGCCGCCGCCGACCGAGATGTAGTTCGGCAGAGAGATATCGCGGTAGCCGGCGAGCTTGGGAGCTTCGTGAGCCATGACGGCGCCGATCGACGGGAAGGCGATGGCGGGGTTGGGCGTGTACGAAGTGTGCATGAGTTGGCGGCCACGCATGTGATCGCCTTCGGTCGTGGTGAGCGAGCGAAGGATGACCAGGTTCTTCATGACCTTGGCCGTTTCCTTCATGTGCTCGGAAATTTGGATGCCGGGGACGTCGGTGGCGATGGGCTTGAATTCGCCGCCGGTCGGGGCGCCGGGCTTGAGATCCCAGATATCGATGGTAGCGGGACCGCCGCCCATCCACATGACGATGACGTTCTTGTTGTTGCGACGCAGCTCTTGGGCGTTGGCCTGAATGTTACGGACGAATTCCATGCCCGGCAGAGCCAGCATCGAATACCCCGCGACGTGCGACATAAAATGACGACGATTCATGTGTTTCCACCTTCGGTAAGACTTTGACCCCCCAGGCCTAGTCAGCCCAGGTTTCCCGTAACTACAGTTTTGGCAGCTTCTAAGGCTCTTGTCAAGCCTTAACTTCCGTTTCTTTCGGCTTGTACGTTTTATTCGACGAGGGGCGGGTGAAAAAGTTCCGCAAAATTCCGGCAAAGCGAGATTTTCCCCGAAGAGGTCTCCGTACGGCAGCTATTTAACCCCGGCGCCAGGGTCTTTCTGCCCCAAATGATCGGCCCTAAACTTCTGCACTGCTTCCAGATACGCGGTACGCGACGGCGCTTCCAGAAATCGCACCTGGGAGTCCTTAAAAAACGGGCCCGGATCTCCTTGTGCCTGCTTCTGGGCAACAAGTACTGCGTTGGCGAGCATCGGCATCAACTCTTCTTCGCCATTAAGAATTTGTTCGAAGCCGCTGCGAAGTTCCAAACTACTGTTGGATTCGGGCAGCAGCTGAAGCTCTTCGAGCGACGCGCGCCCCGTTTGGACGATCGTGCCGAAGCGGTCATGAATCTTTTGAAGGGCATCCAGGGAGTTTGCCCTCGTAAATTCTTGACGCACGCGGTCCAAGTCCTCCAGGTATTTCTGGAAGGCCGCCGGCCGAACGCAGACGCGGGCGTTGATGCACGCTGCTTTGTGATCCGCAAGCTTGGCACGGGCGGCATTCCGTTGCTCCGCGAGCACCCAGATGCCCATGTCTTCGAGGGTCTGTTCCTGGGCGTTGATCCACTTCAAGGATTCGTCGAGTTCGAGATCGGTCTTCGCGAGCGGTGCTTCCGCGAGGATAGGATCGGTCACGATGGCGCGAATCTTCTGCTGCGCCCAGGTGAAACGCAAACCGACTAACCCCAGAATCGCGAAGATCGCGACCAGCACCAGTGCCATGACTTTCGATTTCTTGCCCATGCGGAACCTCACCTCGTCGCAAGCAACTCTCGCCAGGAGGTCGCAGAATGGAACACTTCCTGCATGTGTTCAAGCCGAGCAATGTCTTCGATCGACTTGATCTCGGCCTGAGACAGCATCGGCGCTGGGCGGGCGTTCGGGAGTGGGATTCATTGCGGCGCTCTAGAGTTCATGGGGTGGTCAGCAGTTCCTGCCAGGTATTTGACGTCAGGATTGCATCCGACATTCGCTCCAGGCGATCGAGATCGTTGATCGCTTCCAACTCGGTTTGCGTGCGGGCGTCAGCTTGACCGAACTTCAGTCTGCCTTGTCGGAGCAGTACCTGCTGACTTTGGCCAATTCGCCCGACCATTCGGCCTTCCTCCAGGATCATCTCATAAAACGTGGTATCCGACATGGTTCGCAGTCCTCCAAAGATGCGCTCAATATGGCGACTTTCCACACGCAGGCGCGCCAAGATCTCCGTCGCGGTCATGAGCGTCATCGCCATTGCCGGTTCGACCTCCGTCGCCAACCGCCGATCGATCTCGCACACGACCTTGCGCAACGCCTCGGGCAATGAATCGTCGTCGGGAAGCCGGCATAGCGACGCCAAGGGCAACAGGCCCACGCCGCCCTGCAAATACGGTTCGAGCGGTTCCTGCCAGATCCGCACCAGTCGATATGGAAATTGTACGCGATCGGCATCGTTTCCGCTCGGGTATTCAAGCAGCCCCGTCAAGTTCTTGAGAGCCGCCCTGGGATGCAACAAAACCAACACCGAATGCACAGGAACTTTGTAACGCAGGTGGAACGCGGCGCTGTAAAGATGTAGCCGGCGCGGCAAGTCGGCGTCGGGCCCGGTTTGGAAATTGACGTCGAGGATGCGCTCGAGCGGATTGCCGAAACCGATCGCCGTGTCCGTCGCCGCCGACAGCGTCGAGAGGTCGACGTTCAGCAGCGTCGTCGGCTCGTCCGGCGCGAAGCGCAACATCTCGGCGAAGTCCGGCAAATGCTCGGCGACGATGCTCTTGAGCGTGGCGTCGTAGCGGAAGTGCGACATCGGCTTTAGTCCTGACGCCTGCCGACCACCACCGTCATCCGCGGCAAACCTGAGCGAGCGCGGTCGCAGTTGACTACCGTCACCACTTCGTACGGGAACGGCAACGGCCGGATGCCTTGATACTCCGTCGAGAAACAAAAGTAGCGGACGTCGTCGGCGACGGCAGCCAGGTCGCTGGGCCAGGGATGCACCTCGATCGGTTCGCCGAAATAATACGCGAAGAGGTGGTGCGTCCAGTCGAAGCTCACGAGTTTCTGTCCCGCGAGGCGCCGTTTCACCTCGGCAACCTCCGCGGCGTTGTCGACGGAACGCAGATGCTGATTGGGGAGGTAGACCGATCCGTTCGCCAGCAACATAAAGCTCGCCCAGGCGCAGAGCCCACGGCGAATCATTTGCTCGGGTCGACTCCGCAGCACGAAGGCCGACAGCGCGATGCCGCCGGCCAGAAAGATCAGGGCGAAACCCAGCGGCACGGTCGCCTGGATCAATCGGTCCGGACGCACAAACCACAGCGCGACCATCGTCAGCCCAGCGCCCACCATGGCGAGCGTCGTGAACCAGCGATTGAGACTCAGGAATCCCTCGGTGCACACCGACTGCGTCAGATGATGAACGACGATCCCCGAAAGCACCGCGACCATCGGGAATAACGGCATGAAGTAGCGCGTCATCGCTCGCGGCGCCAGCCAAACCGTCGGAAACGCGACGGCGAGCGCGATGACTGCGAACCCGACGTAGGGCCGAGCGAACGCCGTCCCCTGGCGAATCTGCGGAATCAAATAGCCGAGGATTCCCAGGGAACAGGGGAGCATGACGGCGAAAGTCTCCAGCGGAAACAAGGCGAGGTGCGTGAGAATGAGGGTCCAGGAAAGATCGACGAAGCGCAAGCCGACGTCGCCGCCGAAGACGGCGCGAGTTCCGGACAGGCCGACTTCCTGGGTGAACGGCACGAGCCAGGCGAGAAAGAGGGCGGCGAAAAGGCTGAAGCCGAGCAGATGTTGCCAGGAAAATAGGACGCGCCACTGCCGTTGCCAGAGCAGATAAACTCCGACCGTGGCGCCGAAGTACGCGGGCGCCTGCGGCCCTTTGGTGAGCGTCCCCAGGGCGACGAAAAAATAGCCCGCAAGCCAGGGCCAAAGCGCGTCGGGCCGATGCATAATCCCGGCATGCCATACAAGGAGCGATGCGGCGACGAATAAGGTGAAGATCGCCTCGCTCTCTGCGAGTCGGCCGAGTTGCAGCACCTGCGCCATCGTCGCAAACCCGACGGCGGCGGCGAACGATCCCAGCGGTTGCAAGAAACGCCGGGCGTACCCGTAGATGAGCAGTGCAGTGAGTGCGGTGCTCAGCAGCGTCGGCAGCCGGATCGCCCAGAGATCGACTTTGCCACGCAGCATGCCCAGCGCCGCGATCGGCCAACTTCCCAGAGGAGGCCGCGAGACGAACGGTTCGCCCTGCTGACGCGGGACCACCCAGTCGCCGGTGCGCAAGATCTCGACTGCGACTTGCGCCCGCCGACTTTCTTCGCCGCGCAGCGACGGAATCTCGATGGCAACGAAGTAACCCAGAACGAGTACCGCGAGCAACAGCCAAAGTTCCGGTTCACGCCAGGAGAGAGGTCGATCCATCGTTTCACGCCCCAAGAGGTTATCCGTCGGGGACTATGGCGAAGGGGGCGGATTGGGTCAAGGTCAATGCCGTTTCGCATCGGCTCCCTACAATGGCCCGACTCTTCCAGCGCCTTCGGAGGTCACATGCCGTTTCTCTTTGCCGTCCATTCTCCCCTCAACGTCTCTATCTGGAGCCTGGCTCCGTTTCTCCTCCTGCTCCAGGGCATCGCGTTCCTTCCTCTCCTGGCGGAACACTTTTGGCACTCAAACCGTAACAAGTTCCTGATCGTCGTCCTGTTCGCGCTCCCCACGCTCGGCTACCTCGCCTACCTCGAACACTACGAACATCAACACGCCCACGACGTCCTCGTGCATTATCTGAAAGACTACGTCGATTTCATCGTTCTCCTCGCCGCGCTGTACACCGTCTCCGGCGGCATTTATCTCCAGGGGACGATCAAGCCGAGCCCGCTCGTCAACTCGCTCTTCCTGGCGATCGGCGCGGTCCTGGCGAACTTCATCGGCACCACCGGCGCCAGCATGGTTCTGATCCGCCCGTTCCTCCGCATCAATCACGCTCGCCAGAAGAAGATCCACCTCCCCGTCTTCTTCATCTTCATCGTCAGCAACCTGGGGGGAATGCTCACGCCCCTGGGCGATCCCCCTCTCTTTCTCGGCTTCAAGGAAGGCATCGACTTCGCCTGGACGCTGCGCGAACTTTGGCAGCACTGGCTCGTCGCCGTCGGCATTGTCCTGGCCATCTTCTTCGTCTGGGATTGGCTCGCGTTTCGCCGCGAACCTCACGTCGAGCCGAGCATCGCTCCGCGCGATTCGCTCCGGCTGCGCGGGCTCGTCAACGTCATCTTCCTCGTCGGGATTATCGCCGGGGTGTTGTTTCAATCGCCCAAGATTGCCAGGCACTTCGATTTCCAGCAGACCTTCGGCATTCCCTACCTGGAATTCCCATGGGGCAGCGCCGTGCTCGCGGCGATGGCGCTCCTATCGCTGCTGATGACGCCGCGGGACATTCGCGCCAAGAACGAGTTCACCTGGGGCGCGATGATCGAGGTGGCGGTCCTCTTTCTGGGCATCTTCGTGACCATGGTGCCGGCGCTTGAGTACTTGAAGACGCACAGCAACTCGTTTCCGCTGCACGAGCCGTGGGCCTACTTCTGGCTCACCGGGATCCTGTCGTCATTCCTGGACAACGCGCCGACGTATCTGACGTTCGCGTCCGCCGCGGCGGGAGAAAATCCGCTGAGCTGGCTCATGACCGCGAAGCCCGACGTCCTTCGCGCCATCAGCGCCGGCGCCGTCTTCATGGGCGCCAACACCTACATCGGCAACGGACCCAACTTTATGGTCAAGGCCATCGCCGACTCCATGCGCGTCAGGACTCCTTCCTTCTTCGGCTATATGCTCTACTCCGGCTGCATCCTCCTGCCGACGTTTGCCGTCATCACCTGGCTGTTTTTCTAGAGCTGCTCCCGTTTGCACTGCATAGGGCGAACCGGGTCGCGTCAGTGGTCGGTGTATCGAGAACTTGCAATCTACCGGTACTCCGGGCGCTGACGCGACCCGGCTCGCCGTGACCGATGTGTGATACAAACCCGCTCCAAAAGACTTACGGACGCCTCGATTCGTACTCGACCGGATGCTTGGGATTGTTCTCGCGCCCGGGCAAATAGGTGAACCAGTGCATGAGCCCGCCAATGAAGAAACTGGCGCAAACAATCAGCGCCAGCCCCCAGGCGGCAATCTGAACCGCTCCGCCATACTGGGGGAGACGCTTTCCCACCATGCCCCACAGGCGCCCCCCCGTCATCGCGTCCTTGAAAACCAGCGTCGGCTCTTCCGCGGCCAAATTGAGCAGCAAGTAAAAGTGCGTGCTGAAAATCGCGAACACGCCCAGAGCAATCTGACAGCTCGTCCAGACCGCGCGCTGAAATTCTTGATCGACCGTGAACCATTTGCCCACCGCGTAAGACCCCAGCAGGATTGCGAACCAGCCGACGAAAACCATCCAAAACCACGTCGGTAAATTCCCCACCGCGGCGCCGGCGAGCACGACGTTGCTGGGCTGGACCGCCGTCTCCTCCTCGGGCATTAACTGTTTCTCTTCTTCCAGCGACCTGCAGAAGCCGCACGACTTGCACCAGCCCAGGCCGTACGGATCCACCAGCGGCTTTTCGCAGCGCGGACATGCCTGCGTGCCAGCCTCGGAGACGTTATGAATCACTTCGCTCATCTCGGCGACTCCCCAATAAACGACCTACCCGAAAAGAACCATGGTGGCGTACGACGGCATCGACAGGAACTTGCAGCCGATCTCCCAGTGTTCGTCCTGCTGATTGCAGCTGCGGACCTCGGCCTCAACCCACTGCGTCCCCTTGGGAGCGTTCGCGGGGAGGATGACGAGCTTGACGCCGGTCTCCAGCGGCGCATCGACGACGATGCGCAGGCCGCCGAGCGACCGGTCGACGACGAGGCCGTTCATCTTGGTATGCGGCTCCGACTCGAGCGCGTACTCCACCTCGACCACAGTCCCCGTTCGTCGGCACGCGATACGCTTGTCTTTCTTGACGGCAAAGAGCGTCTCGCCCGCGCCGCCGCGAAAGCCCCCGCTCAGCTCGGCGCCTTCCGCTCGGCCGACCTTTCGGCCCAGCGCGTACGAGGTGACGGCCGTGAAGCCCAGGCCCAGAAACGCGCCCACGCCCCAGATGAACGGCTGGTTCGTCGAGGCCAAATGTTCCAACTGTTTCCACATCATGCAATCATCCCACGCGTAAAGTTGAATGGGTCGTTAGTCCAAATACCCACGCCGCCGAAACGGGCCGTCATAAAGCGGCGGCAACAGCCGAGAACCAAACCAGGTGCTTACCAGCGACATCAGCAAAATGCCCACGGCCGCGGCGAGCAAAATCTCGGGCTGAATCTTCGGATCACTCCAGCGGACGCCGAGGAAGATCGCGGCGGTGAAGATCCCCAGGCACAACCCTTGTTTGAAGCCGTTGAACGCGCTGGATCCTGCGACGATACCGCCGAACAGAATGAACATCGCGGCCACGAAAACAGTGAGGACGCGGGAATGTTGGAACGATTCGATTTTGAAGAGCCCCTGACTGTTGTCGATGACGCCTTTGAGAATTTGGCTCGCCGCCAGGATGCCGAAAGTCGCGACGGCAGTGCCGATGGCCACGCGGACGTACTGAATCGGGCCGCGCAGCAGCGTGCTCTTGGAGCGAAACCGCGGACCTTTGCCGGCCTGCTGCAACATGCTGAGTTTGGGGACGGGCTTCCAGATTCGTTGCCCGAGCAGCCCGCCGATCGTGCCGAAGATCATGTGTAAGAATGGCTGACTATAGTTGGCCCAGGCGGGGAGCAAATCCTGGGTGTGCCGGGTAAGGAGCATGAAAACGACGCCGTTCATAAGCCCCAGCATGGCGCCGTGCGACGCGCCGTGATCCTGCCCGGCACCCGATAGCGCCCCGCCGATCAGCAACCCGACGGCCGCGATAACGTGCAGCCAGATGAGCCCGTCGTCGGAAAGCCAAAATTCGCGGGCGGTGGAAACCTCCTGGCCGGCCAATACTGCGCTCCACAGATGTTGACACCCGAAGGAGAGACCTTGAACGAGAATGAGGCCCACCAGCATTCGGCCCCAGGGACCGCGCTGCCAGCCATTCTGTTTCGCTTTCTGCTCCAGCTCTTCTTCGGACTGTCCCGAATAAAAAAGCGACGCATGGCACGCCGGGCACAGCTCCACCTCGGGGCTGAAATGCTTGTGACACTGGGGACAGACCATCGCCGCCATGGGAATCTCCTCGCCGAACGCGAACGCTTGAAGGGCCCGCCTGTACAAACATAGTTCACGGTTGGGGAAAAGGGAAATGAGCCGACGGCGTGCGGCTAAAATTCGTCGCGGGGTGGACGCCGACGCAAGCGTCCCCCGGTCGATTGGCGTTTGAAGTACAATAGCCGGAGAGCAACCATCCCGAGAGGTTTTCCCATGGCCAGCGACGTCTTGACAGGACCGGAAACGGTCGCCGACCTGATCGAGCAACTCGGCGTGCCGCCGGAGCGGATCCGGATGAACCCGCTACCAGGCAAGGCGACGGAACGTGACGTGATCGAGGCGGAGCACCGCTACAACCGGCTTTGCGAACTGGTCGACGGCGTGTTGGTGGAGAAAGCCATGGGATTCTTCGAAGCTCGATTGGCCCATATCCTGGGACACTGGTTAGAAAGCCACCTCGACACGAATCCCGTCGGGTTGTCGATCGGCGCCGACGCCCTTCTGCGCATGGGGAGGCAGATTCGCTTACCGGACCTTTCGTTCTTCTTCTGGAACCGTTTTCCCGATCGGACGCTTCCCGAAGGGCAAGTCCTGAAGATGTGTCCCGATTTCGCGGTCGAAGTGCTGAGCCCCAGCAACACCGCCAAGGAAATGAGCCGCAAGCGCGACGAGTTGTTCGCGCAGTGCTGTCAGCTGGTATGGGAGGTCGATCCGCCCACGAAGTCGATCGAGGTGTTTCAGCCGAACGCCGAGCCCGTCGTCTTCAATAATAACGACACCGTTACGGCGGCGCCGGTGTTGCCCGGTTTCGCATTCAAGGTCGGCGATCTTTTCACCAAAGGCGGCAGGGCGTGACGCGCTGGCGGCAGTAGGCTCTCTGCCTTTGTAAATTTACGGATAAGAGAAATCTTTTGAGGTTTTCCCATGGCCAGCGACGTGTTGACAGGACCGGAAACGGTCGCCGACCTGATCGAGCAACTCGGCGTACCGCCGGAGCGGATTCGGATGAACCCGCTACCGGGCGAGGCGACGGAGCGCGACGTGATCGAGGCGGAGCACCGATTTGGCCGTCTGTGCGAGTTAGTCGACGGCGTATTAGTGGAGAAGGCCATGGGATTCTTTGAGTCTCGTCTCGAGTTTATTCTGGTCCAGTGGCTGGGGATATATCTCGACGGGAACCCGCTGGGCCTCGGATTGACCTCGTCTGGCCCCCTTCGCGTGGGAAGCCAGATTCGTCTCCCCGATCTGTCGTTCTTCTTCTGGGACCGCTTTCCCGATCGGAGGCTTCCCGAAGGACAAATCCTCGAGATGTGTCCCGATTTCGCCGTCGAAGTGCTGAGCCCCAGCAACACCGCCAAGGAGATGGCCCGCAAGCGCGACGAGTTGTTCGCGCAGTGCTGTCAGCTGGTATGGGAAATTGATCCGGCCTCGAAATCGATCGAGGTGTTCCAGCAGAACGCCGAACCCGTCGTCTTCGATAAAGACGCTACCGTGACGGCGGCGCCGGTGTTGCCGGGCTTCGTTTTCAAGGTTGGCGATCTTTTTGCAAAGGCGGGCCGGGCGTAGGGCGGGGAAATTTCACGAAGGAGTAGATCATGGCCGCATCATTGGACATGGAGCCTATCGCAAGAGAGTTGGGAGCGGAGCGGGTCGGCAAGGTCTCCGCGGGCGGCGGCATGCTTCTTATAGTATGCGAGCACGTGTCAGGCCCATTTTTTCACTGCGCGATCAGCGTCTGCGCCCACTGCTGGTCGGCATCGCTGAGCCGCGGTTCGGGGTCGCCGCGGTAAATGTAGTTGCCGTAGCGAGCTCCGTCGTAAACGCGATGCAGCGGCGGTTGCAGGTCCAGCAGGACGTCGGGGTGGCCCTCGCTTAACGGGACCGGAATGATCGGCAATCGTTCGCGCAGACCGATCGGCCAAAGGTCCGTGCGCGGGCGATTTTGCCAGCGACTCACCATGACGTAATAATCGCACGCGGGGAGCGAATCGAAAGGGGCCCGCGGCCCGCCTCGCAAGAGGTCGATCTCGATGTAGTGAACCGGGCAATGCAAGTGTTGCCACCGCTTACTGAGATACTGGGCGCGGTCGGGGCCGTGATACTTGTTGGCGGGGCTCAGCAGCTCGATCACGGTCACGATCGTCCAACGGTCGCGGTCGCGAATTTCGATGTACGAGAGGCGTTCTTCATCGAATTCGGGGAGTTCCGCCTGAGCTGGAGCTACCGCAGCCGCAATCGCCACGGCGCCCGATTCGCTTCCCAGGTCGCTGACCGCCACATCCGCACGGCCAAGAAGTCGGCGTTCCGGACGGTCCAGTTCGTGAACGTAAACGTGATCGTCGATCCGCACCACGTATTGATCGCTCAGCGATTCTCCCAGCGCCTCCGCCAACGCCGGAACGTACCGCTCGTGGAAATCGTGCCAAACCGAGCTTCGCTCGAGATATGGGTTCATTCCCGGAAAAGGCGATGGCATGTCGTGTTTCCTCGACTTCGGCTGTGAGGCTGCATCCTTGTAGTGTACTGCAAGCGAACTCGCCGGCGAAGCCGCTTCCTCGTACCCTGTCTCGCGCACCAGCGGCAGGTACTCTCTCTTGAAGTTCTCGCGCTGCCCGAACGGGCAGGTTAAATGACGTAACGCCTTTGATCTTTGGGCGGGGTTGGTGCTGTGTCGCAGCGCCGATCATTTCGGCGTCTCGGACTCGTCGGCCGAGGCGGGGGCGAGCAACTCGATCAGCCAAAACAGCGCCTCCGAAAACACCGGGATGAAAGCCAGAAAGACGCCGTTCGTCAGGAGCGGGATCGCCAGCTTCTTGTCGTCGAACACCTGCAACAAGTAAAATTTCTGATCGTGCGATTCAAAAAGAACGCCCAGCATGGTGACCAGGAGCAGCACGAACGCGGCCGCGGGCAACAAGTCGGCAAAATCCTGTGCGTACGGATAGCGAAAGTACGCCATCACGCGCGATGCGAAAGGGATCGATAGCGCCAAAGTGGGCATCAAAACGACGTTGTGTTCGTTGATCGGCAGATTGACCCCCGCGCTCCAGGACGCGAAGAAGAGCGCTTCGCTAAAAAGAATCACGTAGATCCAGCTCATGAGGTAAATGAAGCAGAACGATAAGAGAATGAAGGGAACGCGCTCGGGGCAGTTTTGCTCTGGGCGAGGCAAATCGCGGAAGTTCATCAGTTTGACCGCGAAAGTTTTGAATCGGCCCTCCCTCAGGTCGGTGTAAACCATTTCTTCGAGAATTCGGAACGAGGCGACATTGGCGACGATCTGACCGTACAATTTCATCCCCGAGAAGACGACGACGATGCTGATGCCGATCCCGACTGCCAGCAGCGAACCCATCAGAAAGTCGTCGCTGATGGTATCGAGAACGTGAAAGAACGAAGCGACGAATCCCAATCCTTTCAGCGAAATGTTGTACAGGTAAGCCCAGATGACCAGAAACAGCACGATCGCCAGCGCCTTGCCGCGCTGGCTCCCCCCGTCGGATGCGGATGCCGGCTCGCACGGAATCTGCATCGGCGCGGGGGGGCGCTCGACGGAGGGGTCGTCGACCGGCGCCGAAGAGGACATGCCGGGAATGTCGCTAGAGGATGACATTGAACGACTCCGGAATGTGCATCATGAAAGCGATGAGAATGACGAGCCAGCACGTCAGCCACAGCATTTTGCTGTGCCGCCAAAGGTGCGCCCCATCCAGCGGCAGAATTGGGAACGAGAAGATGAAGGTATAGAGGAGGATCATCCGCGAACTAAACAGCAGGATTGGCATGTCGAAAGCGGCGTGTAGGAACTGTAAGAGGAGATGAAGTCCCAACATTCCCCCCAGACTCAGGAAAGCGGCCAGGGCGCATTGCCGGGGAGTGCCGTCGTACTCCGAATCGGTGCACAACGGAAGAAACGATCCGCTCCCCGTGAAATACGCCTGCATCGCGATGCTGTCGAAACCCGTTTGAAAGGTTAAACCGACGCGCGCCCAGCGCGTGCTCGCAAATGCAATGCCCGCGTAAATCCACATCGGCAGCGCCCCCAGGAAGGCGGCGAGCGGAAGCGACATCGCCGCAGAGCGATCGACGTTCGACGACGCGGGAGCCCATGCTTCTTTCGCTACCACAATGCTTTGCTTCTCCGGGGGAAGCATCCAGAGGATAACCCAAAACGAGCCTGCCAGCACGAGGCTCCCGATCAGGAGCGCGAGACACGAGCCGAATGAGCTTGCCGACGTTTCTTCCGATTCCTTCGGCGATTGGGCGTCGGCTCGAAACAAAAGCAACGCCGACTTGGTGGCGATCCGCAGCACGCGCCGGGTGACGGCGCGGGCGGTGGCGCGGGCGAACGTGCCCATACTCGTTTGCATGACGTTGCGCACGCCGGTTTGCAGCACGCGCCGCAAGGCCGAACGCAAGATCACGCCAACTCCCACAGCGGCCCCGGCGGAATCGCTCGACGTGGGCAGCACGCCAAGTTCGAATAGCTCGAACACCAGTGCCGGCATGAAAACCACCGGCGCCAACAGAACGACGGCGGTGAGAACGAGCGCCAGAACCAGCAAGAGCCGATCAAACCACACCGTTTGCATCGTTTCCTCGGGCGCGAGCCACAATTCAGCGGATTTACAACGATTCCGCAACAATGTTGTAGCAGGCCATGATGGATCTGCAACCGGTCGCGGAGGATTCCGGCCGCCCTGGGTTCAGTGGACCCGAATGCCCATTTCGACGTACGCGAATGCCTCCATCGAGTAGTGAAAGACTAGCAAACGAGGACGCCAACCAGACGCACGCGATCTCCGTTGTGAGACCGTTCCGTTTGCCGTGGCGAACGCTACGCCTGCGCTCATTTCGTCCGAAGTTTCTTCAATGCGTAAATCCAGTGCAAACATCCCGCCAGATGCAACTCCAGATGCACGAGATCGGTGAAGTAGTGCACCGGTTCGCGCGGCAGGATCGCCTCGTTCTGCTTCGGATCGGCGAAGCCGCCGAAGCCGGAAACCACCGCCTCGTACCCTGTCTCGCGCACCAGCGGCAGATACTCCATCTTGAAGTTCTCGCGTTGGCCGAACGGATACGCCAAATGACGTGCCGGCCGGCCGAGCTTTGCTTCAAGCACGCGTTTCGACTCGGCGAGTTCGTTACGAGCTTCATCTTGCAAACATTTGCCCAGGTCGACGTGG
Organism: Gemmatales bacterium; assembly: GCA_038217425.1. Classification (GTDB taxonomy): domain Bacteria; phylum Planctomycetota; class Planctomycetia; order Gemmatales; family Gemmataceae; genus JAIEPT01. The sequence continues at coordinate 96,429 of JBBQPM010000002.1, forward strand.
TGCACCGTGTGCGAGCCGACGTCGTGGCCCAGGCGGATCATTTCGTGGACGTCGGCCCAGCTCAGGTTCGGCATCTTGGGGAGATGGGCGTCCCACGGGAAAATGAGATCGGTACCCACGTAGTGCGTGGGGACGAAGAACGTCGCGGGGAGGCCGTAGAGGCCGAGCATGCGGGCGGCGTCGAGGTTGTCGTGGTAGCTGTCGTCGAAGGTGATCGCGATCGTGCGCCAGGGCGGCGTCTCGCCCTCCTGGATCAGACGCACCACCTCGGCAAGCGGCACGACGTTGAAGCGGGCGCGCAGCATGCGGCACAGGTCGCGGAACCAGGCGGTCGATACCGTCAGACCGTCGACGGGGATGTCGTCGGTGACGCGGTGGAAGAGCAGGATCGGGACGAAGGTCTTGCCTCGCCAGCGGGCCAGCGTTTCGTGCAGAAACATGGCGCCCGAGTATTTGTACAATAGACAGAAGATGCGTTTCGCGAGCAGTCTCATCCGTTGTCTTCAGGGGCTTTAACGTGGCACGTTGTCTGGTCACTGGCGGCGCAGGGTTTATCGGCTCTCATCTGGCCCAAGGTCTGCTGAGCAAGGGCCATCAAGTCCGCGTGCTCGACGATTTCAGCAGCGGCAAAGAGGCCAATCTCGCGCCGATGGCCGATCGCATTGAGATCGTCCGAGGTTGTATCACGCAGTTCGAGACCGTCAAGCAGGCGATTGCGGGTTGCGAACTCGTGTTTCACCTGGCGGCGCTGCCGTCGGTGGTCAAGAGCGTCGAAGATCCGCTGCGGTCGCATGCGATGTGCGCCACGGGGACGCTGACGGTGCTCGACGGGGCGCGCCGGGCGGGCGTGCGGCGCGTGATCTATGCGGGGAGCAGTAGCGCCTACGGCGACCAGCCGGGCGAGAGCCGAAAAGTATCCGACCCGCTGTTGCCGTTGTCGCCGTACGCCGCCGCCAAACTCGCGGGGGAACATTACTGCAGTTGCTTTACCGCGTCGTACGGTCTCGAGACGGTGCGGCTGCGGTTTTTCAACGTTTTCGGCCCCCGGCAGGACGCCCATAATCCGTATTCCGGCGTCATCGCGATCTTCATCGGCCTGATGACGCAGGGGAAGCGGCCCACGATCTTCGGCGACGGCGGCCAGGCGCGCGACTTCGTCTACATCGACAACGTCGTGCAGGCGCTGGTCCAGGCGAGCGAGGCGCCCCAGGCTGTGGGCAACGTCTACAACATCGGCATGGGCTCGAGCATCAACCTGGTGCAACTCGTCGGGCATCTCAACCAACTCCTGGGCAAGAACATCGAGCCGATCTTCGCGCCGGCGCGGGCGGGTGACATCCGGCTGTCGCAAGCGGAGATCGCGCTGGCCGTGCGCGATCTGGGTTACAGGCCGGCCGTTTCCTTCGTCGAAGGATTGGGCCGAACGCTCGAGTCTTTTCGCTAAGATGTCACGTTGCGCTCCCTAACGGTCGCGGCTCGGTAATTTTCAAGTTCGAAACGATCTCGAAGTCGAGCGCTTCCGCCACCGGTCCCGCGAATCCCGCCTCTGCCGCCCGCGCCAGATTGACCATCTCTCGGGCGGTGACGTAGTGGTAGTGAAACGTCGGCTCCCGTCGCGCGCGCTCCGCCAGGCCTTCGTGAAAGCGGACCATCGATTCGCCGAGCAACGCTTCATGCGCGTCTTCGGAGGCGCCGTGCGCGTGGAGTTTGACGAAGTACCAGTCGGGGCGATTCGGAACCTGCACTCCCGCTCGCAGCCAGTTTTCCAGGCGAGCCATCGACGCCGGCTGCGTCCCTTGTAAACACGCGTTCTCCGTTCGCGGCAACAGGCCGAACTTGCGATGCGTCCAGTCGAGCACGAGCGGCCCTTGCACCATGAGCAGACCGCGCGCGGTTTCGGTCTCATGCGAACACGGCTCGCCGGGCCGATCCTCGGCGTAATAGATGCGATTGATGATCGGCGGTTGCGTGACGTCGGGAGCCGAGGGGAACGTGAAGTCGGCGTAGCAACCGGTCGCGCGCAGGATCGCGAGTTCGTCGTTGACGCCGCACAGTTTGCCGTCGGGCCGGGAGTTGCACAGCGCCCAGTTGCCGTGGATGAAGCCGTAGCGGATGGCGCCGGTCGAGTCGCGGCCGAGCAACCCATGGCGTTCCACGAGGAGATCGCGGAACGATTCAAGATTTCTGCGTACGCCTGCCGAGGTGTCGTCGTCGTGGTGCAGATGAATCTCGACTTCGCCGAAACCTTGGCGGCACAGATCGGCGAGCGCGTCGAGCAATTCCGGCTCGTACTCTTCGGACGGGTAGAAGAACGAGTGCCTCGGCGTACGGCCGTCGCTGTCGCGGAAGCGGCCGAACTGTGCGGGATAGCGTAGGGCCCAGGTCGCCACCCGGCGGTCCGCTTGAGCGCGGTCGGCGCCGTAGGCCTTGGGTTCATAATGATCGGCAATGCACAGGAGAACGTGGATTTCCCGACCCGGCTCCGGGAGCCGCCGTCGGCCGCGCCAGTAGGCGGGGAGCCAGCGTGCCAGGTGCTTGCGGCGGACTTCCGCTGCTGCCAATCCGATGGCGGTTACGACCAGAATGCCTGCAATCGACCAGAACCAGATCATTGATTCGTCCCAACTCAAGCCCAGGGTTGAGGTACTCCGAACCCCCTGGAATCTATCCATCGCAAGCATTTATCCCAGGGGTTCGGAGTACCTCACCCACTGGGCTTGCGTCTCATTTTTTCCCCGCGGCGAACGCTTTCTTCACTTGAGCGAGCGTCCGCGTGTTGAAGACGTCGGCCTTTTCCAGCCAGCCGCGGCGGGCGACGTCGACGCCGAAACGCGTGTTGGCCAACTCTTCCGGCGCATGAGCGTCGGGGTTGATGACCAGCGTGATGCCGAGCGCCTTGGCCCTTTTGCAATGGATCCAGTCGAGGTCGAGCCGATGCGGATTGGCGTTGATCTCGACCATCGTCCCGGTCTCGGCCGCCGCCTTCAGGACTGCTTCGAGATCGACCTTGTATCCCTCGCGGCGGAGCAGCAGCCGACCGGTCGAATGGCCGAGCATGCGGACGTAGGGGTTGCGAATCGCCTTCACGATGCGCTGCGTCATCTCCGCTTCGGTCTGGTTGAAATGCGTGTGCACGCTGGCGACGACGTAGTCGAACGTGGCCAGGAGCGCGTCGTCGTAATCGAGGGAGCCGTCGGGGAGGATGTCGCATTCCGTCCCCTTGAAGATGTGAATTCCTGGGAGCTTGGCATTGAGTGCATCGACTTCGAGTTGCTGAGCCCGCACGCGCTCGGGCTTGAGGCCGTTGGCGATGTTGAGCGATTGCGAATGGTCGGCGATGCCGAAGTACTGGTAGCCGAGCGCCTTGGCGGCGAGAGCCATCTCTTCGATGCTGGCGCCGCCGTCGCTCCAGGTGGAGTGATTATGGAAGACGCCGTGCAGATCGCCGGGTTCGAGCAGCGTCGGGAGTTGTTTCATTTGGGCGGCGGCGAGTTCGCCGGTGTCTTCGCGGAGTTCGGGGGGGACGTAATCGAGCCCAAGGATGGCGTAGATGTCGGCTTCGTCGTTCGCGGACTTCTTCGAGCCGGCGAGTTCGTACTCGTTGAGTTTGAGGCCCTGCTGAATCGCCCGTTGCCGCATGCCGACGTTGTGCTCTTTGCTCCCCGTGAAGTAGTTGAGCGCGAACGGGAACTCGGCCGCGGAGACGACGCGCAGGTCGCAGTTGATGAAGAATCGGCGGTTGCTCTCGTCGATGGCGGCCATGACGACGCTCGACTTGGTCTCGCCCTGGCCAACGATGCGCTGCACGCCGGGGAGCGCGACGAATGCGGCCATGATCGGCGCCGCGTCGTCGCTGCTGACGAGGAAGTCGATGTCCTTGATCGTCTCCTTGCGCCGGCGGACGGAGCCGCACAGTTCCAGCCGCTCTACGCCGGGGATTTTACGGAGCGCCTGGGCCATAAACTCGGCGACGGCGAGCGCCTGGTCGAGCCGCACGCGGTCTTGCGATTGGCCGAGAAAGGCGAGGCCTTCGAGGATCTTGTCCTGCGTCTTTTTCCCGAAGCCTTTGAGCTTCGCGATCTGATCCGTTTCGCAGGCGGCCTTGAGCTTGACGAGATCGTCGATGCCGAGCTGGTCGTAGAGGGCCTTGGCTTTCTTGGGCCCGAAGCCGGGGAGCCGCATCATCTGCAGCAGGCCGAGGGGGGTCTTTTTTTTGAGTTCGTCGTAGAAGGGAAGACTGCCGGTGGTGACGAGGGTGGTGATCTTGTCCTTGAGCGTGGAACCGATGCCGGGAATGCCATCAAGTTGATTTGCCTGGACGACGTCGGCGAGGTTGGTTTCGAGCTGCGCGATGGCGCGGGCGGCCTTGGAGTAGGCGCCGGCGCGGAAGGGGTTTTCGCCCTGGATTTCGAGCATGGCGGCGATCTCTTCGAGAATCGCGGCGACTTCCGTTTTATCCATGATTCTGCTCGTTCTCAACCAGCTGGCGAAGGAACTGGACTGTAGCCGCATAAACGTCCTGGTCCGCGAGGAACCTCATACTGCCTCCGCCAACCGAATATCCTCAAGCGCGATCAGGTCGATGGCATACTGCACGCACGCTCGGATGTCCTCCGCGCACAGATCCGGGTAATAGTCTTTACGTATTACTTCTGCGGGAATTCCCTCACGCACGAGTTCCAGCACGCTCTGGACGGTGATCCGGGTTCCAGCGACGCAAGGTTTGCCGAAATGCACGTTCGGACGTGCGATGATGCGATGAGACATGGCTCCTCCTATCCGTTCAATATACGGTCAACGCAGTCGATCGCGCAGCGTTTTCCCATCGCGAAGAAGCGTCTCGAGCCGCGGGGCGTCGTCGTCCTCGATCGCCCGGCGAAATTCGGCGCACCTGGCTTCGAGCAGCGCCAGGCTGTCGAGCACGGCCCCGTCGTTCTGCCGGAAGATCGCGGTCCACAGGCCGGGATCGCCCGCGGCGATGCGCGTGGTGTCCCGAAAGCCGCCGGCCGTGAGCGGCAACAAGTCCGGCGACACGATCCCGGCCAGGGCACTGGCAAGCAAGTGCGGCAAATGGCTCGTGAGGGCGAGAGCCCGGTCGTGGTCCTGCGGATTCATGGTGCGGACTTTCGAGCTGAGGCCGATCCAAAACGCTTTCACACGCTCGACCGCGTCGGCATTCGAACGTGGCGTCGGCGTGACGACCGTCCAGCGATCGACGAAGAGTCGGGCGTCCGCGAACTCGGGGCCGCGCTTTTCGGAACCGGCAAGCGGATGACTGCCGACGAAGTACGCGTGGCTCGGCAATGCCGACTCGATGTCGGCGACGAGGCGGGCTTTCGTGCTTCCCGCGTCCGTAAGAATCGCGCCGGGCGGACAGAGCGGAGCGTAGGCCAATGCTTGTAACGCGATCTGATCGACCGGCGTACACAGGACGATAAAGTCGGCCGCAGCGCACGCTTCGCGCGGATCGGTGTGACACGAATCGATGACGCCGAGGTCGCGGGCGCGCCGCAGGGAATCGAGCGAACGCCCCAGACCGCGAACATGGCGGGCGAGGCCGCGCTCCTTGACGGCGAGTCCGATGGATCCGCCGATCAGGCCGACGCCGACGATGACCAGATTTTCGATCATGACGAGTCTCGCGCGAAAGCCCAGGGATGGCTATCCCTGGGGGCCGTCCCAGGGATAGCCATCCCTGGGCTTTCGTTGCTTCATTTACTCCTCGCAAAATATAACATACGAAGCGATCCCCCGAACATCCTCCGAGGCCCTGCCATGAAACTCTCTGCGTGCGCCTTCGTCTGCTTCCTGATGTTGCCATCCATTAGCGTCGCTCAGGTGACGCTCGCCGATCAAGGCAAGGCAATCGTGCCGATCCTTCATCGCCCGAACGCAAGTGTTCGCATCGTGAAAGCCGCTCAAACGCTGGCGACCTATCTCGAGAAGATCGCCGGAGCGAAATTCACGGTAGAAGCGGAAAAGTCGGCAACCGCTGCGGGGATCCACCTTGGCCTGATCGAAGATTTGAATGAGGTTCGGATCTTACCGCACTGGGCGCCCGCTCAACCGACCCAGCGCGAGGATTATCTTATCCACACGAGCGAACGCTCCGTTTATCTCATCGGCGCCAGCGACCTCGCCGTCGAGCACGCCGTGTGGGACATGCTCTACCGCGTCGGTTACCGCCAATACTTTCCGGGGGCAAACTGGGAGATTATTCCGAAGACGACGAAGCTCGACTTCCACGCGAACACCCGAGAGCAGCCCTCCTACTACTCGCGCCGCATCTGGTACGGCTACGGCGCCGCCCGCTGGTCGAAGGACGCGTACGAAAGCTGGTGCGCCAAGAACCGCTGCGTCGCCGGCATCGAACTCAACAGCGGCCATGCGTATCCCGGCTTCTACACGCGCAACAAGGCGGAGTTCGCCAAGCATCCGGAGTATCTGAGCCTCATCAAGGGCGAACGACGCTTCGCACAGCTCTGCATCTCGAATCCCGGACTGCGTCAACTCGTCGTCGACGACGCCCTCGGGCAGTTCGCGAAGAACCCTGAACGCCACAGCATTTCGGTCGATCCCAACGACGGCGGCGGCTGGTGCGAATGTGCCGAATGCAAGAAGCTCGGCAGCATCTCCAATCGCGCCGTTACGCTCGCCAATCAGGTCGCGGAGGAGGTCAACAAGAAGTACCCCGGCAGGTACGTCGGCATGTACGCGTACAGCCAGCATTCGCCCCCGCCGACGATCGACGTCCATCCGAAGGTCGTCGTCAGCGTGGCGACCGGCTTCATCACCGGCGGCTACACGGTCGACCAACTCGTGCAGGGCTGGCAGGCGAAAAAGGCGACCATCGGCATTCGTGAATACTACAGCGTCCACACCTGGGACCGCGACATGCCGGGCCGAGCCCGCGGCGCCAACACCGCGTATCTGAGGAAGACGATCCCCCACTTCCACGACATGGGCGCCCGCTTCCTCTCCGCCGAGTCGAGCGACAATTGGGGCTGCAACGGACTCGGTTATTATCTCGCGGCCCGCATGCTGTGGGACGTCAAGGAAGCGAAGAACGTCGATGCCCTGATCGAGGACTTTCTCGACAAGTCGTTCGGCGCCGCCAAGAAGCCGATGGCCGAGTTTTACAAGTTGACCGACGCCGCCAGTCGGCCGTTGCTCACCGACGACCTCGTCGGACGCATGTTTCGACTGCTCGCGGAAGCGCGTGGGCTCACGAAAGACCCGGCCGTGCATGCGCGGCTGGAAGATCTTGTCCTCTACACGCACTACGTCGATCAATGGCTCGACTTCGGCGCCGCCAAGGGACCGGAACATCAGTCGGCGTTCGAGGCGGTTGTGAAGCATGTCTACCGGATGAAGGATCGGCTGATGGTGCATACGCTTGCGGTGGGCCGGGACGTGGCGGGGCGCGATAAGTCGCTCGTGATGCCGAAAGAGGCGTCGCCCTATACGCCCGAGCCGAAGAATCCGTGGATGAGTTCCAAGCCGTTCGCCAAGGACGAGATCGAGCAGTACCTCGCCGACGGCATCGCTCGGCGCCAACTCTTCCAGTTCACGCCGGTCGGCTACTCGAAGGATCTGGTCGTGCCCAAGGGACTCGATTATGGGATGTTGCCGCGGATTGAGCCGAACCTCGCCACGCGCGGCACGAGGCATTTCTACACATGGGTCGACAAGGCGCCGGCGACGCTGACGATCAAGGCGACGGCGGGGCTGATCTATCAGGACAAGGGCCCGGCGATCTTCGAGCTGTATCCGGCGCTCGAGCCCGAAGGGAAGTCCGTGAGCGAGGCGAAAGTCGCTCCCGATCGGATGGAGCACGAGATCAAATTGACGACGACGTTTACGGGGCTGCACAAGATCACGCTCTCCGACAAGAACGCGATGACGCGGATGGTTTGGCCCGAAGAGTTCGCATTCACGGTGCAGTCGACGCATGAGGAGCCGCACACGTTTCAAGGGCGCTGGAACCTGTACTTCTACGTTCCCAAGGGAACGAAGATCGTGGGGGGCTACGCGGCGGGGCCGGGCTTCATGCTCGACGCCAAGGGGGCGAAGATTCACACGTTCGCGGACAAGCCCGCGTACTTCCATGTCGCGGTTCCCGAGGGGCAAGACGGCAAGTTTTGGCGCATGAGCCAGAGCGTCGGCGAGCGGAGATTAATGACGGTCCCGTCAGTCTTTTCGCGGGCGCCGAGGGAGTTGCTGTTGCCGATCGAGGCGGCGCAAAAGGACGGGAAGTAGCCTGGCAGTTCGATAGTAAGAGGGGTGGCAAAAACGTTGCGTTACCGTCTCGATGCCGAGTATCATTTCGGGGCGGTCGACTCTTCGTTCCGTAATTTGCGGACTCTTGCGGACGATTCACTTGCAGGGTAGATTTACGTTGCTTCCCCTCACGAGTCCTTCATGCTCACGCCTTCGGAGCGGAAAACTCTGGAACTCCTCGCCAGCCGATTCGGCGTCGCCGCCTCGCGCGTGCAGCGCACCGCCGACCTTCTCGTCCAGCATCGCAAACAGGGACAGGCACCCGACGTCTTCGATCTCATCCTCAAAGAACGCCTTCTCTCGCCCAGCGAGATCCACACCCTGCAAGTCCGCCTCGAGCAAACCCAACTCGATCCGCTCGGCAAACCCGACGTCCTCCCCGCGGTCGCCCTGCCCGACCTGCATCAACTCAAAACGCTCGGCGAATTCCGCATCTTGCGCCGACTCGGCACGGGCGGGATGGGCGCCGTCTTTCTCGCGTTCCACAACCTCGAAAAACAACCCTATGCCCTCAAAGTCCTCGACCCCTACATCGCTCAGAACCCCGCCTTCCTCGATCGCTTCTACCGCGAAGCTCGTATGGGCAAATTGTTGCACCACCCGCATCTCGTGCGCAATCTCAATTTTGGCAAAGACCAGGCGACGAGCTTGCATTACCTCGTCCTGGAATATGTCGAAGGGATCTCGGCGCTCGAACTGCTCGAACGGGTGCAGCGGATCGCGCTCGGCGCCTGTCTATTCCTGATGCGCGATATTGCCCGCGGCCTGGAGTATCTGCATCAGCGACAGATTATTCATCGCGACGTCAAACCGAGCAACATCCTCATCATGCCCCAGGGCCGGGCCAAGCTCGCCGACCTGGGCCTGGCTAAACGCACCGATGACGTCAGTCAACTCACCGGCCTGACGCAAGGGCCCGGCACGCCCCACTACATGCCGCCCGAACAGGCGCTTAACCCCAAGAAGATCGATCTGACCTGCGACCTCTACGCCCTGGGAGCCACGCTCTATCACCTGCTCACTGGCGACTTGCCGTTCGTCGGCGCCAACTCTGTCGAAATCGTCTACAAGAAATCGCTCGGCGAATATACGCCCCTCTCGACGCTGCTGCCGCAGGTTCCCCGAGTTCTCGACGAAGTCGTGGCCCGGCTCATGGCGACACTGCCGGCCGAGCGCTACCAGAGTGCGGCTCAGGTCATCGAGGCGTTCGAAGCGACCGGGCTGATCGGCTCCGCGCCCGACTTCAGCGCCATCACGGGATTCTCGTCGCACGATTCCTGGACGACCGATTGGCTCAGCACGCAGCCGGATGCCCGCTAGTCACTCCGACTGCGGCACGCTCCCCAGGCTGCGCCACACGTACCATGTCGCCACGCTGCGGTACGGTTTCCAGGGTTCCCCGAGAGCTTCCAGTTCGCGTTTGCCCGGCAGTTCGGGGAGCGCGTACAGACGCCGAACGCCGGCCTTGAGCCCATAATCGCCCACAGGGAGCACGTCGAGCCGACCCAGCGAGAACATCAAAAACATCTCGGCCGTCCAGCGACCGATACCGTGCACTAGCGTCAGCGCTTCGATCACTTCCTCTTCCGGCATCACGTCCAATTTTTTGAGCGGGATCTCCTTGCTGGCGCAGCGCTGCGCCAGATCGCGCAGGGAACGGAGTTTGTTCGCGGAAAGCCCTGCCGAACGCATGGCGTCCTCGTCCGCGGCGAGGACCGCGGTCGGGGTAAATCCGCGCCGGCCCAGAACGGTCACGACACGCGCCGTGATCGCAATCGCCGCCTTCGTCGAGATCTGTTGCGAAATGATCGAGCGGGCGAGCACGCTGAAATGGTCGGCATCGAACTGGAGCGAGCAAGGACCGACGGCACGAATCACCGGCTTCAGCACTGCGTCCCGGCGGGCCAAATGCTTGCGTGCCTTGAGAAACTCGGGAGTACTCATGGATCGTCTTCATCCCAAAACGCGAACGTGAGCGACGGCCCCGTTAGGACCGTCGCTCACGCTTGGAAACTCGGCATGCCGAAATCGCTACTTCGCCTTCTTCTTGGCCGGCGCCACGTTGATGGCAGACGCCGCGTTGACCTCGGCGATAAGAACCATGGCCACCAGCGGCTTGGTCATGTCGACGACTTTGTCGGCATCCTTCTTGATCGGAGCCGTCGGCTTCACGAGCGACAATTTCACCAGCTGACCCGTGGCGAGATCGCTTTCCTTGGCAACGTAGCCGGGCTTGCTGGAGTCGGGCCCCTTGAGCTTGGCTTCGTCGGCCTTGGTGTAGACTTTCGGCAGACCGGTGTCGTTGTCGTATTCGAAGGGGAGCTTGAGCATGCGGAGGACGACCTTGTCGGTCATGTCGAGGTCGAAGTCTTTGTACGTGGTGACGAAATTCGGATTCTGAATCTGCGGGGGTATGTTCGGCCTGCCGCCGCCGCCCGCGGCCTGGGCCTGGGCTTGCTGCAATTTCTGCATGTCTTGCTGGAGCTGTTGCTTTTGTTTCTGGAGCTGTTGCATCTGTTGTTGCCGTTGTTTCGGGTTGGCGTTTTGCAGTTGAGCCTGGGCTTGCTGGAGCTTTTGCTGATCCTGCTGAACTTTCTGCATCGCCTGCTGAACTTTCTGGGCGGCGCCATTGTTGTTATTGTTCTTGGCGCCGGGGTTCGCCTTGGCCGCTCCCGCGGGGGCCGCGACTTGATATTCGTAACGTAGCGTGATCTTGCCCGCGCCGACGCCGACGATCTTGCCGGTGATTTCTTTCATGTTCAGCAGGGCTTTGTAGTCGGCGTCGGTGGCCGCGCCGCCTTGAGGGTTCGCACCCTTTATCGCCTGCGCCGTTAAACCGCCGGGAATCGCCAGGGCGGCCAACATCAAGACCGAACTTGCCAGCCAATAACGTTTCATGAACCAGCTCTCCTTCGTTTTGGACATGCGTCCATGTGCGCGTCGGCGCCTTCCCCATTACTCTCTTAGACCACCAAGCCTTCAGAAAGTTCCGTTCATCGTACCCGGATTTTTGCCGATTTGCCAATATTTTTTGACGCTTGCGAAATTGCCCCGGCTGCGGTAACCTCGAAAGCGTCCCACCTTGCGAGGCTTTTCATGATCCCCCGAGCATTTCTACTGCTATTCCTCCTCCCCGCGCTCGCCCCTGCGCAGTCGGCCGACGATTTGCTTTTCTTCGAGAAGAAAGTCCGTCCGCTTCTGGTCGAACATTGCACGTCCTGCCACGGCGAACAGAAGCAGAAAGGGGGCCTGCGTCTCGACCGACGCCAGGCCATCTTGACCGGCGGCGATTCAGGACCTGCTTTGGTCGCGGGGAAAGTCGACAAGAGCCTGGTCATTCAGGCGGTTCGCTATCTGAACACGGGCGATCTGCAGATGCCGCCCAAGGGAAAGCTGCCGGCCGAGGGGATTCGCATCCTCGAGGAATGGGTTCGTCGCGGGGCGCCCTTCCCCGAGGTTAAGACATCGGTACAGAGCAAGGACGGCATCGACTGGGCAAAAGGCCGGGCGTTCTGGGCGTTTCGTCCGCTCCAGGCGGAGCCGCTGCCGAAGGTGAAGGACGCCGCCTGGCCGCGGCAGCGCATCGACCATTTTGTGCGCGCCGCCCAGGAGCAACGAGGCCTGGCGCCGCAAGGCCCCGCGACTCCGACCGTCCTGCTTCGGCGTACGAAGTTCGACCTGGTCGGCTTGCCCCCCACGCCTGAGGAGATCGCCGAGATTCAGCGCAACCCCGAGGCGTTCGCAGAATTCGTCGAGCGCTGGCTGGCGTCGCCGCAGTATGGCGAGCGCTGGGGCAGGTACTGGCTCGACCTCGCACGCTACGCCGACATTCCCGAGCCCTGGGCCGACACCAAGGGGCAATCGCACCACTACCGCGACTGGGTCGCCGACGCCTTCACGCGCGATTTGCCGTTCGATCGCTTCCTGACGTATCAACTCGCAGCCGACCTCGTCCCCGAGGCCAAGCGCAGCGACCGGGCGGCGCTAGGATTCCTGGGGCTGTCGCCGTCGTACTGGAAAGAGTTGCAGCTGCCGCCGGAGATTATCAAGGCGATCGTCGCGGACGAGTACGAGGAGCGGGTGCACACGCTCACGAGCACGTTCCTGGGGCTGAACGTCGCCTGCGCCCGCTGTCACGATCACAAGTTCGACCCGATCTCGGCCGAGGATTACTACGCTCTGGCCGGGGTTTTCGCAAGCAGCCGGCCGGGCGATCTCGCCATCCTTGAAGGTCAAAAGACCGAGGCCGTCGTGAAGGCGCGGGAGCAGGTGCGCACGCTCGAATCCGAGATGAAGAAGTGGCAAGCGAAGAAGTCCCCCGACGCGCCCGGCAAAGTCGAAGAGTTCAAGACGAAACTCGACGAGGCCAAGAAGGCGAGCCCGTTCTGGAACGCGCCGCTGACGCCGGGCCTCGTCGATGCCCGACTCACCGTCCTCCCCGCGAAGGGGCACGGCTCCGTTCTCAAGTACGACGCGGACCAGGCGCAAGACCTGCCGCTGCACATTCGCGGCAATCCGAACAAGCCGGGCCAAATCGTGCCGCGCCGGTTTCTCACGGTGATGTCGACGAATGCCCCGGCGCCGTTTCGTCAGGGGAGCGGCCGACTGGAACTCGCCCAGGCCTTCACGCGCGAAGGCGCTCCGTTGGTGGCGCGCGTCTGGGTCAATCGCGTCTGGAAACATCACTTCGGCGTCGGGCTGGTCGAAACCCCCAGCGACTTCGGCATCCAGGGCGAACGTCCCTCCCATCCCGAACTGCTGAACGACCTGGCGCACCGCTTCATCGCCAACGGTTGGTCGACGAAATGGCTGCACCGCGAGATTGTATTGTCAGCCGCGTATCGCCAGGCTTCCGCGACACCCGCTCCCGCCGACGCCGACTTCCGTTGGCTCTCCGCCTTCCCGCGCAAACGCCTGGAAGTCGAGGCGTGGCGCGACGCCATGCTCGCGGTGACGGGAACGCTCGACCTGACCGTGGGCGGGCCGCCGCAAGAGCTGAACCAGGCGAGCAATCGGCGCCGCACGCTCTACGGCACGGTGAAACGCCGAGAATTGTCGGACCTGTTACGACTGCATGATTTTCCGGATCCGATCACGCACAGTCCGCAGCGGGTGCCGACGACGACGCCGATTCAGCAACTTTACGCACTCAACAGCCCGCTCCTGTTGCAGCAATCCGCGGCCCTGGTGAAACGTCTGACTCAGGATGCGGGCGATGTGCCGGAGGCGAAGATTCGTCGGGCGTATGGGCTCTTGTTCGGCCGAGCGCCGACGTCCGCGGAGTTGCAGCTGGGGACGGCCTTCGCACAAACGCCCGCGGACTGGCAGCAATACGCGCAGGTCTTACTGGCGAGCAACGAGTTCCTGTTCGTGGATTGATGCAGTGGCGAGCGGGGGACGTTAGTCCCCCGGTATGCGTGCTCCTCGCTGTGCTGCTTTCCCTATACACTCGGGCAAAACCGACGTACCGGGGGACTGACGTCCCCCGCTCGCCTCAAGGCAGCGTCAAGACCGCACGCCCCATTATTTCGCCGCGCTCCAGACGTTTGAACACCCCGCCCACGGCCTCCAGCGGATGCATCTCGGTGCGCGCGACGACCTGGCCCGACGCCGCCAGCGCCAGCGCCTCGCGCAACTCCGCGCGCGTGCCGCCGATTGAGCCGCGGATGGTCAATCGCTTCACGACCACCTCGAACGTCGGCAGCGTGAAGTCTCCCGGCGGCAGCCCCACCAGCACCATCGTGCCGTGCCGGCGCATGAGTTCGACGCCCTGGGTGATCGCGGCTGCGGAACTCGACGTCACCAGCACGCCGTGCCCGCCGCCGTCAGTCGCCTGCCGCACCATCTTCGCCAGCGCCGGACCTCGGCCATCGAACACGATCTCCGACCCGGACTCTCGCGCGAGCAGCAGCGCGTGCGGTTGCACGTCGATGGCCACGGTCTTGAGGCCGAGCGCGCGGGCGTACTGGATGGCAAGATGCCCGACGCCGCCGATGCCGAGAATGACGAGCCATTGTCCTGCCACGAGTTCGGTTTCGCGAATGGCCTTGAGGGCGGAGAGGCCGGCGCAGAGGATCGGCGCCGCGGCGTGGGACGTCAGCTCCGCGGGGATCGGCACGGTGAAGTCGGCGTGCGCGACGACGTATTCGGCGAAGCTGCCGGGGACGCTGAAGCCGGTATTCTGCTGGCGGGTGCAGAGCGTCTCCCAGCCGGATTGGCACGGTTCGCATTGTCCGCAGGCGTGATGGAGCCACGGGACGCCGACGCGTTCGCCGATTTGCCGCGCGGTCACCCCCGGCCCCAGCTGGACGATGACGCCGACGCCTTCGTGTCCCGGGGTGCAGGGGAGCGCGGGCTTGGCGCGCCAGTCGCCGCGCACGGCGTGCAGATCGGTGTGGCACACGCCGCACGCCTGGACGCGCACGAGGACTTGCCCCGCGCCAGGCGTCGGCACGGGGATGGCGTCGATCGTGATCGGGCCTCTCAGCTCCAAGGTGCGAGCCGCACGCATCGTCTGCATCTTGCTTTCTCCTTCCTCTATAAGATATGCTCCAGCGCGGAATCGCAACCTACGGAAGGTCAGTCATGACGATGGCGGAAGTGGTCGAAGCGGTGTTACGTCGCGCCCAGAAACAGGGCTTCATCTTGCCGCGCGAGATCCGCGCCGAACTGACCCAGGCCGGGCTCGACGAAACCGTCTGGAAGGACGTCGTCAAGCAAACCGCTGCGTCGCTGCATTACCGCCAGGGACGTTACTACTACGTCACCACCGTCAGCCCCCGGCTCCACCAGGAACAAGAGCATCAGCGAGCCATCGCCAAGGTCATTCGCCAGCTCGTCAAGCACCATCGCGACCAGATGAAGGAACGCGAACGCCGCGGGCAGGAACGCTTCGATTTCATCCACTCCGTCAAAGTTCGTACGGACGAGGGCAAGGAACTTCACTTGCTGAGCCGGGATGTTTCGACGACCGGCATTCGCCTGCTCGGCACGCAGCGGCTGCTGGGCAAAAAGGTCCGCGTCTA
This sequence comes from Gemmatales bacterium, assembly GCA_038217425.1. Lineage (GTDB taxonomy): Bacteria > Planctomycetota > Planctomycetia > Gemmatales > Gemmataceae > JAIEPT01. Next base: position 111,734 of record JBBQPM010000002.1, read on the forward strand.
CTTCTCGCCGGCAACCGACCAGCCGGAGGTTTGCCTGGTCGTACGCATCTTGTGGACCTGTTCCGTGGGCGACGACCTCTTCGAGAACGGCGGCAATTTTCTGGAAATGATCGCCCCCAATAAAGGAGATGCGACATGATCGAAGTCGAAAAGAAGATTTACCACAGAGGCACAGAGAGCACAGAGAGCACAGAGGAAGAAAAAGTGAGACGAAAAAAGAGGGCGGTGAGAGAATGTTCCGCCTCTTCTTTTTCTCTCCTCTTCTCGGTGCTCTCTGTGTCTCTGTGGTTAATCTTCCTGACTCCGCTTCAAGCGGACGAGCCGATCGCTCCGCTCCAGAAGATGCCGCTTTTCAACGGCAAAGACCTCGCTGGATTCACCACCTGGCTCAAGGACGCCAAGGCCGAGGATCCGCGGAAGGTCTTTCATGTCAAGGACGGCATCCTTTGCCTCAGCGGCGACGGCTTCGGTTACCTCGCCACCGACAAGGCGTATCGCGATTATCACCTCACCGCCGAGTTCAAGTGGGGCAAGCGCACCGACGGCGGCAAGTACGTCCGCAACTCCGGCATCCTGCTGCACGCCACCGGACCCGACGGAGGCGCGAACGGCGTCTGGATGGCGTCGATCGAATGCCAGCTCGCCCAGGGCTGCGTCGGCGACCTCATCTGCATCCGCGGCAAAGACGCCAAGGGCGACGTTATCCCCGTCTCTTTCGCCAGTGAAGTCGCCAAGGGCAAGCGGCCGCGCTGGGCGCCCGGCGGCGAGAAGCGCGTCTTCACGCAGGGCCAACTCTGGTGGAATCGGCACGACCTCGACTTCAAAGAATTCCTGGACACCCGCGGCAAGGACGACGTCGAAAGCCCCCTGGGCGAGTGGACCACAGTCGAGTGCATCTGCAAGGGGAACACGATCCGCGTGAAAGTCAATGGCCAGCTGGTGAACCACGCCTTCGACGTCACGCCGGCCGCGGGCAAGATTCTCCTGCAAACGGAGGGGTTCGAAGTCTTCTTCCGCAAAGTCGAAATCGCGCCCCTCGCGCCGTGACCAACGCCGATCACCTCGCCGCGGCGACGACCTTCTTCGCCGCGTCCGTGAGGTCCGTCGCCGGTTGCAGGTTGAGCCCGCTCTCCTGCAACATCTTCCGCCCCTCGGCGACGTTCGTCCCCTCGAGTCGAACCACGAACGGCACCTTCGGCTGCACCTCCTTGAACGCGGCGATGACCGCGGCGGCGATCGTGTCGCATTTCATGATGCCGCCGAAAATGTTGATCAGCACCGCCTTCACGCGATCGTCGGCGAGCAAAATCCGCAGCGCCTCGGTGACTTGATCCTTGTTGGCGCCGCCGCCGACGTCGAGGAAGTTCGCCGGGTCGCCGCCGTGATACTTGATGATGTCCATCGTGCTCATCGCCAATCCGGCGCCGTTCACCAGGCAGCCGATGTTGCCCGTGAGGCTGATGAACGAGAGTCCCGATTTCGCCGCCCGCAATTCGGCCGCGTCTTCCTCGCTGATGTCGCGCAGCGCCTCGATGTCGGGATGGCGGAACAGGGCGTTGTCGTCGAACGTCATCTTGGCGTCGAGAACCAGAACCTCGCCCTTGGGCGTGACGACCAGCGGATTGATCTCCGCCAGGCTGCAGTCTTTATCGAGAAAAACACGGGCCAGGGCGACCATGATTTTCTCGGCCTGAGCGATCTCGTCTCCCTTGAAGCCGAGTTCGAAGGCCATCTTGCGCGCCTGGTACGGGCTCAGTCCCGTCTCGGGGTTGAACGGTTCCTTGAGAATTTTCTCCGGCGTCTTGGCAGCCACTTCTTCGATGTCGACGCCCCCCTCAGCACAGGCCATCAGGATCGGCGCACCGACGGCGCGGTCCAGCACCACGGCCACATAGATTTCGCGTGCGATGTCCGCGGCATCCTGCACCAGGAGCGTGCTGACTTTCTGGCCGGCCTCGCCGGTCTGCTTGGTGACCAGCGGATACTTGAGCATGATCTCGGCGGCCTTGAGGACGTCGTCGCGCTTGGTGAGGAACTTGACGCCGCCAATGTCGGAGCCGGAGTCCTTGAACCTGCCTTTACCGCGACCGCCGGCGTGGACCTGCGATTTGAGCACGACCGCTTTGCCCCCCATGGCGTCGAACGCGGCGACCGCCTCCGCAGCCGTGCGCGCGACGATGCCCTTGGGGACGGCGGCGCCCGCGGCGGCTAACAACTCTTTCGCCTGGTATTCATGAATCTTCATGCCGAGTTCCTTGTGTGTGACAGTCGCTCTTGACCCCGTTTGCTCCTCATTGTATAAGCCGCGCCCATGTGGAAATATGCATTCTCCGCCTGCCTCCTGGTTCTTGCTGCCGCGCCCCTCGTCCAGGCGCAAGGGATCCAGGGCAAAGTTCTGATTCTGGACAACGACCGCCTCATGGAGGGGGACATCGTCCAGGAAGCGGAAGCGTACCGGATTCGCCGAGGTTCCAGCGAAATCGTCGTTCCGCTCGGCAAGGCGAAAAAACTCGTCGGCTCCTCCAGCGAAGCCCTCGCGTTCCTGAAAACGCAGGCTCAGCTCGATCAGGCGTCCGAGCGATTGCGGCTGGCGAAATGGGCGCACGCCCACGGACTACGCGAACACGCCATCGCCGAGACCAAGTCGGCCCTGGAGATTCAGCCCAATCTGAGCGATGCGCACTTTTTCTTACGGTATCTGCAGCGCTCGGCGCCTTCGACAAGCCCGGCGCCGGTCGCCGTGCCGACGCCGGTCGCGCCGTTGCCGGAAATTCAGCAGATCGACGTTTCGTCCGATTGTCTCATCCTGTTCAACAACAAGATTCAGCCGATCTTGCTCAACGCGTGCGGCGGCTGTCATTCGTCGAGCTATCCCGGGACGTTTCGGATTTACCAGGCCAACGAAGGGGGTTCGCGCGCCTCGACGCAGCGCAACCTGGCGGCGGCGATTGGGCAGATCCGTCTGGAGAAGCCGAGCCTGAGCCCGCTGCTGATCAAGTCGGTCAGCAATCACGCGGTACGCACGGCAATGGAGCATCCGCCGCTCAAGAACAAGCAAGTGGAGCCGTACCGGCTTCTACAGATGTGGGTGGAGATGGTCGCGGTGGGCAACCCGCACCTGCGCGAGGTGAAGATCGCGGTCCCGCCGCCGCTGCCGTCGGCAAGCGATCCGCCAAGGGTGGTAAATTTCGCAGAGTTGACGCCGCTGCCGATGCAGGCGTCGGCGCCGTCGCCGAGCGCGAAGCCCACGCCGACCCCCGCCGTCAAGAGCCCGGCTTTCTCGGAGGGGACGTCAGCGCCGCCCGCTCCCGTCGTGGAGGCGGCCGACGAGTTCGATCCGATTCTGTTCAATCAGAAGTATCATGGGAAGAAGTAGGCGAGCGGGGGACGTCAGTCCCCGGGTACGTGACTCGTATGCAAAGGCGAGCGGGGGACATCAGTCCCCCGGTATGAGACTCGTATGCAAAAGGCGAGCGGGGGACGTCAGTCCCCCGGTACGTGACTCGTATGCAGAAACACGTGCGAGAATTCTGTGTTGCATTGGCGTGACGTACCGGGGGACTAACGTCCCCCGCTCGCCATGAGCGCTTCCTCGATCCAACCGCCGCCCAGAACTTGATCGCCCCGATAAAAGACCACGGCTTGTCCCGGCGTCACCGCGGTTTGCGGTTCCGCGAACTCGACGCGCACTTCCCCGGCGCCCCCGAGCGTCACCCGCGCCGGCGCCGGTTCCGCGCGGTAGCGGATCTTCGCCTGACACTCGACGACGTCCGTCGGCTCGATCAGCCAGTTGACGTTCAGCGCACGCAGCCCCGACGCCAGCAAATCGGCCGGGTCGCCGACCCAGACGTCGCGCGTCTCCGGCACGATCTCGAGCACGTAGCGGCGCGAACCGCCGCCGAAGCCCAGGCCCTTGCGTTGGCCGATGGTGAAGCGTTCGATGCCGTCGTGCTCGGCGAGGACGGCGCCGGTCGCCTTGTCGCGGATGACTCCCGGCTGCGAAACGCCCGGGCGGTGCTCCTGTAAAAACGCGAAGTGATCGTTGCCCGGCACAAAACAGATCTCGACGCTATCGGGCTTTTCCGCCACGCCCAGTCCCGCCTCGCGCGCCAGGGCGCGGACCTCGTCCTTCCGCATGCCGCCGATCGGGAACAACAACCTCGGCAACAGACTTCGCTGCAAGCCGAACAAAACGTACGATTGGTCCTTGTTCGGATCGAGTCCCTTGCGCAGCCGCAGCGGTTCGTGGTCGATCTGCACGTAATGCCCCGTCGCGATGAAGTCGGCTTCGAGCTGTTCGCCGTACTGCCAGAGCTTGCCGAACTTGAGCCAGTTGTTGCACACGACGCACGGATTGGGCGTTCGGCCGCGAGCATACTCGTCCGCGAAGTAATCCTTGATGCGCTCGAAGTCGCTTTCGAAATCCAGGGCGTAGAACGGGATGTCGAGCCGATCCGCCACCCGGCGTGCATCGCCGGCGTCGACGGCGCTGCAGCAGCCCTTTTTGTGCGCGGGCGTGTCGTCGTCGTGGGCGTGCACCCCCGTGCGCATGAATAGGCCGACCACGTCGTACCCCTGCTTCTTCAGAAGCCAGGCCGAGACGGAGCTATCGACGCCCCCGCTCATCGCCAAGACCACGCGCGGCATACATTCCCTTTACTTGGTCACCTGGACCCAGAGGTTCTTGAACTCGATTTTGCCACCGTGATTCTGAAGACACACGAAGCCGTCGCGAGGTTTGTCTTTTAATTCCGGAATCTTCGATTGATCGATGTCGATGATTTTTTCGCCGTTGAAGACGATGGTGACGTTCGGACCCTTGCAGGTGATCTCCATCGTGTTCCATTCGCCCGCGGGCTTGTGGGCGTTGACGTTCGGAGCGACGTAGCGGTAGAGCGAGCCGGTCGAGTGCTTGTTGGCCGGCTTGCCCGCGTCGTCAATGATCTGGATCTCATAGCTGGCAAACGAGGGGCGGGTCGCGGTGGAGCGTTTCGGATCGAAGACGGGCGTGCGAAAGCCGAGCCCGCTGTTGCATTTGGGCTGAAGTTTGAACTCGACGTGAAACGTGAAGTCGGCGAACTTTTGCGCGTCGTAGCGAAGGAAGCCGAAGCCCTTGCCGTCGCAGAAGATGTGTCCCTCTTTATTGACGGTCCAGACCTGTTTGGTCTCGTCGCCGACTTTGTAGTCGCTCGCCCCTTCCGCGACCCAGCCCTTGAGGTCGGTACCGTTGAAGAGCGTGACGCGCTCCTGGGCGAACGCGGACGAAGTTAGCAACATCGCGAGTAGTGCAAAGCGCATATCGAAACCCCCATAAGCGAATCGTTTAGCCGCCGCGTCCTCGCGGCGCGACGTTATCCGACCGGCACGATTTTACTCTTCAATTTTTTCGCCAGCGCGTCGATGCGGTCCTTGCATCCCTTGCGCGCGTCGTTGAATCCGGCCACGGTCGCCTTGCCGGAACGGAGATAATCGAGCACCAGCGATTCCGCGGCCGCGAGATCTGGGGCGGCCTGGGCGACGGCGCCGGCGAGGTGGTTCGGAATGAGGCAGACGCCGTTGCGGTCGCCATGCAGCAGGTCGCCGGGATGGACCATCAAGCCGCCGACGTGGACGGGGACGTTGACCTGGCCGAAATGGCAATAGCCATGCGCCGCGATGACGCCGTCGCTGAAACAGGGGAAGTTGAGCGGTTCGACCTGATCGATGTCGCGCGCGCCGCCGCTGGTGATCAGGCCCACGGCGCCGAAGGTCTTGTAGGTGGTGCACATGACTTCGCCGAACGTTGCCGCGGCGACCGGGCTGTCGAGATCCTGAAAGACGACGACGGGAGAACCGGGAAACTCTGCAAACGACGCGACCTGTTCGCCCAGCCCCGCGTAGACATTGCCCGCTTTCGGCGGCGACGCGGAGCGAAACGTCGCCGTCGAGGCATAACCGACCATCGGGGGGAGTTTGGGGTAACACGCGACGATGCGTTTATCCATGTAAAACGCCGTGCGCGGCACGATGTCGAAGAGTTCGACGATGTTGCAGACGGTGGGCGTATCGACTTTACGCAGCAGCGCGAGATCCGCCTCGGCTACGGCGTGCACTTTCAAAGCCATGAGCATTCCTTTCCGGGAAACGAACGGGCGTTTGCGGGAAGGTATTGTAGCGGGGGCAAATCATGCTTGCCACAGAAGGCGCCGAGAACAGAGAGAAAAAGACCCTGAGGCGCATGACGTTCAATGTGGGTAATGCGAATGATGGGGTGCTCCGCTCGTAGGGCCGCCTGCCCTACGTTGCGTCTCCGACGCAGCGAATCGATTGTTGCCGAATATGGCCTACGGAACTATCCAGCGGCGACTTCGGCCGGCTTCTTGCCTGCATCCTTTTTCTTCATCAACCCCTCGGGTTTGAAGAAGACGAGCGCCGTCACCACCAGTCCCATGGCACTGAAGAAACCGGTGCGGCGCACGACCATATCCTTGGCGAACAGGTATAGGAGCGGATGAGTGGTTTCGCCTTCGATGAAGAACCAGGGCGCCGCCACGACGGTAGCGCCCAGCGCGAAGGCGAGAGATAGGGTAAGGCCGAACAGGAACATCGGCAGATAGACTTGCAAGCGCGGCGACATACGTCCCTCCGTGGACGGATTGGCGAAGGGCGCTCCGAAGCAGGAGCGCCCCTTGCAAATCTCTATCGGCGCGAGGTAGGCCAAACCTCCGTGCCAAAGCGGGCCGATTCGCCCAGTTCCTCCTCGATTCGCAGCAACTGATTGTATTTCGCGATACGATCGGTACGACTGGCAGAACCGGTCTTGATCTGTCCGCAGTTCGTCGCCACCGCGATGTCCGCGATTGTCGCATCCTCCGTCTCGCCCGAACGATGGCTGACGATCGACGTCATCGCATTGCGGCGTGCCAGCTCGATCGCGTCGAGCGTCTCGCTGAGCGTGCCGATCTGGTTGACCTTGATGAGGATGCTATTGGCCGCCTTCTTGTCGATGCCCTGCTGGAGCCGTTTGACGTTGGTGACAAAAAGGTCGTCGCCGACGAGTTGGACCTTGTCGCCCAACTCCTTGGTCAGCTTGACCCAGCCGTCCCAATCGTCCTCGGCCAGGCCGTCCTCGATGCTGCGGATGGGCCATTTCTTGCAGTACCCCTTCCACAGGTCGATCATCTCGTCGCTGGTGATGATCTTGTTCGGATCGCTCTTGAAGAAGCAGTAGCCGACCTTGCCCTTGTGCTTGGCCTCTTCGAAGAGTTCGGTGGTGGCCGGGTCGAGGGCGAAGAAGATGTCGGAGCCGAGCTTGTAACCGGCCTTCTCGACGGCGGTGGCGATAACTTCGAACGCCTCGTCGATCGACTTCAGGCTCGGCGCGAAACCCCCTTCGTCGCCCACGGAAGTGTTCAGGCCCTTGTCGTGCAGCACCTTCTTTAGCGAGTGAAAGATCTCGGCGCCCATCCGCAGCGATTCGCGGAAGGTCTCGGCGCCAAACGGCATGATCATGAACTCCTGGACGTCGACGTTGTTGTCAGCATGCTTGCCGCCGTTCAGGATGTTCATCATCGGCACGGGGAGGACCTTGGCGTTGGTGCCGCCGAGGTAACGGAAGAGCGGCAGCCCGAGCGAGGCGGCGGCGGCGTGCGCGACGGCGAGCGAGACGCCCAGGATCGCGTTGGCGCCGAACTTCGCCTTGTTGGGCGTGCCGTCAAGTTCGATCATCAGGCTGTCGATGCCGGTCTGATCGAAGGCGCTGAGGCCCAGGATTTCGGGGGCGATCAGCTCGTTGATGTTCTGGACGGCCTTGAGCGTACCTTTGCCGAGGTAGCGTTTCTTGTCGCCGTCGCGGAGCTCGGCCGCTTCATACGCTCCGGTGCTAGCGCCGCTGGGAACGGCCGCGCGCCCCGTGGCGCCGTCGGCGAGGATGACTTCGGCTTCCAGCGTCGGGTTGCCGCGCGAATCGAGGATTTCGCGAGCGTGAATGTGCGTGATTTCCATGAAGAAATTCTCGGTTGGAGAGAGTCGTTGCCAGGAGGAATGATATGGCCCGACGTCCGACGAGGCGAGTCGGCGTCACGGCGCCAGCTTCGCGTCCAGGCGCCGACCCATCGGCGAATCGGGGGCGACATACGATTGCGCGATCCGGTACACCCGCCGAGCCTCCTCGGCATTGCCCAGCCGTTCGTTCGCCCAGCCGAGCGTGAACAGGATCTGCTCGTCGGCGACCTCGGTCGCCAGATTCGCCGAGCGCGCGAGCCAGAACGCTTCCCAGAAACATTCGCGCGTTTCGAAGACGCCTCCGCGCAGACGCATCTGGGCGCCTCGGCGGGCTTCGTTCGGCCAATCCGGCGCGAGTTCGAGGCCGCGGGCGATCAACGCGCCCACGCGCGCCTTCTTCTCCTCGTCGTCGTGGTAACGCAGATCGAGCAGGTTCGCGAGATAAAAGTGGGCCTGCACGTTGTTCGGTTCTTGACGCAACGTCCGCTCCAGCATGTCCTCCGCCTCAGCCCAACGCTCCTGCATCGGCAGAAAGACGCCGAGGTTCACCATCGGCCTGGCGTCCTCGTAGCGGAACTCCAGCGATTTCTCGAGCAGCGCGATCCCCTCGGCCAGCTTCCCCTGGCGCACGCGCAGGGCGCCGAGGTTGTAGTTCGTGAAGAAATTGGGCTGCATCTGCGCCAGGGCGATCTCGTGATGTTTGAGCGCGCTGTCCCACTGGCCACGCCGCTGAAAGTCCTCGGCCAGGTGGATGTGCGCCTTGAAGTTCGCGGGCCGTTTGCGCAGGACGTCCTCCCACAACGTGACGCCCGACTGATAGTCGAGATTGCGGCGATAAGTGAGCCCTCCCAGAACGACGAGGGCCACGGCGAGCACGCAACTGGCGACGCGAGGATTGCGGAGCGCCGCATCTCCGGCCAGGACCGCGCCCACGACGACGGCCGCCAGCGACAGGTACATGCGATATTCGCAGCAGACGTCGAGCAGCGCGAAGATCGAGGAGGACATGGCGAGCACGCCGAAAAACCAGGCGCCGAGGAAGCCCCACCAGGTCGCACGCAGGACGCCGTAGAGCGTGGCGCCGAGCAACGTCAGCACGAGCGCGAGGGAGGGGAGCGCGTCGAGCGGATTGCGGACGATGGGCCAATCGCGGTAGTCGAAACAGAGATCGGTCGGCAGCAGGGCGAGTTTGAGGTAGCGCAGGATCACGCCCGGCTGCGTGAGTAGATATTCGTAGGTGCCGAAATCGCGGAGCACGAACCCGCCGCTGGCGACGCCCGTGGGCGCGACGACGCCGGGCAACCGCGTCATCAGCGGAAAGACAAGGACGAGGAAGTAACCGAGATGAACCCACTTGCGTTGCCGCCAGACGTCGCCCCACGACTCGGCCAGGAAGACGCGGTCGAACAGCAGCACCAGGAACGGCGCCGTGAGCATCGTCTCCTTGCACCCGGACCCAACGACGCCGCAGGCGATGCCGAGCGCGTACCAGCCCGGCGCGCCGGTAGCGCCGCGGAGGAGGAAGTAGATGCAGGCGAGGTAGCAGAGCCCCATCATCGATTCGCAGCGCTGGATCAGGTACGTGACGGCGCCCGTGTTCAGCGGATGGACCAACCAGATTGCCGCGACCGCAAACGCCAGCCCGACTTCGCGACCGCGGAAACGTCCCTGCCAGCGCGGCAATTCGAGCGTGCGCCCAACGATGCCGAACAGCGTGAGTCCGGCCAGCACGTGGACGGCGAGATTGAGCGCGTGATACCCCGCCAGCGAGCCCCCCAGGAGCTGATTGACGTAGATCGAGCCGGCAATGACCGGACGATTGCGCAGATAGGCGTACGCATCGGCGAAGTTGTTCACGTAGTCGAACGCGGGGATGTACAGATAATCGTCCAGCTGCAGCGAACCGCCGAAGGCGTTGCAGTAGGCCAGCAGGCCGAGCAGAACGAGCAGCGCGATCGCCTTGGCGCGGGACATCGAGCACCTCACAACGGCCGAATGCGGACCGCGACGAAAAGTTTGAAGGGCGAAAACGCGCCGCCCGGCGCCCCGGCGACGACCACGCGCCACTGCTCCGGCCGCCCGCGCAGCGCCTGCGCCAGTTCGCCCTGTTTCTCCGCATCGATCCAGACGATGTTGACGCCGTGGCGATCGAACAGATCCTCCCAGCCGGGCTTGGCCGTCAGCATCACCATGAAGTCGTCCCAGTGATCGCGCGGGAAGTACTGGGCGTGCGAGTAGACGAGCACCGGCGCCTCCTTGCCGTGCCGCCAGATTGGATAATCGCCCAGATTGTCCGGCGTGAAAATCTTCCCGGGAACCTGCTGCAGTTCCTTCGGCAATTCCACGAGCGTGACCGGCGTCACCATCTTCTGCAGCGCAACCGGTTGATTGCCGAGGAGGAGCTGCCCCGCGCCGGTCCACAATAGCGTGATCGCGCCGAGCGCCACGCTGAAGAGCGTCTTTCTAAGACTCGGAACACTTTCGTAGGTGCAAATTCTGGCGGGCCAAAGCGGCAGGAGAATCCACGGGGCGAGCAGCACCCACCAGGCCATGAGGCGTTCTTGAAACAGGGGCCCGATGCCGAAGGTAAGCGTGAGGAGGAGCGCCGTGGGCGTCAGCGTCCGCGGACTCAGCGCTTGCGAGCCGGCGAGGAGCGCGAGGATCGCGAGGTAGCCCCAGTGTCCCCCCGCGGCGCGGTGAAAGTCGAGCGGCAGCCATTCCTCGAGCGTGCGGACGTTGTAGTTGCCGCCGAACTCGAGCGCCGCCCGGTAGATCCCGAATCCGAACGGATGCGTCAGGCCGACGACGAAGAGCGCCGCGCCCAGCGCCACGCTCCATCGGCCGCCGACTTCGTCGCGAATGCCGAACTGCAGCGTACGACCCGCGATAAAGATCGAAAGGAGCACGAAGCCGAGCACAAATGACCCGTGCAGATTCGCCCAGAGCGCGATTGCCAGCACCATGATCGTCACGGTGCGCCAGGTCGGCGCCGGGTTGCTCAAGAGAAACAGCAGCCACGCGAAGCAGAGTTCGCCCAGTGCCTGGGGCCGCTGAACGCTGAACGGCACGACATGCAAGACCAGCAGAAGTGCCAGCCCGGCGACCGCGAGCGGCATCGACCCGCTCGCCCGGCGATACGCGAGCAATAAGAGCAGCAGCTTGCCGCAGACGATGAGGGCGTGCAACGAGCGCAGGAGTTCCCCGCCCCCCGCCGGCCCGGCCAGCGCTGCGCCCGCCGAGTACGTCACGTACAGGAAACTCTGCGACAGCCACATGAACGGAACGTACGCTGCCTGCGGATCGCTATAGGGCGAGAACATCTCGTGCGGCGGAAACTGCCGCTCGTTGACGAGGTATTCGCCAAACTTGAGATGCCCCCACAGATCGCTATGCACCAGGGGCGTCATCGAGCTAAAGAACACGAGGCAAACCGCGAGCAGAACCCCGGCGAGGACGTGGCTCGCCTGGAAATAATACGGCGCCCAGGGCGAGTTCGGATCGGTGAAGTCAAACCCCGGCTCGGGCTCGTCGGCGTTCTCGGCGCCCGCGGTCATCGGCTGGTCCGCCTCGAGATAAAGGATGGTTGCAAGTGTTGTATCGGCACGCGGGGCCAGGAGAAGAGGATTTCGAAACGGTGCTGCAATGCGCGTGCGCCGGGCTCGATTTTGCGATCGCAAATTTGAGTTTTCGCAACAAAAGCAGCCAAGAACGCCTCCCCGCCGCATCGATCACGGCCTCGCATGCCCCTCAGTTCCCCCACTCTGCCGCCCGCTACAATCTTTTTCTGCCCGCAAAGTCGATACGGCTAAACTTCTTCGACTAACTTGCCGATATTCTCGATGTCGTCTCCAAAAGGGAATTTGGTCTGGCGTCCTTCCGCCTCCTTTTCGTATACTCCGGATTGCCGACGGAGGACCAGGGATGGACTCCACATTAAGGCTCTGAGAAACCCAAGCCGGGTCTCTCGGCTCCCAAACGGAACAGGGGAGTAACATGGCTCGTAGTACCACTGCACGCATTCATCCGACCGCCATCCTTTCTCCCGAAGTCGAAGTCGGAGAGCATGTCGAGATCGGTCCGTTCGCCGTCCTCGAAGGCAAAATCAAACTGGGCGACCATTGCGTCATCCGGCCGGGAGCGTACGTCTTCGGCACCGTCGTCATGGGCACGGGGAACGCCGTCCACACCGGCGCGGTCATCGGCGATCGCCCCCAGCATCTCAAGTTCGCAGGCGAAGATACCCGCGTCGAAATCGGCGACGACAACATCTTCCGCGAACACGTGACCATCCACCGCGGCACCACCCACTCGTGGAAGACGTCGATCGGCGATCGCAACTTCTTCATGGCTTCGTCCCATGTCGCGCATGATTGCGTCATCGGCAACAACTGCATCCTCGCCAACTCCGCCGTCATCGGCGGCCACTGCGTCCTCGAAGACAACGTCTTTATCTCCGGAAACTCCGCTGTCCATCAGTTCGTCCGCATCGGCCGACTCGCGCTCCTCTCCGGCTGCAGCGGCACCAGCAAGGACATGCCCCCCTTTATCATTCAGCAAAACATCAACAACGTCTGCGGCGTCAACCTCATCGGCATGCGTCGCAACGGCTTCTCGCCCATTCAGATCAACGCCGTCCGCGAAGCCTACCGCATCCTCTTTCTCGAAGCTCTGCTTCTGCCCGTCGCCGTCGAAAGGCTCGAACGCTATCTGGGGCACATCGACGTCGTCCAGGAAATGGTCGGCTTCTTGCGGAAATGCCAAAAGGGCATCAATCACGTGCGTGAACGTAACCGCCAATCGACCGAGGAAGCGGCTGCGTAGCGAACGCTCCATATAATCTCGGCATGCCTCCCACCCGCGATTCGCTGGCCGAGCAATATCTCGCGCAGCTTCCGTATCCGCCTTACCCCGTGCAGGAGGACGCCCTCCTCGCGTGGTTCACCACCGAGACCGGCGTGCTCGTCTGCGCGCCGACCGGGACCGGCAAAACGCTCATCGCCCATGCCGCACTCTTCGAGGCGCTGCACACCGGGTCCGTCGCCTACTACACCACGCCCCTCATCGCCCTCACCGAACAGAAGTTCCACGAGTTACAAGAAGCCGCCGTCCGCTGGGGCTTCAAGGCCGACGACGTCGGGCTCGTGACCGGCAATCGCCGAGTCAATCCCGATGCGAAAATCCTAGTCGTCGTCGCCGAGATCTTGCTCAATCGACTACTGCATCCCGAGGCGTTCGACTTCGCCAACGTCTCCGCGGTCGTGATGGACGAGTTCCACAGCTTCGCCGACCCCGAACGCGGCATCGTCTGGGAGCTGACGCTGTCGATGCTCCCCGCGCACATCCGCTTGCTGCTCCTCTCGGCCACGGTCGGCAACGCGGAAGAATTTTTGGCCTGGCTCCGCCGCTGCCATCAACGGCCGCTGGATCTCGTGCAAGGGACCGAGCGCAAGATTCCGCTCACGTACATCTGGGTCTCGGACGAACTCATCACCGAACAGCTCGTCATCATGGCCAAGGGCGCCGACCTCACGCGCAAGATGCCGGCCCTGGTCTTCTGCTTCAACCGCGACGAATGCTGGAGCCTGGCCGAGACGCTCAAAGGTCTGCCCGTGTTGGCGGAACACCAGAAAGCACCCCTGCACGCGGAGATCAACAAACTCGAATGGTCCGACGGCATCGGCCCCAAGATCAAACAGATCCTGCACCGCGGCATCGGAGTCCATCACGCGGGGCTCCTCCCCAAATACCGACGCGTCATCGAGGACCTCTTTGTCCGTAAGCTACTCGGCGTAGTAATTTGCACCGAGACGCTAGCCTCGGGCATCAATCTCCCGGCCCGGTCGGTCGTACTCACGTCGCTCGTCAAGGGCCCGCTCACCAAACAGAAGTTGATCGACGCGAGCACGGCCCATCAGATTTTTGGCCGCGCCGGTCGCCCTCAATTCGACGACGTCGGCTACGTCTTCGCGATCGCCCACGAGGACGACGTCAAGACGCTGCGCTGGAAGATCAAATACGACGCCATCCCCGAAGACACGCGCGATCCCGGACTGTTGCGGGCCAAGAAGGATCTCAAACGCAAGAAGCCCAACCGCAGCGATAAGCAACTCTACTGGAACGAGGCGCAGTTCAAGGCGCTGCAGACAGCGCCGCCGGTCAAGCTTTACAGCAAGGGGGTCTTCCCCTGGCGACTGCTCGCGTATCTGCTCAAACTGTCGCCCGAGGTGTCGCGCGTCCGCAGCGTCATTCGCAAGCGCTTCATGGACGAGCCGCGGATTCGCTCGGCCGAGAAGCAGCTCGACAACATGCTCGGCACGCTCGAGCGGATCGGCTACGTGACGCTCGATCCGCCTCGGCCCGCGGAATTGGCGGAGGGCGAAACGTACGTCGTCGCCCGGGCGACGCCGACGCCCAAGCTTGACGAGATGTTAGTCTTTCGCAGCATTCATCCGCTTTACGGCGCATTCTTGTTGCCGCTCCTGGCGAAGGGCGACCGCAACGAACGGATTCAGATCCTGGAGAGCGTACTGGAAGTTCCGCGTGCGGTGCTGCGGAATTTGCGGGTGCCGACGCCGGACCAGCTCCCCGCCGGGCCGCTCGCCAACACATTTCTCGATCAAGAGTTGATCCAGCGCGGGCTCGTCAGCAGCGAGCAGGTCGCGCCGCCTACGGAGGACGATGAGGACGACGACGGTTGGCGCCGAGACGAAGAACGACCGCCGACGCTCGCGGAGAAAGTGAAACTCTATTTCGAGGCTCTCAATCCCGAAGTGACGGACGTGGTGACGCAATCGGTCTGGGGAGCGGGCGAGTTGCTCTCCTACGGCGGCAACTTCACGAAGTTCGTGCAGTCTCGCGATCTCATCAAGCAGGAGGGAATCATCTTTCGCCATTTCCTGCGGCTCATTTTGCTGTGCGGCGAATTCCTGCAACTGCCGGCCGCGGAGAGCGAGACGTCGGACTGGCGCACGGACCTACGCGGCCTCGCGGATCAGCTCACGGAGAGTTGCCGAGCGGTGGACCCGGCGAGCACGGACGAGACGATCGAGTTCGCGAAAGCGACGGACGTGGTGGCAGTGGAAGTAAAGAAGAGCTAATGACCATGGGGCTTCTGGGCTCATGGTAGCTATTTTCTCTAGACCGAATTGAGTACGGCGACGGCGGCTTGAACCGCTCTGGTTTGGTAGGAAATTTAGACGAACAAGTTAACCCCACCGAGCTACAGGCAGGAAGGGGTCAAAAAGGACGTTCAGCTCTTCTTATAGACTCATTTTTCCTTAGAGCGTTCGGAAGAAATGACGGAATACCGGTAGGGAGACTCCGAATTAAGCGACCGGCCGACGTGAGTCGGCCGGTACGTGTGCTTGAGCGGTTGCGATCAGATCTTCGAATGGGATGCTATACTGGCCGACTGACGTCGGCCGCTCGCCCTAGCCAATCGCCAAGCTTTGCAGCGATTGCGTTCATTTCTTCCGAACGCTATTAGCGACTTTGGAGACCTTCCTCGGGCAGCCACTTCGGCATCGGCCCGGATGAACTCCGATCTTGTTGCACAGCGCCCCTCTTCACGTGGGACAAACCTCATTTCGAACAGCGCAAGTTGAGACGGCGTTCAGGCCGAACAGGATCTCCGTCGCTGACCCTTCCGGCTCGGAAAGCACTTGCGGCGTCGACACGTGAAGATCCCGGCGTGTGGGACCCAACCCTACAACCGGAAACGGAAGGATGCCGGTATTAACGGCAGTGACGACGGCGATCGACAATCCGCACGCCAGGGAGCCGAGATGTCTGGATGCCATGGCGTCGCGGTGACGATCTCCTAGAAAGACCACGTTGTTCCCCGTGAGTTCGAGGTCTGTTCCCATGTCCAGCGATGCGCCGCTTCCGCCGCTCCCGAAGATCTACAAGCAGCTGGGCACGGCCTTCGTCCTGGGGCACTTCTTTATCATCGGCATCTGGATTCTGGGCGCCACCAGCGGGCCCTGGCCCTCGCCCTTCTTTCCCGGCGGCGACTTCCAACTGGGCCCGCCGTTCGCACAGGCAATCAACCCGGTCACTCGGGACGCCTATCTCGGGCCGCTCCGCTTGCTCAACAACTATCACTTCATGTCCAATCGCGTTGTCGGGGACGAGGCGTACTTCCAGATCCATTTCAAGGACGCCTCGGGGAAAACGCAGAAGACGCTCAAGTTTCCCGATGAAAACGCCAACTACTTCATCCGGCATCGGCACAAGATCCTGGCCCTGGGGCTGACGCAGGACCGCGAGATGTCGCCGCTCGGCGCCGAGCGCATTCGCGCCGTCAAGAAGCAGGCGGCCAAGACCGACCCCGCGGCCCAGCTCACGATCTACTGGACGCTGGAAGATCCCAAGAAAGCCGACAACAAGTTCAAACTGGTGCGCGCCGACTCGGATGAAGTCCCGCGCGGCCAGGCCCTCAGCACGGCGAGCGACTGGGCGTATATCGCTGCCCAGTCGTACGTTCGCCATGTGCTCCGCGAAACGGGAGAGCAGGATAAGTGGGCGAGCGTGGAACTGACGCGTCACGTCCGCAGGCAGTTGCCCCCCTTGCTCATCACCATGAAAGATACGCAGATCAACTTCTTCGGCGAGACGGTCAGCAATTTCGGGGATCTCCGTGAAAAGCCTTAATATCTCGGCCAAGAAACCCGCTCCCGCGATCGGCGCCCTCCCCGAACAGCCCGGGGTCTGGAGTCGCTGGCAAAGCTTCTGGTTCGAGCCCGGTTCGCCGCTGCCGTGGGAGATTTTCCGCACCCTCTCCGGCCTGGCGTTTCTGACGACTATGCTCCTGTACCTGGGACATCAAAACGCTCTGCTCGGCGCCAACGGCTGGCTCGACATCGCCGCGTTCAAACAGGTCGACGCCAAGGAAGTCATCACGGATACCGCCCATTTTCCCGTGCCGCCCGGGTGGTCTGTATTTTTCCTGGCCGGCGACGATCGTGCCACGCTCACCGTTCTATACGGTCTCGGCATCGTCGTTGTCGCGCTCTTCACCCTCGGCATTGCGACGCGGGTCACCTCGGTCCTCACCTGGATCTACATGGTGTCGTACTCGGCCAACCCGGTCGCCGCCTTCGAGGCCGACTTTCTCTACGTCATCCTCGCGTTCTATCTCATGATCGGCAGCCTCTGGCAGGGTTGGCTACAGCCGATGTCGCCGGTCGAACGAATCCTCGGTCCGCGGCCTCTGGGTCTGTTGACAACGTATCGGGGCCAGGGGACGTTGCCGCGGAGTTACGCGTTGCATTACGCGCTGCGGATGTTTCAGATCCACTTCGCGATCATCGTCTTTACGAGCGCCGTCCACAAGTTTACGGTCCCCGACTGGTGGTCGGGCACGGCGTTCTGGTACTCGCTGCACGCGCCGATGGCGACGACGATCGACGACATCCGGGCGATGCAGCCGTACGGACAGGGCTACCTGGTTCTTCTGAGCCTGGCCGCTTACCCGACGTGGGCCTGGCAACTGACGTTGCCGCTCTTTGCCTGGCGCGAGGGGGCGTTCTGGCGCACGCTGCTGCTGGGGGGCGGCGTGCTCGCCTGGATCGGGTCAATGGGGATTTTCGGGCTGCCGATCTTCGGGCCGTTTTACTTCATCGGGTGTCTCAGCTATCCCGACGGCAGTTTTTGGACGGGGCTCTGGAACAAGCTAGTTGCGAGGGAATGACATGATCCGTCCGCTGTTTCTGCTGGGAGTCGTGGCGTTGGTCGTGAGCTGCGCCCCGCGCGATCCCGACGTCCGCGATCAGGTCAAGAAGAGCGCCCCCGTCGCCGAGCCGGAGCTAGTACAGCATCCCGTGGGGGACATGGCCCATCTTAAAAAACGCCTCGAGGACGCGCTCCAGGACGTCCGCTCGCGCGACATCCCCAAGACCAAGGCGTTCTGGACCATCTTTCACGGCATCCTCGGCAACGGCCTGGATACGAAACTTTACGATGCCGACT
The DNA here is from genome assembly GCA_038217425.1 of Gemmatales bacterium. Taxonomy (GTDB): domain Bacteria; phylum Planctomycetota; class Planctomycetia; order Gemmatales; family Gemmataceae; genus JAIEPT01. The sequence continues at coordinate 129,686 of JBBQPM010000002.1, forward strand.
CGAAATCCTATCGCAACGCCCTGCAGTATATCCGCGAAGGAGGCTCGATTCGCGGCATGGAGTTCATCGCCTTCGAGGAAGGGCTCGACGTCAAGACGACCGCGGCGGACAACAACCTGATTTTCGTGGGCCAGGGGCATCAGGATCAGTTCGTGGCCGAGATTATCCAGATCGGTTTGCCGCTCGACGCGTCGTTCAGGGTCGGCGAAAGAGACTACAAGTTTCGCGATTTCTGCAAGTACTCCAAGGCCAACGCCAGCGTCACCAAGAATCAGGAGCTGAGCTGGGCGCTCATCGTCATCGGCGAAGCGGACGGTCTGGAGGGGGAGTGGAAGAATCGGCACGGCGAGAAGATCACGTTCGCCGACATCGTGCGCTACGAACTCGAGCAGCCGATCGAGGCGAACGCGGCGTGCGGCGGCACCCATCGCCTGTTCGGCCTTACCTGGGCGTACAACTCGCGGCTGAGGCAAAAGGGCGCCGTCGACGGCGTCTGGGCGCAGACTCGCGACAAGATTCAGGAATACGTCGGCAAGGCGAAGAAGTATCAGAACGGCGACGGCTCATTCTCGACGAAATACCTGGCCGGCAAGGAGCGGACCGGCACGATGGATCAGCGCCTCGGCTCCACCGGCCATGTCTTCGAATGGCTGGCGCTGGCGCTTCCCGACGAGGAACTCAAAGCACGCTGGATGCAAGAGGCGGCGTACGCCACGGCGAAGATGGTGCTCGACCAGCGCGCCAACGACGTCGATTCCGGCTCGCTCTATCACGCGGCTCACGGCCTCACGCTGTACTACGACCGCCTGTTCGGCAAGCTCCCCGTCTGGGTGCCGGCCCCGAAGTAATCTGCTCCTTCCTCGCGAAACGCCCATTTGCGGGGGTCGGCGACCCGCCTTCGAAGCGCCCGGCTACTTGCAGAGTTCCGTCCACAGCGCCTTGTAATACCGCATGAAGCGCTCGCCGCTGACGTAGTCGGGCGTTTCCTTATCGATGTCGCGCACGCCCTGGATCTCGGCCAGCGTGACGCGATCGTAGTCAGTTTCGCGTAATAGGCGAAACAGCTCCCGGTAGGGATAGCCGTTGGTCAGTTCGTTGATGTGGCACGACTTGATCCAGGGGCGGAGCATCTTGAAGTATTCGGAGACGGAACCGTCCTTGACGTCGGTCGGGTTGGAATTCCAGGTGAGGCCGACGCTGCGGTGGTTGGCGTGCTCCATGATGGTCTTGCAGTGAGGCGGATGGCTGGTGCCTGGGCCGTGAACTTCGACCCAGATTTCGACGCCCGCATCCCCCGCGGCTCGGCCGCACTCGCTGAGAGCTTTGCCGATTTGTTCCAGCGTACGTTCGACGGCAACCTTGGCGGGGAGCCCATTGGGCCGAACTTTGACCCCCTTGCCGCCGATGTCCTTGACGAGGTCGACGAAGCGTTTACACGTGTCAATATTCTGCTGCACGACGGTCTGATCGATGGCGTGGAATTCGCAGGTGGAGCCGCAGCCCCAGATTTCGACGCCCGCGTCCATGAATTGCTTCTTCACGTCGCCGCGCGCCGTGGCGCTCAATCCCGGTTCGACGCCGTGCCGATGCGTCGTGCGCAGTTCGACGGCCGAGAGCCCGAGCGTTCGGCAGATCCGCAGCAGATTCGGAAGATCCCAGAGATTGGCAATGTTGTAGGTGACGATACCGAGCTTGAATTTGGCCTCGGGCGTCGGTTTGTTCGCAGGCGTCTGCGCGACGGCGGTCGCGGCTAACGTGCCCGCGGCCCCGGCGGCGAGAAACCCACGGCGATCGATCGATGTCATCAGATGGTTCCTAAAAAGAGAAAAAATGCGAACCTTGAAAACGCCAAAGTTCACATTCCCAGGCTATGAGAATGTGAACCAAGGGCCGTCGCGTTGGCCTGGCGCTGGATTATTCTAAAGAATTGAAACGTTCAGGCGTATGCGAAGCGTTCCCGGGCACGAGCGACGAAGGAATGATGAATTCGTTTAGCGCTCGCCAGGGCCGGCGGAAGCGCTAAACGAATCGGCGTTTTATCGATCCCGCACGATCAGCTTGATCTCGTCCGAGTTCCCCCGCAACTCCGGCGCGTACATCGCAAACGCACGCGTCGGCAGGGCGCTGAACTGGCCGGGGATCTCCGCTCGCATGCGGTAGCGCAGGTTGTGCGAACCGCGCGGCAACGTCCTGGCGAAGAAGCAGACCTTCTCGTCGCGCAACTCCATGTACGCTCCCATGTCGTTGCCGCCGTAGCCACTCTTGATCTGCATCGGCTCGAATCCCGCCGGCTTCATGTCTTCGAAGCAGACGTACTCGTAGTCGTTCTTACTCTCGATCACCATCTCGACTTCGACCAGGTCGCCGCTCTTTAGCGTCGCCAGGTTCTCGAGTTCCGTGCGGTCGTACTTCTCCACCGCCTGGTCGAGCGCCTGGCCCTTGGAACCGGAGACCTTGACCTTCGATTCCACGCGGGTGAGCTTGTAGTACTTACGGTTGACTTTCACTTCGAGCCCGGCCCGCGTGATGAAGTCCTCGAGCGTGAAGTTGGTGACGTACGCGTTGAAGTAGACCGGGCCGGCGCCTTGCCGACGGATCTCAAGCAGGTGCTTGCCGGTCGTCACTTGATCGCCCGTGAGCACGAGTTTGTTATCGAAGGTGAAGAGGTTGTCGCGCGTGATGCGGACTTCCTTTTTCTTCTTGCCGTCGAGCCAAACCTCGAGCGTCATGTCGGGGTTGTCCTCGCCGGTCGCCTTCAGATACTCGGCAAACGCCTCGATGCAGACGGCGGTATCGCGGGTGCTGTTCCAGTAGGTCGCGTGCTTACGGTTGTTGAGCAGGTACTTCACGAGCCGGGACGCCTTTTCATCCTTCGGCGACGTGCTCGACAGTAAACGGAGATAGTAGGCGTGGGCCTCGATCTCGCTGCCGTACCAGGTCCACCACGGATTGTCCTGCGGCATCTTGAGGTACGCGGTCTGGTTCTCGTCGTCCATGACGACGTACTGCTCGATGTTCTTCATGATCATCGTGAGCTGCTCCTGCTGATTCTGCTTCTGCAGCGCCAGCCCGAGCATCGCCTTGGCGTAGACCGGCAAGAACGTCCGGTCGCGATACAAGAAGTTCATCATGTCGTCGGACTTCACCGTGCCGTCGACCAGCGTCATGTAGACGAGGGCATCGATGGCGACGGTCCGTTCGCGGAACGGCTTCGTCTTGGTCGCGGCGTTCCGAAGCATGACGAGCTGTTCTTCCTGGTAGTTCTTGAGCCAGGTCATGCCGCGTTCGAGCATGTTCGCGGGGAGACGCACGCCGTTCGCCTTGGCGACTTGCAATCCATGCACGACGACGGCCGTCGTGTGCGGATAGGAGCGTTCGCCGTAGCCGGAGAACCAGCCCCAACCGCCGTCGGAGATCTGCATGTTGACGAGTGCGTTCACGCCCGCCTGCGTCATCCTCTCGACCTCGGCCACGTCGAAGACCGGATTTCGCTTGAAGCGCTTCCAGCCCTTTTGGCGTTCCTTGTCGTCGCCGATCTCCTGGCTATTGAGGTTCGTATGGTGCTTCTCGATCTCCTTGAGGTCGAGCTTCATGCCTTGCAGCACCTTCTGCGTGATGACGGTCGGCAGGAAGCGGTTGAGCGTCTGCTCGGTGCAGCCGTAGGGATAATCGACCATGTAGGGGAGCGCGTCGACCATCGCCCCGGCGAGCGTCGGCGTGTAGCGGACCTCGAGACGCGAGTCCGCGAGGCGCCGTTCGAGCGGCACGTTGAACGCGACCTGCGCCTGGTTTTTATCGGAGCGGATGACGCCCGTGTACGATTCCATCTTGAGCATGCCGTGGATGTAGACCGGGAAGCGCATCTGCATCGCGTCGGCATCGACGTCGGTCTGGGCCTTCATACGGACGACCGCCTCGCCTTCGCTGACGACCTTGACGCGCCAGTCGACGCGCTGCTCGCCGCCGGCTTTCACGACGACTTCGCGCTTCAGCTCGTCCATGGCCAGGAGCGTGCCGCCGTCGAATTCGAGCGAAACGCGCACCGTCTTGTCGGCCTTCAGGTAGTTGTGGACATTGGCGGAGAGAACGACCTCGTCCTTCTGCACGAAGAAGCGAGGCGCCTGCAAGCGGACGATCAGATCCTTCTTGGTGACGACCTCGGCGTCTCCCTGCCCAACCTTGGTGCCGTGCCCCATGGCCCAGACGCGGATCTTCCACGCGGTGAGGTTTTCGGGCATGGCAAACTTGACCTCGGCCAGGCCGTCCTTGTCGGTGGCGACGGTGGCGGCCCAGAAGGCGGTGTCGGCGAAGTTTTCGCGAATGGTCGGCTCGACCAGCGCAGGTCCGCCTCCCTCGTCCCTGAAGGCCGCCTTGGCGTCGGCGTCACCGCGGCTCTTGCCGTCGCCTGAATACCCGTTCATGGGGGCGCCGGCGAGTTGCGATTCGTTCTCAACCTGTCGCAGAGACTTTTCTCTGGCCGCCCCGGCCCGGCCGCCGAAGCCCTCGCCCTTGGCGCCCCATTCCTCAATGATGTCGCCGCCGAACACGCCCAGGTTGTTCATCCCCTTTTCCTTCGACTTCACGATGTTGCTGAAGCCGTGCAGATTCGAGAATGTCTGCGTGTGATGGTGTCGGCGCCATTTCCAGAAGTGACTCTTGATCTCCGCCACGTTCGAGCCGCCGGAGATGTACTCGACCGCCTTGTCGTAGACGCTGATCGCGGTCGTGCCGACGAACGGCTTGCCGGTGTGATCCGTCAACTTGACCTTCACGACCGCCTTCTCGCCCGGCTTGTACTCCTGGCGATCGGCGACGACGTCGACGTTCAGCACCCGCTTTTCCGGCGGCACCACGACCTCGCGCACCTCCGTATGGATTCGGCCCTCTGAGATCGTCATCGCCTCCACGAACATGTTCGGCATGTCGCGCTGCACGATCTCGACAGTTTCCTCGGCACTCTTGCCCTTGATTCGCAGGGTACGCGGTTTCAGATAGACGCCGTTGGTCGGCCGAACGAACAGGAACACGGTGCTATCGGGCCGATTCGCGTTGACGAGGATCGTCGCCTTGTCGCCCGGTTGATACTCCTTGCGGTCGCTCGAAAGTTCGAGATCGTTGAACCGGAAATCTCGGCCATCGAACCCTTCGCCGCGGATGATGAAGACGTAGCCGCCTTCGATGGTCTGCTTCTTGCTGTCGGTCAGCTTGTAGCTCAGGCGATACTGGCCGGCGCGATGGGCCTTGATCTGCTGCTTCGCGATCCCCTCGACGTTCGTGTCGAGCGCCCACGATTCTTCCTTGGTCTCGATCGGCTGCTGCTTGGCGTCGTAGGTGATGCGGAAGAGCGTCAGTTCGCCCTTGCCCTGGACCGGCTTATTGTCGGGCGTCTGAGCGCTGAAGCTCGCCTTCACGGTATCGCCGACGCGGTGAAACCCGCGGTCGAGCCAGGTATAGATCTTGAACGGATGGCGGGCGACGATGACGCTCCCCGTGCCGACGATGGTGCGGCGAGATTCGTCAACGACCTCGGCCGTGATCGAGTACTTGTGATCTTGATTGCCGTGCAATTCCTTGGCCGGCAGCGTGTCGATGGGGACGTCGATTTTGCCGTCGGGCCCGACGGGGACTTCGATTTCGGAGATGAGTTCGGGCTGTTGGTGATGTTGGCCGATCCACCAGGGATGCGGCCTGCGGACGCCCCAGTCGCGGAAGCCGGGGTACCAGTCGTAGTTGGGGGCGAACCACCAGTAGCCGGGGTTGTAGAACCAGTCCCATTCGCCGCGCGGGAACCAGGTCGGCGAATACGTAGTGCGCAGGATCTTGATCTTGGCCAGGGCCTTGGTGACGGGGGCGCCAAAGTAGTACTTCGCACTGACGGAGGCGCTGATCTGATCGCCCAGGCGGACGGGCTCCTTGGGGGCGTCGACGGTGACTTCGAACTCGGGTTTCTTGTACTCTTCGACGCGGAAGGCGCCGCCGCCGTGGTTGAAGACGCTGAGTGTGTACTGGCCGAGCATGCACCCCTTGGCGAGATAGAACTCGCCCGCCAGGCCGCCGAACGCGTCGGCCGTCATCAGCTTCTCGAAGATCTTTTCGTGCCGGGGATTGAAAATCTCGACCTTGAGTTCTTTCCCCGCGAACGATGAATCGTCGGCCTGATCGTACTTGGCGTGCCTGACCCAGAACTTGAACTGCACGTTCTGATCCGGGCGATAGACGGGACGATCGGTGATGGTGAAGACGCGCGTCTGGTTGTACTCGGGATCGTAACCGCGACCGTACCAGTAGTGGTTGAAGCCGAGGTAGGCGAAGCGTTTGGCGTCCGCCCTGGTCGAGACGATCCAGTTCCAGTGGTGGTTGAGTTCGCTGAGTTTGTCGTTGCCGAGATAGACGGCGCCGTCGGCGTCAGTCTTGGCCTCGAATTTCTTGGTCTCGACGCGGAAGTCGTTCGTATTCGGCTTGATCTGCACCGACTTCCAGCCGAAAAACTCGAGATCGACCGCCGGGACGGGCGTGCCGGTCATGGCATCGACGACGCCGTACATCGCCTGACTGTCGAGCTGTTTCTTGAAGAGCACGGTGTCGTTGATCCAGACGACGATGCGGGCGGTATTGCCGCCTTCGGTTTGACCCAAAAGCAGATACGCCCCAGGATTCTGCAGCGGCGTGGCGACGGTGACGCGGGCGTCGACGTGGTCGGGCTTGGGCTTGAGCGTCAGCTCCCAGTTCGCGACTTTCGCGCCCTGATACTTGAGTTGTTGCTTTTCGACGAGGAGGTAGCCGACGTCCTGGACTTGAGCCCGCTGCCAATCGAGCCGGCCCGGCTTGCTTTCGATGTAGGCCTTCACGTCGGCGAGGAGTTCAGGAACTTTGATCTCGTATGCCTCGAAGGCGATCTTGTTCGCGTTGCGGAAGCGGAGATCGACGACGGCGCCCTTGTCCTCGGCCTGCATGCTGGTCGGCTCGAAACGGGCCCAGTTCTTGACGATCTGATCGAGGCGGTTCTGTCGGGCGCCATTGACGCCCGGACCGTATTCCCTGATCGCCCGCTCCCACATCTTCGCCGCCTTGGGATACTGTCGGCGATTTTCGAACGTGCTCGCCAGGCCTTCGAGGGCGCGCTCGGCTTGCAAGCCTTTCTCGCGGTCGGCGACGCGCTGGAAGATCTTGATCCAGTTGAACTCGTCGGGCATGTCGAAGCGCTTGACGCCGATCGCCAGCCGGGCGATGGTCTCGTTCTCTTTAAGCGTCGACACGGCGTACGTCCCCGTATCGCTGGGCTCGTCGCCTCGGCCGTAGCGGGCCATGGTCTGCTCGCCGATCTGTTGCCACATGAAGTTGCCGAGGATCATCTCGGATTCGCTGAGACGAGTGCGGTCAGTCTCGGCCGCCTGCATGAGCAACCAGCGCCAGCGCTGGCCGTCGCTCTCGGCGGCTTCCCAGGATTTCGGCAGGGTGTGGTAGATCGGCTTACCGTCGGCGTCCACCGGAGCGCCGGTGTGGTTGGAATTGGAGTAGCCGCGATAGCCTTCTTCGTAGTCGGGGAGCTTCGTGAGATCGGTGAGGACTTGCAACCTCCAGGCGTTGTTGCCCCCCATGCCTTGCAACAAATGACGTGCGAAGTCGAGATAAAACTCGGCGAGCTGGCCGGAGTTCTTTTCGTCCTTGACCTGAGCCAGCGCCTGGTTCATGAGCTGCATGGCCCGGGTCCAGTCGCGCGGGTAGGAGTTGACGTAGCGGGCATTGCCGCCGCGCTGGTTGCCGCGGCTAAATTTGCCCCCCACGATGAACCCGTGGTGCACGTCCGTCAGATACGACTGGGCGGCAGCGGCGAGCAGCCGCCAATTGTCCTTATGAACCTCAATGGTCTTCTCGCGGAAGTCGTCGACCTCGTCGATGCGCCCCAATTTACGCAGGGCGTTGACGCCCATCTCGAGGTCTTTGCCCACGAGGACGACGTCGTTCTTGGGATCGAGGGTGAGCTTGCGGAAGCGCTCGAGCGCTTCTTTGTAGTTGCCGTTGTCGAAGTCGCGCGAGGCGGCGGTGCGGCGCTCGGTCGGCGTGCCCTCATCCTGCGCCCACAGCCAGATGGCCGAGGCGCACACCACGGGCGCGAGCAGCAGCCAGCCCAGAGAGAATTTCTTCCACATAGGATGCATCCATTTGAGATTCGGGATCATCGGTTCCGCAGAATAGACGAACGGCGCACCCGTTTGGTCGGAGGGGCGTCATTTTCGCGGTCGATTGCAGTTTTGGACGGAAAATCTAACCACCGAGAGAACGAGAGAAAGAAGCCCTTCTGCGAGTTCCCCTATTCCCCCTCATTCTCTGTACCCTCGGTGTCTCTATGGCAGGTACTTTCGTTCCATCCAGCCCAAAGAGCCGGGCGATTTGGCCTGTTCTCGTTCTTTACGAACGTATCTCTAGCTCCCCCAGCGCTGCGTGATCGCCCCATATGCGTCGATGCGTCGGTCGCGCAGGAACGGCCAATTGCGCCGCGTTTCCTCGCTTCGGCCCACATCGCACGGTACGATCAGATTTTGCTCCCGGTCATGCGAACCGCGTTCGAGCACGATGCCGAACGGATCGCAGACGAACGACGCGCCCCAGAAGTCGAGCCCCGCCTCCGGGGGCCCTTCGTGTCCGACGCGATTGATCGCCGCCACGAAAACGCCGTTGGCGATCGCATGGCTGCGCTGGATCGTTTCCCAGGCGGAATGTTGGTGCACGCCCCATTCTTCCTTCTCGCGCGGATGCCAGCCGATCGCGGTCGGATAAAGCAGACACTCCGCCCCTTGCAGCGCCGTAAGCCGAGCCCCTTCGGGATACCACTGGTCCCAGCAAACAAGGATGCCGAGTTTGGCGAACTTCGTCTGAAACGTCTTGAAGCCGATGTCGCCCGGCGTGAAGTAGTACTTTTCGTAGTAGAGCGGATCCTCGGGGATATGCATCTTCCGGTAGATGCCCAGAAAAGAACCGTCCGCATCGAGCACGGCCGCGGTGTTGTGGTAGAGCCCGGCGCTGCGGCGTTCGAACAGCGACGCGACGATGACGACGCCGAGCTTCTTGGCGAGGGCGGCGAGGCGTTCGGTGCTGGGCCCCGGAATCGGCTCGGCAAGATCGAAGAGCGCGGGGTCGGTCTTTTGGCAGAAGTAAGGCGACAGGAAGAGTTCGGGGAGACAGACGACCTGCGCCCCCGCACGGGCGGCCTCCGCGATGTAGTGGCACGCCGCATCCATGTTGAGGGCGGGCTGTTCGTTCATGGCCATCTGCACGAGGCCGAGCGTGAAGCTGCGCGATTGCATGAGTGACTCCCGTTTCCAGAAAATCTAGTCACTCCCCGCAAATCTTCAATGCCGCAAGCGGACTTGGCGCATCCCCTCCGATTCCTCACAATACCCCGGAAGATCAAGCCCGGCGGGTGAGGTACTCCCGAACCCCCGGGATCCGTGCGTGCTAACTATATTGTCCCAGAGGTTCGGAGTACCTCACCTCTGGGCTTGGAGCGATTCTCCCATGAAAAAAGCCCTGGCGCTCTGCTGCCTGGCCGCAACGGCGCTCCCTGCCCACGCGGTCATCATGGCTCCCACCAGTCTCGACAAAAATCTCAACCAGGCGCTCTATGTCGTGACGGCGAAGATCGAGAAGCTCGACCTCGAGAATCAGCGCATGATCCTCGTCGTTACTGAGGACCTCAAAGGGAAGCTCCCCTTTCGCAAGATCCCGGTGGTGCTCAAGGGGGACGCCGAGGCGATCAAGTTGATGCACATTCCGATCCTCATGAAACGCCTGGCTCCCGATCTGCCGATGGTGCTGCTTCTGAATCAACGCGAGAAGAAGGTCACCGCCCTCGCTTACACCAACGGCACCTGGATGCAGTTCATCGGCCAGGCCACGGGCGACGATTCGGCGATCCTGCAGCTCACCCACGGCGAACCCTACCTGCGCAAGACGTTCAAGGGCTCGACGGCCGAATTGCAAACGTTGATCAAGGGGATGCAAGAGGGCAAGGCCAAGGCGCCGCCGCTCGATGAGAAAGAGGCGCCCGGCTTCGGACCGGAAGCGACGCAGAAACAAGGGAGGGGCCCCGGTTTTTTTCCCTTCCGGGGTCAGCCCTTTGCCGTGATTGCCTTCGGCGGAGTGGCGGGCCCCTTGGTGATTCTCAGCCTCTTCTTCCCCGCGCTCTTCGGCGGCGTGACGGATCTCCTCAAGCAATGGACCGCGTTCCTCACCGTCCTCAGCGTCAACAGCCTCTACCTGCTGCTGCACTTCATGGTCTTCAAGGACTTCTTGCGGGGTAGCTGGTGGATGAGCGATCAGGCGCTGTGGCTCATCCTTTCCGCGGTCGTCTTCCTGGGCGTGGTCTGGGCCTGGCGCCGACAGTTGCTCCATTTCCTCTCCGGCGCCGACGCCATCGATGCGGTCGAAAAGACCGAGCGCTCGGTGCTCGTCGTCTTCTCGTGCTGCGTGGCGCTCGGCCTGGGCTTCACGCTCTGGTACAACAAGTGGGTGCGCGACGTCAACTTCTATATGCTGCTCGCCCTGGGCGTCGGCATCTGGCTCGCCACCGCTTATCGCTGGCTGCGTAAGAACCCTGACCTGGGGATGTCGACCGAGGGGATCATGCTGGGGGGGTGTCTCTTAGTTCATTTGCTGCTGCTGAGTTTTACGGGATCCGCAGCGGCCGGCTCCATGGGCAAAAGCGCCGTCGCCGATAACAACGTGACCACGCCCCAGTTCCTCGGCGAAGGCTGGAAGGAACCGTTCACCTCACAAGAGAACGGCATGATGGTTTCCCGGCCCGTCGTGCATCAAGGAAAAGTCTACGTCGCCTCGGCGCACATCGGTTTCGACGATTTCGGCACGCTGTTCTGCGTCGATGCCCAGACCGGGAAAAAAGTTTGGCAGTTCATCGACGACGCCGAGCTGAAACCGGTCTACTCGAGCCCGACCATCTCCGGCGGGAGCATCTACTTCGGCGAAGGGTTTCACAACCACAAGCGCTGCAAACTCTACCGCGTGAACCTCGCCGACGGCAAGAAGGTTTGGCACCACGAGACGGGGAGTCAAACGGAAGCACAGCCTCTGGTCGATGGGGGCAAGGTTTACATGGCGTGCGGCAACGACGGGTTCTTCCGCTTCGACGCTGAGACGGGCAAGGCAGAATGGCAGTTCCCGCCGGCGGGGACCAAGGGCAGGTTGCTCCGTTTCGGCGCGGGCGCGTCGCTGGCGCAGGGCAAGCTCTTCGTCGGCACCGGCGTGGATCGCGACGTTCAGGAGGACGACAAGGGCGAACACGCCCTCTTCTGCCTCGACGCCGCCACGGGCAAGCAGGTCTGGAAACGCAGCGCCAGCTTCCCCATCTGGAGCATCCCGCTGCTCGCGCATGGCCAGCTTTTCGTCACGCACGGCAACGGCGACGTCGACAAGGACGACCCCGTCAAACCCGCGGGCAAATGCCTGTGCCTGAACCCCGCCGACGGTTCGACCGTCTGGGAATTCGACGTCCCCAACGGGATCATTGAGGAGCCCGCGGTTGATGAACGGAGCGTCTATTTCGGTTGCCGGGACGGCAACGTGTACTGTCTATTTCGCAAGACCGGCAAGCTCCGCTGGAAAGCGGCGCTCGGCAGCCCCGTGATCGCCTCGCCGGTGGCGCTGCCCAACGCCCACGATGAAATCGACAGCGTCGTGGCGCTCGGCGTCGAGGGAAAGGTCTTCTGTCTCGACGCTCACACCGGCGCCAGTCACTGGACGTATGATCTTAGCAAGAGTAATCTCGGCATGACGGCGTCCCCCGCGGTGGTGGCCGAGAAGACGGAGGATGGCATGGTGCGAACGATCTACATCCCCGCGGGCGATTTCAAGGGCACGACCAAGGCGCACCTGTACTGTCTCAAGGACATCGTGAAATTGGCGAAGTGACGTTTAGCCGCAGCGCCCTCGCGGCGCGGCCCGAAGGAGATGAGTATGCAGCGCATGACCGTAGCCCAGGCCCGTCTCCCCGAGGCGATCGGCAAGGACGTCCGCGTCGACGGCTGGATCCGCACGCGCCGCGATTCCAAGGGGGGCTTCAGCTTCGTCGAACTCAACGACGGCTCCTGCTTCGGCAACTTGCAAATCCTTGCCGAGGCCGCCCTCGCCAATTACGAGTCCGAGGTCAAACACCTCACCACCGGCTGCAGCGTTCGCGTCGAAGGGACCGTGCAGCAATCTCCCGCTAAGGGCCAGGCGACCGAACTCAAGGCCCAGAGCGTCCACGTCTACGGCTGGGCCGACGCGGAGACGTACCCCGTGCAGAAAAAAGGGGCGACGATGGAGTTCCTGCGCACCATCGCCCATCTACGGCCCCGCACCAACACCTTCGGCGCCGTCACCCGCGTCCGCAACTCCGTGTGCAAGTCGATCCACGACTTCTTCCAGGAACAGGGTTTCTACTACATCCATTCGCCGATCATCACCGCCAGCGATTGCGAAGGCGCCGGGGAGTTGTTCAAGGTCACCACGCTCGATCTCGACAAGCTGCCGCGCGCGGATGGTCAGATCGACTTCGCCCAGGACTTCTTCGCCAAGAAGGCGTACCTCACCGTCTCCGGCCAACTGCAAGCGGAAATTTTCGCGTGCGCCCTCGGCAAGGTCTACACCTTCGGCCCCACGTTCCGCGCCGAGAACTCCAACACCTCGCGTCACCTCGCCGAGTTCTGGATGATCGAGCCGGAAATGGCGTTCTACGACCTCGCCGACAACATGACGCTGGCCGAGGCGTTCATCAAACGCATCATCCGCGACACCCTCGAGCGCTGCGGCGACGACATGAAGTTTTTCGTCGAACGCATCGACAAGGAAGCGATCCAACGTCTCGAAGCGATCCTCAAGACCGATTTCTTGCGCGTGAGCTACACCGAGGCGGTGGACATCCTCGAGAAGTCGGGCCAGGCGTTCGAGTACCCGGTGAAGTGGGGCATCGATCTGCAATCCGAGCACGAACGCTTTCTGACGGAGAAGCACTTTAAGAACACCGTCATCTTGCACGACTATCCGCGGACGCTGAAGCCCTTCTACATGCGCGTCAACGACGACGGCAAGACGGTGCGGGCCATGGACGTCCTGGTTCCCGGCGTCGGCGAAGTGATCGGCGGCAGTCAGCGCGAGGAACGCCTGGACATTCTCATCGAACGCATGAAGGAGCAGAAGCTCGACCCGGAAGCGTACAGCTGGTATCTCGACCTGCGCCGCTTCGGCACGGTGCCGCACTCGGGTTTCGGCCTGGGGTTGGAGCGGACGTTGTTGTTCCTCACCGGCATGGGTAACATCCGCGACGTGATTCCGTTCGCCCGTACGCCAGGGAGCGCGGAGTTTTAGCGCGTTGTTGCGTCTCGATTTCGTTTTCCACCCATGCCAACACCCGGTAGGCCAGACAAAGTGTCTGGCCTACCGGAGGTTAAGCAACCGCGGGGGCCAGACAGAGTGTCTGGCCTACCGGAGGTTAGGTTTCTTCGAACTCGAACTCTCGCTCACTCAAAATGAACGGTAGGCCAGACACTCTGTCTGGCCCCCGCAGGTGCGGGCGTGGGTGATGATTCATCCCCCTGTCGTGAACGTTCCAACTTCACGCCATGATTCTAACTCTGCGCGAGCCAGGCCTTCGCCAATTTCAGCACCTTTTGATGATCGAACGCGAGCGGCGGCAGACGGCGCAGCGAGAACCAAGCGACCTCCGCGGCATCGTCCGCCGCCAGCGCCTGCACGTCGCCGACGATGCCCGCGAACAGCACCGTGATCGTCCGACCGCGCGGGTCGCGCCCCGGGTCGCCGAAGGTATGCAGCTGCTCGAGTTTGCCGACCGCCAACCCTGTCTCTTCGAGCAATTCACGGCGGGCCGACTCTTCCAGCGTCTCGTCCATCTCGATGAACCCCCCCGGCAGCGCCCACAATCCCGCGAACGGGTCGTGCTTTCGGCGGATGAGCAGCACCCGCGTCGGCGTTTCTTTCGTGAACAGCGCGACGTCCGCCGTCACGTTGGCACGGGGGTAGTCGTAGACGTATTTTTTCTTGGCCATCGCACGATCCTCCGGCAGATCGGGTTATCCTAATCGAGCAAGGTCGAGCGACATACCTGTGCGCATGTTCCGCGCGGAACATTAAACTGGGTAATTTGCGTCTCCCGCGAGATTCTGGCGACGCAATAATTTCCATTCCGCGCATTCGTGAGCTACGGTTGGACCACAGCGCGGTCCATCGCCCTACCCCCGGGTAACCCATGAACCCCTCCCGTCCCCTTCGCGGCGTCTTCCTGATCTTTGCCTGGTTTGCCCTTTCCGTCACGCTCTTGCTCGGCACCACCCTCCTTGCTGCCTGGGGCATGACTTACGTCCGGGGCGGCGGCGTCACGGACCGCGAAAATCTTTACGTCGGGCTCGTTGCCGGGCTCATCGCCTGGCTTTTCGTCGCCGTGTTTCACCTCGGCAAGGATAGTACCGTATTCACCTTCACCCACCGCGAAACCTTCCTTCGCTCGCTCCGCGCCGCCCTGGAATCGATGGGCTATGTCATCCTCAGCCAATCGCGCACCACCATCACGACTCGCCCCGGTTTTCAATCGCTCCTGTTCGGCGAGGGCATTCAAATCGAACTCGATGAAAACCAGGCCAGCTGCACCGGCCCGAAAATCTGCCTCGAACGATTGCGCAACCATTTCCGCACCGCCGTGCACATCGATAAAGTCCAGCAGTCGATCCGCGAGTCCAACAATCGACTCCCTGAACGCTTCCTCAAACGCGTTGAACTCGAGATTCGGCTCAAGCACGTCGAGCAGCTGGAGACGCTGCAAAAGCACGTCGCCGAGCTGCTGGCGCCGGACAGCGACCTCGTAATCAAGGTGCATTTGTTAGCCACCAGCGAAGCCGGCATCCGCGAGGCGCTCGTCGAGGACGAGATTCGGCCCTGGCTGGAGTCGAACGTGCTGGGTTTCGAATTGCACAAGGGTCACATCCAACGCGTGGACGGCCTGGGCAAATCGGAACGTCGTTCCCTGATGGAAGTGACGATTTAGAGCGGCTCGCCGTAACGGATGTGCAGGACGAACCGATCGCTTTCGCAACGCTACCCGCCGACAGCCTGCCAGCCGCGCGGGACGACGACCACGCCCTCTTCCGAAACCTTGAACCGCTTCTCGTCCTCCGCGCGGTCGTGGCCGATGGACCCGCCGGGCGGGACGATCACGTGCTTGTCCAGGATGCAGCGGCGAATCTTCGCTCCGGCGCCAATCTGACAGCCGTCGAACAGAATCGAATCCTCGACCAGCGCCCCCTCTTCGACCCGCACCCGCGAACTCAAGATCGAATGCCGAACATTCCCCCCCGCGATCAGCGTGCCGGAACCCAGCATCGAGTTGACCAGCGACCCTTCTTGCCCCGAGGGGCCGGAG
This sequence comes from Gemmatales bacterium, assembly GCA_038217425.1. Lineage (GTDB taxonomy): Bacteria > Planctomycetota > Planctomycetia > Gemmatales > Gemmataceae > JAIEPT01. Next base: position 145,113 of record JBBQPM010000002.1, read on the forward strand.
ACGATCCGCGCGGGAGGATTCTGGTTGTGATATGTGCGGATCGGCCAATCGTTCTGGTAGAGATTGAGCGGCGGCATCGGCTTCAGCAAATCCATGTTCGCTGTGTAGTAGGAATCGATGGTGCCGACGTCGCGCCAGTAATAGTCCGGCGTCACCCGCCCGCGCTTGCCGCCGAACTCGTACGCGAAGACTTGGTGACTGTGAATCAGACGCGGGATGATGTCCTTGCCGAAATCGTGATTCGATTGGCTCCGATCGTGGTCGCCCTCGAGTTCCTGGCACAGCACTTTCATCGAAAAGACGTAGATCCCCATCGAGACCAGCGAAGAATTGGGATCGTCCGGAGTGGGCCTGGGGTCCGCGGGCTTTTCGTCGAAGCGGGAGATTCGCTGCTGGGCGTCGATCGCCATCACGCCGAATCCGGTCGCCTCCTTGCGCGGCACCTTCATGCAGGCGACGGTGAGGTCGGCCTTGGTCTCCTGATGGGCGGCGATCATTGCGGCGTAGTCCATGCGGTAGATGTGATCGCCCGAGAGGATCAGTACTTTGTCGGCCTGGCTGCGCTGAAGCAGGAACAGATTCTGGTAGATGGCGTCGGCAGTTCCTTGATACCACGATTCGCCGGTGCGCATCTGCGGCGGCACGGCCGTGATGAACTCGCCGCACTCGGGGTTGTAGATCGACCAGCCGTCGCGTAGGTGTTTTTGCATCGAGTGAGACTTGTACTGGGTAAGTACGAGGATGCGGCGCAGGCCCGAGTGCAGGCAGTTGGTCAGCGTGAAATCGATGATCCGATATTTGCCGCCGAAGGGGACGGCGGGTTTGGCGCGGTCGGCAGTGAGGGGATGCAGGCGCGAGCCGACGCCCCCGGCGAGGAGAACGGTGAGGGTATTGGCAGACATGTCGGCGCCTTCCTACGAGTTGAGATGAGTCAAGAGTTCATCATCACACACGCCGATTTCGAAATCAAAGCGTTTTTTCGCCGATACAATGACCGCATGCCGACCGAACCCTGGTATCGCGATGGGCTCTCGTTTCGCTGCACTCAGTGCGGCGATTGCTGCACCGGTGCGCCGGGGTTCGTCTGGGTGGAGCCCGACGAAGTCGCGGACATCGCCCAGTTTCGCGGCGAGACGCCCGAACACGTCGAGGCCGTTTACACGCGCAAGGCGCTGGGCCGGCGGTCGCTGCGCGAGCGAGCGGGGGGCGATTGCGTCTTCTTCGAGCACGGCGTCGGCTGCACGGTCTACGCCGCACGTCCCCGGCAGTGCCGAACTTGGCCGTTCTGGGAAAGCAACCTCGAGACGCCTGCCGACTGGAAGCGGACCTGCGAAGTCTGTCCGGGCTCGGGGCAGGGCCAACTGTTCTCCGTCGAGGAGATCACGCAGCGAATGAAAGCCGTGCGGGTATGAATGCAAATGTGAAACGACGGGTGCTAGAGATGTATGCGGAGGTCGATCGCGAGGTCGCCGCCGCGGGTCCGATTTGCGTCGCGTCGGGCCGATGCTGCCGATTCAAGGAATGGGGCCACGTTCTGTATCTGAGCAACCTCGAAGCCGACGTGCTACTCGAGTCGGCCCCGGCTTATGACACTCCGGTGTCACCGGAGTTCTGTCCGTTTCAGAAAGAGCTTTTGTGTACCGCCCGCGAACCCAGGCCGCTCGCGTGCCGGGTCTATTACTGCGATCCGGCCTATCAGGAACGGAGCCAGGAGATCACGGAAAAGCACCTGGCCCAACTCAAAGATCTGGCGGACGAACTGCAGGTCGATTGGCGTTACGCGCCGCTGCATGTTTTCCTGAACGAGCGAAAGACAAACCTCGTTTAGCGCTCGCAAGAACCCTCGCGAGCGCTAAACGAATTCCGCTCGTTAGTTGGCCAGCGCCAGTTTTTATCGCGGGCAATGACGACGGGAGCAATTCCCTTCGGCCTGTAAGGCCGTCTCCTATAGCCCAGGCCGTGAGGCCTGGGTACGTCGATGTCTGGAGTCGGCCCTGTAAGGGCCGCTCGACAGACACGTGCGGTCGAGCGGCCCCTTCAGGGCTGATCCAAGCATTACATGTTACCCAGGCCTCATGGCCTGGGCTATAAGAGTCGGCCCTTCAGGCCAAATACAGGACGCCCCATTTAGAGCCACGAACGTCTACGCAGTCAAAAATCAGCCTCGCCGATCGTGAAAAGTGGCGCTGTCCGATTAGTATCCGCTCGTTAATTTCCGCTCGGGAGCCCGCAGCGCAAGCAAGGCCGAAATTCGATCCTTGCTTGCGCTGCGGGCTCTGTCAGCTTGCTGTCAATCGAGCGATTATTTGCGCGCCGCGCGTTAGTTTCGCCGAATCTCGGTCGGCTGGAAGATGTTGTTGGTCGGTTGCGACCGCATTCCCGCCGGGACGGGCGGGGCGGGCAGCGGCGTGATGAGGACCGTCGGCGAAACCGACTGGCTCGACAGCGGGGCGGTCGACATGGGCGGCGCCATCGGGATCGACATCACCTCTAATTTGTTGGGCGCCTGCGTCAACGGCGTGATCGGCAGCGGGTTGAGCGGCTGCGCCATCGGCGGCATCGTGCTCACGCCGCGCGGGATCGCCACCGGACGCGAACCGTCGTCGAGCGGCCAGGGCTTCGTGATTTCCGAAAGGGCGGCGTTGCCGGCCTGATCGCGGGCCACGACGCGGATGTAGACTTCCTTGCCGATGTCCATCGGCGCGTTCCAGCGGTATTGGCCGTCGTTTTTGAGGCCCTTGACAATCGAGGTCCACGGGCCTTCGCGGGCCGGGGCATGTAGGATTTCGATCGGGTCGTCGGCAAGGTTCTTGTCGTCGGCGCTCCAGGAGACGTGGACGGCGAAGTTGTCGTCGCGGGTACCCGTCTTGAGATCGGTGAGCTTGACGCGCGGCGACGTCTTGTCGACTTCGACCCACCAGTCGGGTTGATCGCCGGCCTTGGGGGGCTCGGCGCCAAAGCCGCGCTGATTGGCGACGACGATCTTGATGCCGAAGAGACCTTCCTCGGGGAGCCGAATTTCCGCGGGGCTTTGCTTTTTGGGATCGGTCGCGAGAAAGTGCCAGGACTTGCCGCGATCGCGGGTGTGCCAAAAGTCGACCTTGCCGACGCCGCCAGCGCCTTGCGCGTCGAGGGCGTAATCGAGGTAGAGCCGGGTGTCATTGACGAGCTGGCGCTGCACCTGAATTTCCGGCTGCGACGTCACGGGGACTTCGGTCCGTTTCACGCTCTTGGTTTCATGCGTGCCGGCGGGTACAGTCGCCGACGTTCGCTGAATCTCCGGCGCCTTGGCCGCGTCTTGCTGACGCAGCGCCTTGAGAAACTCACGAGCCTGTTCGGGCGGAAGGAGTTTGCCGTCGACCATGACGGTTTCTTCCAGAACCTTGGTCTCGGGGAGCACCGTAGGCAGCGCCGGGGCGACGTTGGCGGTCGTCGGCGTCGGTAGCTTCGGGACGGGGGCGCTGAGATTCACCTCGTGAATCTTAAGGTTCTTGGCCTGATCCTGGGCGGACACTTTGACCATGCCGGTGAACGCCGCCTGGGACGGAATGCAGAACGTGTCTTTGCGCTGCGGCGTGGGATCGAGCGGTTGCCAGGATTTGTTCAGCGTTTGATAGTGAAACTGCAGACTGCTGGGGTCGAGGTACGGATCGCGGGCGTCGACCTGAACGAAGATCCCTTCGGGCTGAGTTTGCAGGAGTCTGACGTCGAGGCTCGGCGGCTGGGTGTCGACGACGATGACGAGCCCGGGAGGAACCTGATCGAGGTTGCCGGGCGTGGCCTTGTTGTTCTTGTCGACGGAGACGGTGCTGAACCAGTATTCGCCGTCGCCCGCGGCGTTGTAGAGGAAGTGCGACTGATCGGGCGTGACGCGTTCCTTGTGGATCCACGGCGCCTTGGCTCCGCCTTCCCTGGCGAACAGGTGAATGCTTTCGAGGTTGGGCCGATCTTGCGGATCGACGAGGATAGGGATTTTGATGTTGGCGCTGCGCATCATGATGACGCGTGGATTGTTCGGCGCCGGCGGCGCTTGGCCAAGAGCGGGCAAAGAAGCCCAACTCAGGATGCCCGCGCTGGCGAGTCCGCAGAGCCAGGTTCGCATCCGCAGCCAACCGAATCGAGTCTGAGCGTTGATCCGCATGGTAAACCCCTCCCCCGCTATGAACGATGCGCTCGGCTCCCCCTGAGCCCAAGCGAACTTTTCTCTCTGAGGCGGGGCGTAATAGCGGGGTCTTGCACATTGGTCAAGAGGACTTTGCGAGAAATTTCCCGTCGCCTGCCTATCATGAAAGAATCCCATTCACCGAGGAGACGCATTCATGGCCATCGACTGGATGTACCAGCGCAAATCTTGAACGACCTGTCAGCGTGCCAGCGCGTACCTTGCGCAGCACGCGCTCGCCGTGAGCGAGATGACGGACGCCGGCAAAGTTCGCAAAGGGCAGGACGAGGCGCTCGCCCTCGCCAGGGCGGCTACCAAGATCGTCGCGGCCCGCGGCAAGAAGATCGTGACCTTCGACATGACGAAAGACGCCCCGGATGACGAGACGTTGCTCGCTCATCTCCTGGGCCCAACCGGCAATTTGCGGGCGCCGACGCTGCGCCGCGGCAAGACGCTTTACATCGGTTTCAGCGAGGAAGCTTATAAGGAATTGACGCCGTGACTGCGGAACTCTCGACTTCCGCAAAGCCCAGGACTCGGCGATAGACATCAAGCGTCTGAGCGGCGGTTTGCTCCCAGGTCAGGCCGCGATAAAGCTCGGCGTGCGGCGGACGCATCCGCGCCAGCCAATCCTCATCCGTCATGAGCAGTTCCAGCGCTTCGCGCCAACCGGCTTCATCCCCCGGCTCCACGAAGATGCCATCGCGCCCCACGAGTTCCACCAGCGCGCCTGCGGTCGAGCAGAGCACCGCGCCCCCCATGGCCAACATCTCCAGCACCGGCAGCCCGAAGCCTTCGTAGTGCGATGGATATACCAACGCTCGGGCCCCTTGATAGAGCGCCGCCAGCCGATCATCCGGGACGTATCCTAGATGAATCACATTGCGGTGCCGGGCCGTGTCGTGGAACTCGCGATACAGTTCCTCCACGTTCCAGCCCCAGCCTCCGGCGAGCACCAACGGCGTCTTCTCACGCAGGCTCGCGGGGAGCGCTCCATACGCCCGCAGGAGCATCGACAGATTCTTCCGCGGTTCCAGCGTGCCGACGTAAAGCAGGTACGATTTGGGCAGGCCCCACGCGTTTCGCTGCTGCTGGGCGGCCTCGCTCGACGCCAGTCTCAAGGGGCGAGGAAAACCATTGAGGACGCAGGTGATCTGCCCCGCGGGGATGCCCAGATGCTTGCACGCTTCGTCGCGCGTGAACTGCGAGACGGCGATAAAGTGCTGGCACTGCTCCAGGGCGCGGTCCAGATGCTTCCGGTAAAAATCGACTCGCTCCGGGGGATGCCATTGCGGGTGTAGCATCACTGAGAGATCGTGAATGGTCGCGATCGTGGGCTTTCGGCTCGGATACGGAATGAAGTTCGGTTCATGATAAAGGTCGTAGGAATGGAGGGCGTCGAACAGGCGGAATTGAACATGAGCCAGGTTGCGCGACAGGCGCGACTTCCATGTCTGCCAGCGCGACCTCGAACTCGGACCGCCATTGCCCGCGCGCATGCGCTTGCCGAACTGAAGGGCGGCGGAGGTCCAGGGCCCGGGAAACGCAAGAAATCGATCGTGAGGAGCGAGCCGGGCGAAGCCTGCCAGGAGCTGATCGGTGTAGTTACCGATGCCGGTTTTGTGACGCAGAGCGGTGATGCGATTGACGGCCACGCGCATGTTGGTCGGTCTCCTTACCGCGGACGATGAACGTCAGGATAGCCGCTGGCTGGGCGAGCGTCCATGCCGATTTGCGTTCAATGCGCGGCGGGCGCGCCAATGGTTTCCG